>NZ_BAAACP010000001.1:0-328179 GCF_039521565.1 Paraclostridium tenue
GTCATATTTTAATCACTCCTCAGTTAATATTTTATAAAAAAAGATCCTACATAGATAGACACGCTTTTTCTCGTGTCCACTATATAGGATCCATTTTATATTAGACTCATCTTTTTAAATAAAATTTTAAATATAATGTTTCATGTATATCTATGGTTTATTTTAATTTACTATTTATGTAAAACACCATCTTATTATTTCTCATATATTTTAATTGCTTATATATTGAGAAATATTTAATATTAGTAGTATTTAGAATTTTAGTCATCGAATCTACTGTTCTATTTCCATCAACTAATATAATAGGACATTTAACAGAAGAAGTTAACTGACTGGAGTAATATTTAAAATATGATTTTCCTTTAAAATCTTTGAAATCTCCACCACATACTTCAACAGAATCTTTTCAAGTTTAGATAGTTCTTTTACAATATACTTACAATCATTAAATGTAGCTACATTTTCTCTTGTAGAATTATAGATTTCAAAAATTATTTTATATCTATTATCAATACATCCGTCATATTTAGCATTTTTTCTATTTATGATATGGATCTAAAAATTGACCAAGTAGGTAACCATGAGCCCCATGAATTTTAATATCATAAAATACCACTAAGTTACATTTATAAGCAACTTCAGAAAAAGAATTAATTATATATTCAATATCATATTTAGTCAGAACTTTTGGAGTTATATCTGATTTAATTGAGGAATAGAATATGGTCATAATATAACCTTATTTTGTATTATTAAGATGTTTCACCTCCACTATAAACTATTTGCATAATTATTTGACTTAAATAAAAATAAATGATTTCAATAAAATTAGAATATATTTATAGTTTACTATGCTCTTTATAGTAAAACGTAAATATTTTGCAAAAAAGATAAAGAAATTACTAATAACATGCTAAATATTGTGTAAAAACTTATCTAATGGAAATAATCATATGGGAAGAGGTGATTTTAATGAGAATACCAAAACATGTAGGAATAATTCCAGATGGTAATAGAAGATGGGCTCAATCTAAAGGTCTTACAAAAGACAAGGGTTATGATAGTGGGTTAGACCCAGGTCTTGAAGCTTATAGAGTTTGCAGAGACATAGGGGTGGAAGAAGTTACATTTTATGGATTCACTACAGACAATACTAAAAGACCATCATATCAAACTAAAGCATTTACTGATGCATGTGTAAATGCTGCTAAAATGTTATTAGATGAAGGGGCAGCATTGTTAGTAATAGGAAACACAAATTCGCCTATGTTTCCAGATGAATTAAGGCCATATACACAAAGAATAAAACCTAAAGAAGGGCAAATAAAAGCAAATCTATTAGTAAATTATGGATGGCACTGGGATTTGAATACTTTATCAAATGCTAAGGGTAATAATAAAAATAATATACATGAATACATACAATCTTTTGACATTTCAAGACTGGATCTAATAATAAGATGGGGTGGAAGAAGGAGATTAAGTGGATTTTTACCTGTGCAGTCTATATATGCAGATTTTTATGTTTTAGATGATTATTGGCCAGATTTTAAAAATAATCATATTCATGAGGCTATAAATTGGTACAATAAACAAGATATAACTTTAGGGGGATAACAATACAAATATTGAAAATATAGTAAAAAAATGCTAGAATTAAGCTGAATTATGATTTAGAAGGGTGAATCTATGTCTAAGAAAAGAAAAGTTATAAGAAAAAAGAGAATAAAAAAATCTAGATTATTTATTTTAGCACTTTTAGTATTAATATGTATATTTTCAATATCATTTATAGCTAAGAAGGTATTTAGCAATGCAAAAGACAACAAGGTTGATGATAATAATGTGAAAGAGAATACTCAAGCAAAGGTCGAAATTGAACACTTGAGTCTCGAAAATGAAAAATCAAATAAAAAAATTAAAATACTAATAGATCCAGGTCATGGAGGAAATGATACTGGTTCAAAAGGTTTTAGTGGAAGCTTAGAAAAAGATATCTCGTTAGAAATAGCTAAAAAAGTAGCAGGAAAGTTATCTCAATATAAAGATTTAGAAGTTATTTTAACTAGAAGTGAGGATACGAATGTATCACTAGAAGAAAGAACTAGCATGGCAAATTCACAGAATATAGATTTATTAGTTTCTATACATCAAAATGCACAAAGTGGTTCAAGTTCAGCTCATGGAACCGAAACTTATTATCCTCAAAGTGGTATTAATGATTCTGATAAATTAGCAAAATCAATACAAGATACAATATGTTTATATTTAAATACAAAAAATAGAGGTATATATCCTTCAAATGTTGGAATTTTAAAAGGTACAGATATGCCGTCTGCATTAGTTGAAGTTGGATTTTTAACTAATGAAAAAGATGAGAAAAATTTAAAAAGTCAAAGCTATCAAAATAAAATGGCGGAAGGTATAGCTCAAGGAATTTTAAGTTATATAGACTCTAAAAATAAATAGTAAAAAAGGAAGTATGTAAATTTTATATACTTCCTTTTTGTATTTTTACATATAAATTATATGAATAGATTTAGTATATAGTGATACTTGGAGGGAATTTATGTTTGAAGGAATTAATAGTTTTAATATAATGACTTTTGATGGAGGAGGAGTAAGGGGGGCATTAAGTATAAAATTGTTAAGCAGATTAAAAGATCATTATCCTATGATAATCGAAAAAACTAGTTTAATAGGAGGTACATCTACAGGAAGTTTTATTGCAATAGGCCTTGCATATGGATTATCTCCTATGGAAATAATGAATATATACACAGGAGAGGGGTTAGAGTATATATTTTCAAAATCTTATCCTGAAATTATAATGAGTAAGTACAATAATAAAAATTTAAAAGAGATATTATTAAATATATTTCCTGAAGACTTAACTTTAAAAGACTTATCTAAATTTGTTGTTATACCCACATTTTATTTAGGTGATAAAAAAAATACTTGGGAACCTATATTTTATAGTAATATACCTGGATCAAGTACAGAAAATAGTAGAGTAATTGATGTCATGTTATCTAGTAGTGCAGCACCTATATACTTTCCTATTTATAAAAATCATATAGATGGGTGTATTATTGCAAATGACCCAAGCTTAGCATGTTTAGTACACGCATTAGATGATGGATTAGCAAGGGAGTTAAAAAATATAAAATTATTATCTATAGGTACAGGGTATACCTATAACTACTTAGAGGTAGATAATCCAAATTGGGGAGCTATTAATTGGATATTAAACAAAGACCCATCACACCCAATAGTAGCATTAGCATTAGAAGGTAATTCTAAATTTAGTCAATCATGTACTAGTAAGCTATTAAATGAAAATTACATAAGGCTTAATCCTAAAATAGATATAAAAATAGGGTTAGATGATTACAAATTAGTAGATAAATTAGTAAATATAGGCGAAAATTGTGATATAGAGAGTATATTAAGTTGGATTGGCGAAAAATGGAGATAATATGGATTATATTACGTAATATTTGATATAATTAAACTTATGAAAAGGTATTCATTAGGGGGATTAATTGGTATGGAGATTTCAAGTAATAATTATTATTTATCTAGTTTGTATGAAAACAGCTTGACAGAAGAAAATAAAAAATCTTTAGGTATTTATTACACACCAAAAAATATTATAGATTATATAGTTAAAAAAACTTTATACAATCATGATTTTATAAAAAATCCATATCCTAAAATTTTAGATTTATCATGTGGATGTGGTAACTTTTTACTAGAAGTATATGACACTTTATATGAAATCTTTGAAAATTATAAATATGAATTGAATATTGAAAATATACATAATCATATAATTAGCAATTGTATATACGGAATAGATATAGATTCAAATGCAATAAAATTGTTAAAACATTCATTAATTAATAAAAGCTTAGATAAAAATATAGACAAATTAAATATATATTGCTTTGATAGTTTAAATAGTGAAGGAATAGATGCAAATATAAAAAAGTTATTTTGGGATAATAAATTTGATTATATAATAGGAAATCCTCCTTATATAGGACATAAAAATCTTAATACAAATTATAAAAAGTGGTTATTAAAAGAGTATTCACAAGTATATAGAGATAAATCCGATATCTATTTTTGTTTTTATAAAAGAATAATTGATTTGTTAAAAGAAGATGGTGTTGCAAGTATAATAACACCTAGATATTTTATAGAAAGTCAAAGTGGAAGATTACTGAGAAAATATATTTTAAAAAATGTAAGTATAGATGAAATAATAGATTTTAATGGAGTGAATGTATTTAAAAATGCAAGTATAGCAAGTTGTATATTTACTATGAAAAAAGAAATAAATGAAAATAATATAGTAGATATTTATAAATTAAATAACTACAGTATAGATTTTGATTTTATAGAAGATATTAATGTTAAACTCAAAGATGAAAATGAATTTACAAAAATAAATTTAAATCAAATAGATATGAAAGAAGATTGGATTATAGATAAAAAAGAAAATATTTATTTGTACAATAAAATAGAAGATTACGGTGAATTTAAATTAAAAGATATATGCGTAAGCTTTCAAGGAATTATAACTGGATGTGATAAAGCTTTCGTTATAGATAATGAATATGAACACAAATTATGCATAGAAAAAAATATTTTGAAAAATTGGATTAAGAGTAAAAATATCCAAAAATATTTTATAGAAAAGAATTCTTTAAAACTTATATATAGTGATGATATAGATAGTTGTCATAAATATTCAAACTCTATAAATTATATAAAAAATTATAAGCAAAAATTAGAAAACAGAAGAGAATGTAAAAAAAATATTAGAATGTGGTATCAATTGCAATGGGGAAGAAATAAGAATATGTTTGAAAGAAAAAAGATAATGTATCCCTATAAATCAAAAGAAAATAGATTTGCTATTGATAATAAAAATAGATTTTGTAGTGCAGATGTATATTCTTTTTATATAAAAGATGAATATATAAGAGAGTTTTCATATGAATATATAGTTGGACTATTAAACTCAAGTATATATGATACTTATTTTAAAACTTTTGCTAAAAAGATGGGTAAAGATTTATATGACTACTATCCTAATAAGGTAATGCAAATAAGTATTTTTAAAGATCATAACTATAAATCAATAGAAAATTTATCAAAAAAAATTATAAATATATTAGAAAGTGATAATAAAGCAAATAAAGAAGTAATTATTTTACAAGAGGAAATAAATGAGTTGATTAAAAATTCTTTAAATATAAATTCACTATTATAGAAAGATATTCATATATTCATATTAAAATAAGTTTAATAGGGGGATATGTTATGATAGATTTTCAAGTTGTAAATAGTGATAATAGTATTTATATAAATGTAAGTGGGTACTTAAACAGTAAAGATTTAAAAGTATTTGTAGATGATTATAAACAAAAAATAAAGGGAATAAAAACATCTAAGTATAATTTAATTATAGAAACAGATAGATTTGAATGTGAAAAATTTTCTGAAATAAAAAATATTTGTATGATGTTTTATAAAACTGGTTATAAAAATATATATTTAATAGATCCTAAAAATTATATAATGTCAAATATGAGATTAAGTTCTTTAGAAAAAAAGATATTTTTAAAGGCCGTAAAGATTATTAATTCTAAGTCAGAGATAAAATAATTTTAAACGAAAACATAAATTGAAAATATAAAAACTTTTAATATTTTATTTGAAATACTAAGTGTTAATAGTATATGTAGAATAAAGTATAAAATTAAAATTTAATAAATATTATAAAAAAATATAATTTTTACTTGAAATACCGTGAAACTTGTAATATATTTGTTTTGAGGAATGTATATCTTTATAACTTAATTAAGGTGATATTTATGAAAGGATTAGTACTTGAAGGTGGAGGTACAAAAGGTGCCTACCAGATAGGAGCATATAAAGCTTTAAGGGAATTAGGCATAGAATTTAAAGGCATAGCAGGAACATCTATAGGAGCTTTGAATGGGGCTTATATAGCTCAAGATAATATAGAAGTTTTAGAGGATATATGGACTAATTATGATTATACTCATTTTATGGATGTTGATGAAGAAACATATCATCGTATAAAAAATATTGATTTTACGCCTAAAAATATAAATATGGTAATCTCTTTGATAAATAAAGCTAGAAAAAATCAAGGTATAGATATAAGTCCATTTAGGAATCTTTTAGAAAAAACTATAGATGAAGACTTAATAAGAAGTTCAAATAAAGATTTTGGATTAGTTACAGTTATGTGGGATGGAAAGATAGTTCCAAATCCTATGTTTATAGAAAATATACCAAATGGAAAATTATTAGATTATCTTATAGCGAGTGCTAGTTTACCTATATTTAAACTAGATAAATTAGATGATAAGTTATTTCTAGATGGAGTATTTTATAACAATATACCTGTAAGTTTATTAAGGGAAAAAGGATATGAAGATATAGTTGTAGTAAGATTAATTGACGACTTATTTGGAAAAGTAAATTTAAATCATCATAAAGATATGAATATGAAAGTTATAGTCCCATCTGAGTATTTAGGTGGATGTTTAAATTTAGACCCAGATAATGTTCATAAAAACATTAAATTGGGATATATGGATACCATGAAAACCTTTAACAGATATGAAGGCATAAGATATTATTTCAATTTAGATTATAAATATGATGATGATTATTGTTTTAATAAACTTAGTAATTTGAGTAAAGAGTCTATAGAAGGTTTATGCAAATTACTAAATATAAAAAGAGATATAAATAAAAGAACTCTTTTAGAAGCTATAATACCAAAATTAGGAGATAGTTTAAATTTATCAAAAGAGTTTTCATATAAAGACCTATTTTATTGTATATATGAGAAAAAGCTTGAAGAAAATAATATAAATAGATTAAATTTGTATGATTTTAACAAGGTAGTAGAAGTAGTAAACACTAATATAAATTCTAATATGAATTGGGAGTCTAATTTTGAAGTTAGACCTATAATTTCTATTCATAGGAATAGGTTTACTAAACTTTTAACAAATATAATAATAAATGATATAAAAACACAAACTTAATAAGTGATAGTTATATTATTTATAACAAATGAAATTTATGGAGGTATTACAATGGAAAAAACAGTAACTATTAAAAATGCAAGTGGATTACATGCTAGACCAGCAGGAATGTTTGTAAAAAAAGCATCTGAATTTAAAGCTACAGTAGAAATAAAAGCAAAAGATAAAGTTGTTAATGCTAAATCTATAATGGGAATAATGAGTTTAGGATTAGCTCAAGGAGACGAAGTTGTTATATGTGCTAATGGAGAAGACCAAGAAGCAGCAGTAAATGCATTAGTTGAATTAATAGAAAGTGGATTTGGAGAATAATAAAAATTAAGAAACCTCGGTGAAAGCCGAGGTTTATTGAATATATATATATTGTATACATAAGACATTAGGAGGAAACATATATGTACAAAGGAACAGGGGCATCGCCTGGAATAGCTTTAGGAAAAGCTTTGGTTATAGAACACAGCGAACTTAATATAGAAAAAAAGAGCATAGAAAATACCGATTTTGAAGTAGAAAAATTACAAAAAGCAGTAGAAAAATCAAGAGTTGAGTTAGAACAAGTAAAAGAGAGAGTTAAAAAAGAATTAGGGGAACACGAAGCCGAAATATTTGAGGCACATTTACTAGTATTAGCAGATCCAGAATTAATAGATCAGACTATATCTAAAATAAAAGATGAAAAAGTAAATGCTGATTTTGCTTTAAATGAAGTTAAAGATATGTTTGTTAGCATATTTGAATCTATGGATAATGAGTATATGAGAGAAAGAGCAGCTGATATAAAAGATGTTACAAATAGAGTATTAAGACATATATTAGGTATAAAAGTTGTAGATTTATCAGCTTTATCTGAAGAAGTTATATTAATTGCTCATGACTTAACTCCATCAGATACAGCTACAATGAATAAGAATATGGTTTTAGGTTTTTTAACTGATATAGGTGGAAGAACATCTCATACAGCTATAATGGCTAGAACTTTAGAGATAGCTGCAGTAGTAGGTCTTAATGATGCTACAGAGAAAATTAAAGATGGAGATTTTGTAGTATTTAATGGAGAAACTGGAGAAGTTATAGTTAATCCAGATAAAGAAACTATAAATAAATATAGTCAACTAAAAGCTAAGTTCGATGAAGAAAAAGAGGCATTAAAGCAATTAATAGGAAAAGCTTCTACAACCCTTGATGAAAGACATGTAGAGCTTGCAGGGAATATATGAAGTCCTAATGACCTTGAAGGATTATTAAAAAATGATGCAGAAGGTGTAGGACTTTATAGAACTGAGTTTTTATATATGAATAAAGAAGATGACTTTCCAACTGAAGAAGAACAGTATGAAGCTTATAAAGCTGTCCTTGAAGGTATGAATGGAAAACCTATAGTTATAAGAACATTAGATATAGGTGGAGATAAAGAATTAAAGTACTTCAAAATGGATGAAGAAATGAATCCATTTTTAGGATATAGAGCAATAAGATTATGCCTAGATAGAACGGATATATTTAAAACTCAATTAAGAGCTTTATATAGAGCTAGTGTACATGGTAAATTAAGAATAATGTTTCCTATGATATCTTCTTTAGAAGAACTATTAAAAGCTAAAGAAATTATAAAAGAAGTATTATCTGAAATGGATGTAGAAGGGATTGAATACGCAAAAGATGTAGAAGTTGGTATGATGATAGAGATACCATCAGCAGCTGTTATATCAGATATATTAGCTAAGCATGTAGATTTCTTCTCTATAGGAACTAATGATTTAATACAATATACTTGTGCGGTTGACAGAATGAATCAAAAGATAAGTTATTTATACAATCAATTTAATCCAGCAGTACTTAGACTTATAAAGATGGTAATAGACAATGCACATAAAGAAGGAAAATGGGTAGGAATGTGCGGAGAAGCCGCAGGAGATCAAAGAATGATACCTATACTTTTAGGTATGGGTCTAGATGAATTTTCAATGTCCCCTATATCAATACTTCCAGCTAGAAAGTTCATAACTTCTGTTAAGTATGATGATATGAAAAACTTTGCTAATGAAGTATTAACTATGGGAACTGCAGAAGAAATAAAAGCATATGTAGATAAAACTTTTAATATGTAATAAAAAAGATCGCTAACTTTAGCGATCTTTTTTATTACATAGTTATTGTATTCAATTTAATATATCAGAACTTTTAGATGTATAAATTCTAATATAACTTTTTATTTATTAAGATGTTTATATATAAATCAGAAAAATTAAAACTTTTAAAAAATATAATTTAAATCATAAATCACTTTAATAAATAAAGCTATATATCTATAAATATAGATAAAATTTAAAAAAATATATATTGTTGATATAAAAAATAATTTTTAAAATAATTATTGTTTAAAAATTTTTATTGACATAATTCATATATTAAACTAAAATTACGTTAAATAATTTAAAAAATAGTTAAAAGACCTTGAAAGGAAGAGTAGGTATAGGAAGTAGTTATGAGCGAGTTGGTTATGGTGAGAGTCCAACACGAAGCCTATATTGAAGAACATCCTGGAGTTGCTAACCGAAATTGTAAAAAGAGTAGGCTTAGACGGAACCAAACCGTTATCAAGTTGGAACGCACTAAGATTAGTCTTGCTGCGTTATTGAGAGAACTTGATATTTTGGTCTAGTTAACCAGGGTGGTACCGCGGAAATTATAAACTTTCGTCCCTATATTTTATATAGAGATGAAAGTTTTTTTTATTGAAAAAAAGTATAATTGTGGCCACATATACTAAAATTAAAAAATGTATGACGTCATACTCTTTAATAAATCATTAAAATAAAATATCAAAATAAGAAGAGGAGAGTATAATTATGAGCTTAACAATACCAAAAGATTATAAACCGAGTTTAGGAGTTATAGAAACACAACAAGCTATAAAAGATTTAAAGGATTTCTTTGAAAATAGATTAGGAGAAATGTTAAACCTTACTAGAGTATCATCACCATTATTTGTTTTACCGGAAACTGGAACTAACGATAACTTAAATGGAACAGAAAAAGCAGTAAGTTTTGAAGTTACTGATATGAAAAAGAAAGCAGAGATAGTTCATTCACTAGCTAAGTGGAAAAGAATGGCGCTTAAAAAATATGGTTTCTCAGTAGGTAAAGGACTATATACTGATATGAATGCTATAAGAAAAGATGAAGAGCTAGATAATATTCATTCAATATATGTAGACCAATGGGATTGGGAACTTATAATAGAAAAAAATGATAGAAATATAGAGACTTTAAAAGCTAAAGTTAAAGAGATATATACCGTATTTAAAGAAACAGAAGAACATGTACACAAAATATATCCACAAATAAAAAAAGTTTTACCTGAAGAGATAACTTTTATAACTTCACAAGAATTATTAGATATGTATCCAGAATTAACTCCAAAAGAAAGAGAAAATAAAATAGTAAAAGATAAAGGTGCAGTATTTTTAATGCAAATAGGAAAAGTTCTTTCTTGTGGAGAAAAGCATGATGGAAGAAGTCCAGATTATGATGATTGGGAATTAAATGGAGATATACTATTTTATAACCCAGTTTTAGATAATGCTATTGAATTATCTTCTATGGGAATTAGGGTAGATGAAGAAAGTTTAAGAAAACAATTAAAGTTATCTGGTTGTGAGGATAGAAAAGAATTAGATTATCACAAAGCTTTATTAAATGGAGAGTTGCCATATACTATCGGCGGAGGAATTGGACAATCAAGAATATGTATGTACTTTTTAAATAAAGCTCACATAGGAGAAGTACAAGCAGGTATATGGCCAGAAGATATGATTAAAGAATGTGATAAGTCTGGTATACATTTATTATAAATTTAATATATTCATCTAAATACTCATATAAGTTATAATAATCTTAAGTTATAGCTTTAGGGGTGATATATATGAAAATTATATTAAGATTAATAGATATATTTTTAGATACTTTTAAGAAAACTTTGGTTAGATTTAAAAATAGCAAATTTGGAATTTTATTTATTGTCAATTTATTTAAACTTCCAGATTTCTATAAAGATAAAAGTGTAAATATAATAAGTAAATATAAAGTAACTTTTGCAATTTTAATAACCTTTGTATATCTATTATTAGGAATAGATTTTATACCAGAAGTGATAACAGGTATATTTGGATTTATAGATGATTTGTTTGTACTTTTTTGGAGTTTTGGAATAATTAATGAAGAACTTGAAATGTACAAAAAAATTAGAAAAGATACAATAAATCCTAATATCATAGAAGGTGTAACTTTTTCAATAAAGGATGAAGAGTAAAAATTACTCTTCATTTTTTATTGAAAATATTGGATATCTATTACTGTGTATAAGTGCTTAAATAAAAATATACAGAAAGGACAGTAAAATGAAGGATAGTAAAAAGTCATTAAGTAAAATATTATTAATAATTACAATGATAGTATGTATAGGATTACCAAATGGTATTTTTGCAGATAATAGATATACGCATGAAAATGACCCTTACGCCAAAGAATCGAAAAAATATAATTATAATTATGGTGATTCTTTAGAAATTAATAAAAGTAGTGATATATATAATTCTATATATCAATCACTTATAAATATGGAGGATTCAGTAGATCTTTCAAAATATGGAACACCTAAAAGTTCTGAAGTATTTGATATTAGGAAGAAAGTATTAGATGATCACCCTGAAATATTTTATTTTACACATGAAAATTCTTCTTATTGGAGTAATGGGAAATTAGAATTTAAATATATAGATTCTAAAGAATCAATAAAAAAAATGATAGGGGAATTAGATAAAAAAGTAAATCACGTTTTAAGTACATGTATATCAAATTCTATGTCTGAAATAGAAAAAGTTATAGCTATACATGACTATTTAGTTTTAAATACTGAATATAAAATATCAAATGACCATGATTTTGATGTATATGGTGTACTTGTAAAAGGTAGAGGTGTTTGTCAAGGTTATACGACAAGTATGAAATTACTTTTAAATAAAGTTGGCATCGATAGTACTTATGTAGCTAGTCCAGCTATGAATCATATTTGGAATATAGTTAACATAGATGGAGAGAACTATCAGCTAGATGTTACATGGGACGACCCTGTTCCAAATAGAGAAGGTGTAGTTAGATACTCTTATCTTGCATTAAGTGATGCAGAAATGGGTAAAGATCACACATGGGATAAAAGTAGTGTACCTAAATGTGATAGTGATAAGTATAAGTATATGAGAGAAATGGATTATGTTGTAAGTGATAAGGAATATAGATACTATACTAATGTTTCTAATGGATATAAAATATATAAGATAAAAAAAGATGGAAGTTGTAAAGAAAAAATTCTTAATTCTCCGGGGCATCCATTGTATATAAAAGATAGATATCTTTATTATAAGGATTTATATAATGGAAGTATTAAACGTATACTTATAAAGAATTCTGATGTAATTGAAAACAAAGATAATACTAAAAAACAAGATGTAATTGAAAATAAAGATAATACTAAAAAACAAGATGTAATTGAAAACAAAGATAATACTAAAAAACAAGATGTAATTGAAAACAAAGATAATACTAAAAAGCAAGATGTAATTGAAAACAAAGACAATGCTAAAAAACAAGATACAATTATTTTTAATGATGTATATAAGCACTGGGCTAAAAATGATATAGATTTATTTGTTAGAGAGGGATATATAAATGGTTACGGAGATAATACATTTAGACCAGATAACTCAATAACTAGAGCTGAATTTGTTAAAATTTTAAATAAATACTTTGGATTAAAAAAAGGTAGTGGAAAAGTATTTAATGATACAAAAAAACATTGGGCTAAAGATGAAATCGATATAGCTGTTACAAATGGTGTTTGTCAAGGTGTATCAAAAGAAGAATTTATGCCAGATGAACCAATTACAAGAGAACAAGCTAGTGTAATGATATCTAATTTTAGAAAAATATCAGATAATAATAATGATAAAATGAAAAAGTTTTCTGATTATAAAGATATATCTGTATGGGCAGTTAGTGGTGTTGAAGGTGTATTAGAAAATGGATATATGAATGGATACCCAGATAACACTTTTAAACCTAAATCTAATATGACTAGAGCAGAAGCTTTAGTTACATTAAGTAGGATTAAGTAATATAAAAAAGTGTAGATAAATAAGATTTAAAATTATTTATCTACACTTTTTATTAAAAGATAGATTTTAGAGATTCTATTAAAAACTTATTTTCTTTATGACTTAAAGTACAAACTCTAAAGAAATATTCATCTAGACCCTCAAATGATTTGCAATCTCGAATTATTATATGTTTTTCAATTAAAAGGTCTCTTAGCTCTGAGGCTTTTATTTTTTTTGATTTTATTTCACTTAATATAAAATTACCATCACTATGATAAACCATAAAATCATCAAAAGAAGAGAGTTCATTTAAAAGATATTCTCTTTCTTTAGTTAGAGTTTGCGAAGAATTTTTTATGAAATCTTCATCTTTAAACATTACTTCACCCATTATAGATGCTAATGTGTTTATATTCCATAAATCCAACTTATTATTCATTGATTCTTTTATTATATTATCAGATGTAAGTCCATATCCTAATCTTATTCCTGGAGTACCAAAAAATTTAGAAGTACCTCTAATAACAAAAAGTTTATTAAAATCATCAACTAATCTAGTTGAAGAATATTTACTTGTATTAGTAAATTCAATATACGTTTCATCAATCATAATAGAAGTATTAGTATTTTCAAGTATTTTTCTTATTTCTTCATTTGTAAATGCAAATCCAGTAGGATTATTAGGATTACAAATAACAACTATATCATGATTATCACTGTTTATATAATTTATGAAATCATTTACATCAACCTTAAACAGATTTTCTTTTTTTGAAAAATACTTATTAATATGACAGTTTACTTTTATTAACTCTTTCTCATACTCTGAATAAGATGGAGACAATAAAACTGCTTTTTTAGGATTAACTATATCTATAAATGAAGATATAAGTTCAGTTGCGCCACTTCCTAAAAGAATATTATCATTAGAACAATTACAATAATTTGAAATTGAAGTCTTTAAATTAAGATATGAAGGATCTGGATATATAGAGACCATATCTATATTATCTATAATAGCTTGTTTAGCTAATTTAGAAGAGCCTAAAGGATTTATATTAGAGCTAAAGTCCATTAACTCATTTTTATTTAAACCTAACTTACTAGATAAATCATATAAGTTAGCACCATGATTTGTACTCATTGGAATTTACCTCCTAAAAAAATTTTTATAATAATAATTATATATAAAAATTTGTATATAATATATAACTAATATGTAAAAATTAAAAATATATATAAATTATATTTTAAATAAAACATAAACACGAATTATAAATTAAAAAATTAAAAAAATATTCAAAAAAACAAAAAAGATATGTTATAATGGAATATATTAATATACGGCAAATTGGAGGTACAACTATGTACAAAGTTACAGGTGTAATGATAAGTGAAGAAGAAATAGCAAAAAAGGTTAAAGAAATAGCTAGCAAGATAGAAAAAGATTTTGAAGGCCAAGAACTTTTAGTAGTAGGTATACTTAAAGGTGCAAGTGTATTTGTTGCAGATTTAATAAGAAATATAAATTTAGATGTTAATATAGATTTTATGAGTGTTTCAAGTTATGGTAACTCAACTGAGTCATCAGGAACAGTTAAGATATTAAAAGATTTAGATGTAGATATAGAAGGGAAAAATGTTTTAATAGTTGAGGATATAATAGATAGTGGATTAACATTAAGTAATTTAGTAGCAGCATTAAAAACTAGAAATCCAAAGTCTTTAAAATTATGTACATTATTAGATAAACCTGAAAGAAGAAAAGTTGATATAAAAGTTGATTATAAAGGTTTTGTTATAGAAGATAAATTTATTGTTGGATATGGAATAGATTATGCAGAAAAATATAGAAATTTACCATATATAGGAGTAGTAGGAGAGTAATCTTCTACTATTATTTTTTTAAAATATATTTTAGATAATTAAGTTTGAATGTATAATAAAATTATAACTAAAACTTAATTAGTAATAGGGGGAACAAATATGTACTATATAGGTATAGATATAGGTGGTACAGGTATACAAGCAGGTATAGTAGATAAAGATGGAAAAATACTTTATAGAAAAGAATGTGCAACAGATGTAGAAAATGGATTTGATAAGGTAATGGAAGATATAAACATCTTAGTTAGAAGTCTTTTAGATGAAAATAATATACAGATGAAAGATGTAAAATCTATAGGTTGTGGAGTGCCTGGGTTTATAAATAAAAAAGGACAGGTTACATGCGTAAATTTAGGATGGAAATCACAAGATTTTATAAATACTTTGCAATCTAAGTTTGCAGATGTTAAGGTCTATGCTGAAAATGATGCTACTGTTGCAGCTTTAGCAGAAGCTAAAGTTGGAAGCATGAAAGGTTGCGATGTTGGAGTTATGTACACTTTAGGAACAGGTGTAGGTGGAGGAATAATAATAAATGGGAAAGTTTTTAGTGGAGCACATAATATGGGATCTGAGTTAGGACATGTAATTGTAGATTCAAACTATTATGATTGCAGTTGTGGAAACAATGGATGTCTAGAAACTTTCTGTTCTGCTACAGCTATAATAAAGTATGCTAGAAAACTAATCCAAGAAGGAAAAGATAGCAAAATTTTATCATTAGTTAATAATAGATTAGATGATATAACTGCTAAACATGTATTTGATGCATATAGAGAAAATGATGAGGTTGCAATTGAAACTATAAATAGATTTAAAGATTATTTAGCCAAGTCTATAGCGGCAATTATAAATACAATAGATCCAGAAGTTATATCTATAGGTGGAGGAGTCTCTAGATCAGGAGATATAATATTAGATGGATTAAATGATATAATTAAAAAATATATAGTTTTTAAGGATGAAGAATTTGCAGATATAGTTATAGCTACATTAAGTGCTGATGCAGGAATTGTTGGTGCTGCATTTTTAAGCTAAAGTAAGTTTAAAAAAAGAGAGGTTTAATAGACCTCTCTTTTTTTATGTTTCTAATTTGCAAAAAAGATGATAAAAACATCATAAGTTTAAATTTAAAAACATAAAATTAAGCATAAGCTATTAAAAATTATAAGGATATATAAAAAATATTAGTGGGGGGCGGTATTATGCCAAATATAGTATTAACAAGAATTGATAATAGACTAATACATGGTCAAGTAGCAACTATGTGGTCATCTAGTGTAGGAGCTAATTTATTATTGGTAGCAAATGATGAAGTAGCAACAAATGAATTTAGACAGGGCCTTATGGATATGGCTGCACCAAGCTTTGCACAAACTAGATATTTTACAATAGAGAAAACAATAAATATAATACACAAGGCTAGTGAATCTCAGCATATAGCTATAATTTGTGAAAATCCTCAAGATGTTTTAAAACTTGTGGAAGGTGGTGTTCCTATAAAGAAGGTTAATATAGGAAATATGCATATGGCACAAGGTAAAAGACAAGTTTCAAAAGCAGTTTGTGTAGATGATGATGATGTAGCTGCATTTAAAAAGCTTAAGGAGTTAGGTGTAGAGCTAGAAATCAGGAGAGTTCCAAGTGAATCTGCTGAAAGTATAGATGAATTATTTAAATAGAAAGGGGTAGCTTTATGGAAATAGGGTTTGTTCAAATTGCTCTAATTTTAATTGTTACATTTATAGCAGCTATTGATCAGTTTAACTTTTTAGAATCATTGTATAGACCTATAATAATGGGTCCTATAGTTGGGGCTATAATGGGAGATTTAAACACAGGACTTATAGTTGGTGGATCTTATGAACTTATGATGATAGGTGCAATGCCTGTAGGTGGAGCTCAACCTCCAAATGCTGTTATAGGAGGTATAATGGCAACTATATTTGCTATAACATCAGGTTTAGATACAAGTGCAGCACTACCACTTGCAATACCATTTGCATTATTAGGTCAATATGCAGTAACTGCATTATTTACAGTAATGTCTCCTTTAATGAGACTATGTGATAAAGCAGCGGAAGAATCTAATCCTAAGGGAATAGATAAAGTAAATTATATGGCTATGGGAATATTAGGAGTAGCTTTTGCATTAATAGTTTTAGCAGGTTTACTATCAGGGCAAGCGATAGGAGATACTTTAACTAAAGTATTACCTGAACAAGTTTGGACTGGATTAACTGCAGCAGGAAAGATGATGCCAGCTTTAGGATTTGCTATGTTACTTAAGGTTATGTTAAGTAAAGAGTATGCGATATTTATGGTATTAGGTTTTGTATTAGTTGCATACTTAAATTTACCACTTTTAGCTTTAGCTATGATAGGGTTAGTTGTAGCTATATACGATTTTAATGTGAGCATAAAAACTAAAAATGTTGGAGGAGGTATGAGTGATGGCATCTAATATAGAACAAAAAGCAATGATTCATACTGAATATATAGATAAAACAGAGGGTGAAACTCTAGATAAGAAAACTTTAAATAAAATGGCATGGAGATCTATGTTTTTACAAGCTTCATTTAACTATGAAAGAATGCAAGCTGGAGGTTGGTTGTATTCTATACTTCCAGGACTTAAAAAAATACACAAAAACAAACAAGACTTATCTACTTCTATGAAACATAACTTAGAGTTTTTTAATTGCCATCCATTTTTAATTACATTTGTTATGGGAATTGTTTTATCTTTAGAACAAAAGAAAGCAGATGTACAAACTATACGTTCATTAAGGGTTGCAGCGATGGGGCCATTAGGAGGTATAGGAGATGCAATATTTTGGTTTACTTTACTTCCAATAGCTGCTGGAGTTGGAGCTAACTTAGCGCTTGAAGGAAGTATAGCAGGACCTATAATATTTTTACTAATGTTTAATATAGTTCATTTAGGATTAAGATTTTGGTTAATGCATTGGTCATATAAGACTGGTATTGAAGGTATAACTAAAATAACAAAAAATGCAAAGGAATTTACTAGATCAGCTACTATATTAGGTATGATAGTTGTGGGGGCTTTAATAGCTTCATATGTAAGTATAGATATTGTTACTGAAATACCTATAGGAGAAACATCTTTAAAAGTTCAAGAAATACTAGATGGTATAATGCCAAAATTATTACCTCTTGGACTAACATTTGGTATGTATGGGCTAGTTAAGAAAAATGTAAGTCCTATGATAAATATATTAATAATGGTGTTAATAGGTATAGCAGGAGCATATATAGGATTATTCTAGGGGGAATTTACTAATGATTATAATAACAGGCCATGGAAACTTTGCTTCAGGATTAAAAAGTAGTTTAGATTTAATAGTTGGGAACTATGATTTTATAAAAGTGGTTGATTTTACAGAAAATAAAAATCCTGAAGAGTTAAAAAATGATATAAAATCTATAATAGACAAATGTAGTAATAATGAATTATATATATTTACAGATTTAGCAGGAGGTACTCCTTTTAAAGTTAGTAGTGAGTTAGCACTTAACAATAACATAAAAGTATTTTGCGGTACGAATTTGCCTATGCTTATTGAAGCAGGTATGATGGTATCTTTAGGGTGTGATATTGATGTTAACTTTATAAAAGAGACTGGTATAAATGCAATAAATCCACAAAAGAAAGTTGTAGAATTTAAAGATGAAGGAATATAATAAAGAGTAGCTTATGCTACTCTTTTTTTATATAATCATAAATAATAGAAATTTAATATTATATATTTAAAGAATTAAGTATTGAAAGTAGTTTTATTTGACGGGAGGTTTAAGTTAGTATATGAACATGCAAGTTGAAATACTAAAATTTATACAATCATTTAAAAATCCTATACTAAACATACTATTTTTGACTATAACTATTAGCACAGAAGTTCCAGTTGTACTAATAGTAGCATCTATTTTATATTGGTGTGTCAATAAAAAGTATGGGGAAAGATTATTATTTGCATTAATAGGAAATGTGGCTTTAAATACAGGCGTTAAAGAATTTTTTAAGGTTCAAAGACCTATTGGAGTAGATGGTATAGAGTCTATGAGGGTTTCAACAGCTACAGGATACTCATTTCCTAGTGGACATACTCAAATAGGAACTACATTTTGGGTTAGTATGATGAGTATTTTTAAAAATAAATATTTATACATATTTGGACCAATTATATTTTTAGTTATAGGTATATCTCGATTATATTTAGGTGTTCACTGGCCTATAGATGTTTTATTCGGATGGATATTTGGTATAATATTTACTCTTATTTGTAATTATATAATGTCAAAAGTTGAAAAAAATAAAAAGTATAGATATTTTAATCTTATAATAATACCTATGATATTATGGATGTTTATTGTAAACAGTACTAAATATGTTAAAATGTTAGGGTTATTAAGTGGATATATAATCGGATATATAATAGAAAAAGAATATATTAATTTTAATGTCAATGTAAATTTAAAATTAAAAATATTTAGATATATATTTGGATTAATAAGTTTAGGTGCAATTTATTTAATATTAAAATTAGTTATGCCATTAAATTGTATAGGTGGATTTTTAAGATATTTTTTATTGATGATATATGCAATGGATATAGCACCACTAATATTTGAGAAGATTTGGAAGGAATGATAAATTTGAAAAAAGTAGTTGTAATAGGTGGAGGAGCGGCTGGTATGGTTGCAGCATCAACTGCATCTAGTATGGGACATGATGTTACATTATTAGAAAAAAATGAAAGACTAGGTAGAAAATTACTTATAACAGGAAAAGGAAGATGTAATATAACTAATAATTGTGATATAGAGGAACTTATAGAAAATACTCCTACTAATGGGAAGTTTTTATATAGTGCATTTTATACTTTCACTAACGAACAGGTTATAGACATGTTTAATTCACTAGGAGTTAAAACAAAAACAGAAAGAGGAAAAAGAGTATTTCCAGAAAGCGATAAAGCTAAAGATGTTGTTGTAGCACTTGAAAAGCAAATGAAGCAAAATAAAGTAAATGTGGTGTTAAATGCTAATGTAAAAAAAATAGAACAAAAAAACGGTAAAATAGAAAGTGTTGTTCTAAGTAATAATAAAGTAATAAAGTGTGACAGTGTTATAATAGCAACTGGTGGAGTTAGTTATCCAAGGACTGGATCAACTGGTGATGGTTATAAGTTTGCTAAAAGCTTAGGACATACAATTATTAAGCCAAAGCCATCACTAATAGGGCTTGAAACTTTTGAAGATGTATATAGCTTAAACAAATTGTCACTTAGAAATATAGCCATAAAGGTGATAGACAAAAAAGGTAAAAGTATATATGAAGACTTTGGAGAAATGGAATTTAGTGACATTGGTATAGAGGGGCCTGTAATAAGGTCAGCAAGTTGTAGAATGAAATCTTTTGAAAATGAAACTTATAAAGTGCTAGTAGATTTAAAGCCAGCTTTAGATGAAGAAATGTTAGATAAAAGAATACAAAAAGATTTTAAAAAGTATACAAATAAAAAGTTTGAAAATAGTTTAGATGATTTATTACCTAAAAAATTAATACCTTATATAATAGATTTAAGTGGAATTGATAAAGATTTAGTAGTGCATCAAATTTCAAGAAAGCAAAGAAAGGATTTAGTAAATTTACTTAAAAATTTAGAATTTAATATAAGAAATTATAAGCCGATAGATGAAGCAATAATAACATCTGGTGGAATAAAAACTAGTGAGATAAATTCATCCACAATGGAGTCGAAATTAATAGAAGGATTGTTTTTTGCAGGAGAAGTAATAGATGTAGATGCATATACTGGAGGATTTAATCTTCAGATAGCATTTTCAACTGGATATTTAGCAGGTATAAGTTGTTAATTAGTCTTATAAAGTTTAGAGTTTTAAATTTTAAATCTTTTTATAAAATTTTTATAAATTTAAGTATATAAAAAGTACAATTTGGCATAATAAGAACATGAACAACAGCAAAGGAAAAATGGAGTAAAAGTTGTTCAAGGTAAATTTAAGACTCCATAAACCACTACAAAAACTAATAAAGTGAGGTAATCAACATGACAAACAATAACAACCAAAATTCAATATCAGTACCAGAAGCTAAAGCAGCATTAAAACAAATGAAATTAGAAATAGCTAATGAGTTAGGAATGTCAAACTATGACACTGCTGATAAAGGAAATATGACAGCAAGACAAAATGGATATGTTGGTGGATACATGACTAAAAAATTAGTTGAAATGGCTGAAAAACAAATGAGTGGTCAACAACAATAGTTGGTAGAAAAGGAAGGTTTTAAACCTTCCTTTTTTATTATTATTGAGTAAAAAAAATTAAGATGGACAAAATATAAGAGATAATACATATATAGGAGGTAAATTAAAATGGCTGTAAACTTTGAAGAAATAAAAACTAAATTTATAAATGCAGATTTAGATGGGAAAATAAATATATACACTACAACTGAAGGTCTTACTGTTGAGCAGTTTAAAGAATTACTTAAGTATTATCCTATACAACATTTATCAAAATTAGAAAAAGCATTAGGTTAATAAAAAGCACTAAGGTATATATTTAACCTTAGTGCTTTTTATTTTTTTTTATATAATTATAAATTCTTTCATTTCCTAAATCAATTTCTCCAGTAGATATATATTTTAATAAATTAGTGACATCACTAGAACTTAAATACTGAGGAGGTATAGTAAGTTCATGACCTGTTTCAATTAATAATTTTTTTAATTGAATTTGTTGAGTTATAGAAGATTTTACATTATTTTTTTTAAAATTGCTTATGTTTTCATTTTGGTTTTTTATTAATGTTTCTATATATTTTATGTATGAATTTTTAAAATCTAATTCGTCTATTATATTTTTATCAAGTATACTATTTATATCTTCATTTGATAATATATTTTCAGCAAATTTATCTGCGGTTATCTTACCAGTAACAATTCCTTTCTGATATTTTCTCAACACTTTTTTAGTGTATCCATAAATTTTACTTCTGGTTTCTAAATCTAATTGCTCTATAAGCATTTAATCACTCCTTGGTTTATGGTTATATATATAAGATTATTAACAAGTATAAAAAATATTATAATTGTAAACATTACAAATATATTTAAAATGGAGGTAATTTAAGTGATAAATGGAATAATTAAGCTTTTTTATTCAGAAGTAGTTAAGTCAAAGATGAAAAATATGCCTAGTAAGGATTATTGCTTTAGAAAAGAATTTGAAGACATAAGCAACATTGCAATGAAGATAGATAATTTTTTTATTATAGCGTTTAAAGTTATAATAATGACATCAATAATTTTAATATCATTAAGTATTAACTTAATGTTTGGATTGGGAAGTATATTAATTTTGATAGTTTATAGTATATATAAAATTTATATAGAAAAACAGATAAAAGATCAAGTTAAAGAAGGGTTTGGATATATAAAAAATAATATAGAACAAGGAAGTCAAAATTTAGTTACAGATAATATAAAACAAAAAATTAATGTATTAATAACATTACTGTTAATAGGTATATTTTCAAATTTTAACTATATAATAATAGGTTGCTTTATATTAGTTTTTATGTTTACTATAAAAGATATATATAGTAATATTAATAAATAGACTTAATATAAAGAGGGGAGATGAAATACCTATATGAGATACTATAATGAAAATGAAAGACTTAAATGCGTTGTAGAAATATCTACTTTAGTAACTGAGTCTAACAACTTCTTTGAGATAAAAGACAAAATTATAGAAAAAATGTTAGATGTAGTTCATCCAGCAAAAGCATGTGTAAACTTATTTTATAAAAATAATTATGAGCATGCTTATTTAGTATGTTCACAAACTTTAGATCATATATCAAAAGTTTTTCCTATTGATAAGCCTATAGGGGTAAAAATAGACTTTAATGAATATCCAAAATATATACACGAAGCAGTAAGGGAACAAAAGGTTGTATATATAGAAAATGTATTTACTGATGAAAGGGCTCTTGATGAAAGAGATTTAGCAATAAAAGAAGGTTATATAGGAAGAATAGTGTTTCCCCTTATAGTAAATGAAAAAGTAACAGGATTTATGACTTGCTTTTTAACAGAAAAAGACAAGATAAGTGATGATGATATGAATTTTATTTCATCAGTAGCATCGCTTATAAGTTTATCTATTGAAGTAACTAGTAAAAATAATGATATCCAAACGCTAATAAATAAATTAAGAGGCGCTATATCATCTATAAATGAAGCTACTAAAAAGCTTTATTTAAACAAAGATATAAATAGTTTCTTAAATCATTTAAGCAAGCAAGCTTGTAATATAACTAACAGTAGAGAATCTATTATTATTACAAATAACAATAAAAAGAAAAATAAGGTATTTAGTTTTTATAGTTTAGATGAAGATGAAGCTATAGATGTATACTCAATTTTAAATAAAGTAATAGATGATAAAACGATAGGTGCATATTCTAATGAAGTAAAAAGTGATGAATATTCAGGAATGGTAAATTCATATATATATCATAAATTAATGAATAAAAATAAGGTTATTGGATATATAGCTTGTACTAATAGTAAAAACTATACAAAAGATGATTTAAATATATTAAGTATACTTGCCAAGCAAGTATCAGTAGCAATGCAGTTATATGAATATAGTAAAAGTGAAGTAAAACATCATGTTCTAGAAAATGAACTTAAAGTTTTAAATCAACAACAAAAACTTATAATGAATAAAGGAAATAAGGAATTAGGAAATAATAGAGAGTTATTTTATTTTCACAAACCTGCTAAAGTTGTAGGAGGAGATTTCTATCATACTATAAAAAAAGATGAAAATACAATTGTAGCAATTTTAGCAGATGTAATGGGACATGGTATAGTATCAAACTATATGGTAGCTATGATAAAAGGTGCATTTAAAGTTTTAGCTAAACAATATGATAAACCA
Source organism: Paraclostridium tenue (assembly GCF_039521565.1). Classification (NCBI taxonomy): domain Bacteria; kingdom Bacillati; phylum Bacillota; class Clostridia; order Peptostreptococcales; family Peptostreptococcaceae; genus Paraclostridium; species Paraclostridium tenue. Next base: position 24,149 of record NZ_BAAACP010000001.1, read on the forward strand.
AGTGAAATAATGGAAAATTTAAACCAATTTTTATTTGATGAATTTGATAAAATGGGAGTTTTTGCAACTTGTATAATCGGAATTATAAAAAATGATGAACATAAAATGCTTTTATCTAATGCAGGTCATTATTATCCAATTGCAGTTGATAAAGATAATAATGCGAGTTTTATAAAATGTAATAAAGGAATACCTATTGGTATATTAGATGAAGTATCTTATTTAGATAAAGAAATAGATATATCTAAATATAAATCAATTTCTTTATATACTGATGGTGTATTAGAAATAAAAGATAGTAATAAAGAAGAGTTTGGAGTAGAAAGACTTAAAGAATTTTTAGAAGAGAATAGTCAATTAGATAAAACAAATATGATTACTAATTTAAAATCTAAGTTATGGCATTTCTCTAAGAAAAGTAATTTTGAAGATGATATATTAATTATAACTCTTAGGGAAAAATAAGGAGATTAATATGAATAAAATTAATCCTGAAATCTTAATAATAAATGGAAGTCCAAGGAAAAATAAAAACTGTGTTAGTATAATAAACAATATAATTGATAAATTAAAGAACAACGATATAACTTATAAAGTTTTTGACATATATAATATGAACATAGAGTACTGTACCGCTTGTGGTTTTTGTGAAAAAACAGGATATTGTAAATTTAAAGATGATATGAGTCCAATGTATGACCTATTTGATAAAGCCATTGGAACTATAGTTGTAAGTCCAGTTCATTTTGATTGCATTTCAGCAAAGGTTAAAACTGTTGTTGATAGAACTCAAGCGATATATGCAAGTAAATATATACTTAAAAAACCTTCTATAGATAGAAATAAAAAGCGTGTAGGTATGTATATTGCAGTTGGAGGAAGTGAACCGTATAAGTCACAATTTAAAGGTGGACAAATAGTAATGGACTTTTTCTTTAAAAGCATAAACACTAAGCTATTATATAATTGTTATATAGATAGTAGTGACAAGTTATGCTTTAATAAAAATGATTGTGCAAAAAATAAGATAAATAAATATATAAATCTTTACGTAGAAAGTATAAAAGAGCTTGGGTAAAAACAAGCTCTTTTTGTAACATAAAATATACTGGAAAGGAGTATAAATTATGCTTAGATATATAACTAGCGGAGAATCTCATGGTAAGTGCTTAACTTCTATATTAGAAGGAATTCCATCTAATGTATTAATAGATATAGATGAAATAAATCTAGAAATGAAAAAGCGTCAATCAGGATACGGACGTGGTGGACGTATGAAAATAGAAAGTGATAAAGTAGAAATACTAAGTGGAATAAGGGGAAAAGTTACTATAGGAAGTCCAATAGCGATACAAATAATGAATAAGGATTATGAAAATTGGACTAAGTATATGAATCCAGTTGATGATATAGATAGAGAAACTAAAAAAGTTAATAATGTAAGACCTGGACATGCTGATTTAGTAGGTACATTAAAATATGATTTTGATGATGCACGAAATGTTTTGGAAAGGTCTAGTGCGAGGGAAACAGCAAGTAGAGTAGCAGTTGGAGCATTGTGCAAACAAGTACTTAAACAATTTAATATAGAATTTGCATCACATATAGTAAAAATAGGTAATGCCAAAATAGACAAGATATATGACTTTAATTACATAAAAGATAATGTTGATTTAAGTGAAGTAAGATGTGTAGACAAGAATATAGAAAAGCTTATGATTAAAGAAATAGATTTTGCAAAAGAAAATAAAGATACTTTAGGTGGAATTATAGAAATTAGAGTTAAAAATGTTCCTCCTGGACTTGGATCATACATTCATTATGACAAAAAGATTGATGCACATATAGCTATGAATATTATGAGTATACAAGCTGTAAAAGGTGTAGAGATAGGCATTGGGTTTGAAGTTGCAAGTAATAAAGGCTCTGATGTTATGGATGAAATATTTTACAATAAAGAAAAAGGAATATATAGAGAAACTAATAGATTAGGGGGTATAGAAGGTGGAATGACCACTGGAGATGAAATATTAATAAGATGTGCCATGAAACCTATACCAACATTATATAAACCACTAAATTCAATAAATATAAATACACTTGAAAATTATAAAGCAACAGTTGAAAGGTCAGATACTTGTGCTGTGCCAGCATGTAGCATTGTATGTGAAAATGTAGTAGCATTTGTAATATTACAATTTTTCCTAGAAAAATTCGGTAAAGATAATATAGAAGATATAAAGAAAAGTTATACTTCATATATGAATAGGTTAGGTGATAGAGGATGGAGAAGTCTATAATAATTGATTACAATTACAATAATTTTAAATTAGAGAATAAATACGATAAAGTATTAATAATAACTGATAAAAATGTACATGAATATCAATTTTCTAATTTTATAAAAAATATAAATCACAGTTTTATAGAAGTATTTATAGTGGAAAGCGGAGAAGAATCTAAGTCATTATCTGTATATGAAAAAATAATGAAATTTTGTATAAAAACAAATATAACAAGAAAATCATTGGTAATTGCATTAGGTGGTGGAGTTATAGGAGATTTAGCTGGATTTGTTGCGTCTACATACATGAGAGGAATAGATTTAGTTCAAGTACCAACAACGCTACTAGCTCAAGTTGACTCGTCAGTAGGTGGTAAAACTGGTATAAACATAGGAAATATAAAAAATATAATAGGAACCTTTTATCAACCTAAATTTACATATATAAATGTAAATTCTCTTAAATCTCTAAATGATAAAGAATATTTAGGTGGATTAGGAGAGGTTTTAAAATATGCATTTATATATGATTATGACTTTCTTAAATATATAAAAAATAATTCGGAAAGTATTTTAAATAAAGATGAGGAAGTTTTATTTAATATTATAAAAAAATGTACGGACATAAAATGGGAAGTAGTAAGTAAAGATGAAAAAGAAAGTGGACTTAGAAAAATTTTAAATTTAGGACATACATTTGGGCATGGAATAGAAAAGTTATGTAATTTAAGTCATGGATTTGCTGTTAATATAGGAACTAATATGGCTTTTAATATAGCTTTAGATAAAGGATTTATAGAAAATGATTATTATGAAGAGTTTGTTAGTACTTCAAAATTATTAAATTTACCTACTAAACTTGATAGTGCTGATATTTATGAAATATTAGAAATAATGAAAAGTGATAAAAAAAATAGCTTTGGAAACATCAATTTAGTTATTCCTGTAGGAAGAGGAAAAGTTAAGGTATTTGATGATATAAAAGATGATGAAATATTAGATGTAATAAAGAGGTGCATGAATGCTTAAAGGAAGTTTTGAATTAATAGGAGATAAATCTATATCACATAGGGCTATAATGTTTTCTTCAATAGCAAAGGGAACTACAAGAATAAGTAATTTCCTTATGGGACAAGATTGTTTAAGTACAGTTGATTGTTTTAGAAAAATGGGAGTAGATATATCTGTAGATAGTAAAGAGGTTTTAGTAAAGGGAGTTGGACTTAGAGGTCTTAAAAAACCTATAGACATTTTAGATGTAGGTAACTCAGGAACAACAATAAGGCTTATGATGGGTATACTTGCAGGAAATGATTTTAATTCTACTATAATAGGTGATGAATCAATAGGAAAAAGACCTATGAAGAGGGTTACAGATCCATTAAGATTAATGGGATGTAGTATAGAGGGTAAAGATGATGCAAATTATATACCTATAAAAATACATGGTGGTAATTTAAATGGAATTAATTATAATATGCCAGTCGCATCTGCTCAAGTAAAATCATCTATAATATTAGCATCTTTATATGCAAATGAAGCTAGTACTATAATTGAAAAGTCAAAAAGTAGAAATCATACTGAGATAATGCTAAATTCTTTTGGAGCAAATATAAAAACTGATGGACTAAAAATAGATGTAAGTCCTATTGATGAGCTTTATTCAGTAGGAAAGATAAATGTAGCAGGAGATATTTCTTCAGCTGCATTTATTATAGTTGCTGCAAGTATAGTTAAAGGTTCAGAAGTTATAATTAAAAATGTAGGATTAAATGAAACAAGAACTGGTATATTAGATGTATTAAAATCAATGAATGGAAACTTTGAAATTGTAGATAAGAGATTAGTTGGAGGCGAAATAGTAGGGGATTTAATAATTAGGTATAGTGATAATTTAACAGCAACTACTATAGATTCAGATTTAATACCAAGATTGATAGATGAAATACCTGTAATAGCAGTTTTAGCAACTCAAGCAGAAGGAACAACTATAATAAAAGATGCAAAAGAATTAAAAGTCAAAGAAAGTAATAGAATAAAAGTTGTTGTAGATAATCTTAAAAATATGGGAGTTGATATTGAAGAGTTAGAAGATGGTATGGTAATAAATGGAAAAAGTGAATTGAAAGGAGCCGAAATAAAAACATTTAATGACCATAGAATAGCTATGGCATTTTCTGTCGCATCATTGATATCTAAAGGAAAAACATATATAGATAATACAACTTGTATCGACATATCTTTTCCTGGTTATTTTAATTTATTAAGTACATTATTAAAGTAAATTAGAATAAAATTTGATTTTATTAGGAATATTATGTATAATTGTATTGCAATATTTTAAAAAATTTAGGAGGACTTTGAAAATGAAATTACCAATAGCACTATCAAATAGACACGTTCATTTAAGTCAAGCTGACATAGATGTATTATTTGGAGCAGGTCATCAATTAGTAGAATTAAAGCCATTAAGTCAACCAGGACAATATGCTTGTGAAGAGAAAGTTGATTTAGTAGGACCTAAAGGAACTATAAAAGGAGTTAGAGTTTTAGGACCAGCTAGACCTAGTACACAAGTTGAAATATCTTTATCAGATGGATTTGCTTTAGGAGTAAAAGCTCCAATAAAGGAATCTGGAGATATAGAAGGAACTCCAGGAGTAAAATTAGTTGGACCAGCAGGAGAAGTTGAATTAACAGAAGGTGTTATAGTTGCTTCAAGACATATACACATGAGCCTTGATGATGCAGCTAAATTTGGAGTACAAGATAAGCAAATGGTAAAAGTTAGAACTTTTGGACCAAGAGCTGTAGTATTTGAAAATGTATTAGTAAGAGCTAATGCTAACTTTGCATTAGAAATGCACGTAGACGTTGAAGAAGGAAACGCAGCAGCTGTTAAAAACGGAGAAATGGTAGAATTAATAGCTGAATAATATAAATAAAAAAGTATGTGATTTTTCACATACTTTTTTTATTTATAAAATTAGTTATTTATTAGCTTTATAATAAGTATTTAAAAATCTAAATTGTTGTTTTTAAGATAATCAATCCCAAAGCTATACATAGATTCTAATATAGGTATTAGCTTTTCACCAGTTTTGGTTAAACCATATTCTACTTTTGGAGGTACAACAGGATATACCTTTCTATATACAATATTATGAGTCTCAAGGTTTCTTAATTGCTGTGTTAACATTTTCTGTGTAACATCAGGAAGCTTTCTTCTTAAATCACTAAATCTAAGTGGATTAGCAGATAAATACCAAAGAATCAATATCTTCCATTTCCCTGAAATTATTTTATGTACTAAATTTATAGGACATGTTTCATACTTACTACAACGCTCATTCATATGGCACTGAGAATGATCTTGAACTTCTAGTTGAATTTTCATTATAACCACCTTAAATCTATAATAGTATACTTTTAGATACTATAAAACGAAAAAGTACCTACTTGTTATAAATTTTTATAACTGATACTATTATACCATTAAATGAATGAGCTATCTATTAAATAGACCCTTTAAAAAGTTAAATAAAAATATATTTATTTATAAATTATTATTATAATAATGTATATACAAAAACGTATTCACATTTGATATAATTAAATAGCATTATAAAAAAAAGGAGAAAGATTTATGAATAATATAGCAAAAATGATTGATCACACAATTTTAAAAGCTTTTGCAACTAAAGAAGATGTAAAAGTACTATGTAAGGAAGCAAAAGAGTATAACTTCTTTTCAGTATGCATAAACCCAGCAAATATAGAACTTGCAAAAAAAGAATTAGAAGGTTCAGATGTTAAGGTATGTACTGTTATAGGATTCCCTTTAGGGGCTAATACATCAGAAGTTAAGGCTTTTGAAACAAAAGATGCTATAAAAAAGGGTGCAGATGAAGTAGATATGGTTATAAACATAGGAGCTCTAAAAGATAAAGATTATGACTATGTTTTAAATGATATCAAAGCAGTTGTAGATGCAGCTGATAAGAAAGCGTTAGTAAAGGTAATAATAGAAACTTGTTACTTAACTGATGAAGAAAAGAAAATAGCTTGTGAATTATCAGTTAAAGCTGGAGCTGACTTTGTAAAAACATCAACAGGATTTGGAACAGGTGGATCAACTCCTGAAGATATAAAACTTATGAGAGAAGTTGTAGGACCTAATATAGGAGTAAAAGCTTCAGGAGGAGTTAGAAATCAAGAAGATGCTAAAGCTGTTATAAAAGCTGGATGCTCAAGAATTGGAGCTAGTGCTTCTGTTGCAATTGCTAAAGGTGAAGACTCTCAAACAAGTGGATATTAAAAAATTTGTTAAAAAATGTTTTAAGTATACAAAAGTGGGTATACATATAAAGTAAGTATACGATGATATTGAATTTTTAGGTATACAAAAAACAAAAATATAAATAAAGTATAGAAGGATTTTAAAAGTTAAGCTTGAAGGTATTAACTTAGAAATCTTTACTATTCAAAATATTTACTCAATATAGTAGTTTTGTAAAGCTATTTTGGGAGGAATATACAAGGAGGATACATACTATGGCAAAGTTTATGAAAACAGTAGATGGTAACACTGCTGCTGCTCATGTTGCATATGCATTTACAGATGTAGCTGCAATATATCCTATAACTCCATCATCTACGATGGCAGAAGTTGTGGACGAATGGGCTGCACAAGGAAGAAAAAATATATTTGGACAAAAGGTTAGTGTTGTAGAAATGCAATCAGAAGCAGGTGCTGCTGGAGCATTCCACGGTTCATTACAAGCTGGAGCATTAACAACTACATTCACTGCATCTCAAGGTCTATTATTAATGATACCAAATATGTATAAAGTAGCTGGAGAATTATTACCTGGAGTATTCCACGTAAGTGCTCGTGCATTAGCATCACAAGCATTATCAATATTTGGTGACCACCAAGACGTTATGTCTGCAAGACAAACAGGATGTGTATTATTAGCTTCTGGATCAGTTCAAGAAGTTGCTGATATAGCACCAGTTGCACACTTAGCTGCAATAGAAGGTAGATTACCATTTATACATTTCTTTGATGGATTTAGAACATCTCACGAAATACAAAAAGTTGAATTATTAGAAAATGAAGATTATGCTAAATTATTAAATATGGAAGCTGTTCAAGAGTTCAGAAACAGAGCTTTATCTCCAAATCACCCTGTTACTCGTGGTACAGCACAAAACCCTGATATATACTTCCAAACAAGAGAAGCTTCAAATAAATATTATAATGATATAGTAGGAATAGTTGAAAAATACATGAATCAAATGTCTGAGTTAACTGGAAGAAAACATGGACTATTTGATTACTATGGAGCACAAGATGCTAAGTATGTAATAGTAGCTATGGGATCTGTAACAGAAGCTATAGAAGAAACTATAGATGCATTAAATTCTCAAGGTGAAAAATATGGTTTAGTTAAAGTTCACTTATACAGACCTTTCTCAATGAAGCATTTTGTAGATGCAATGCCTTCAACAGTTGAAAGAATATGTGTATTAGATAGAACTAAAGAACCAGGAGCAACTGGAGAGCCATTATACTTAGATGTTAAATCAGTATACTATGGAAATGAAAATGCTCCTATGATAATAGGTGGAAGATACGGATTAGGATCAAAAGATACTACTCCTACACATATAAAAACAGTTTATGAAAACTTAAAATCAGAAAATCCTAAAGATCAATTTACATTAGGTATAGTTGATGATGTTACTAATACTTCTTTAGATTTAGCAGATGAGTTAAAAATAGCCCAAAAAGGAACTGTAAGATGTAAGTTCTGGGGATTAGGTTCTGATGGTACAGTTGGAGCAAATAAACAAGCTATAAAAATAATAGGGGATAACACTGAGAAGTATGCTCAAGCTTACTTTGCATATGACTCTAAAAAATCTGGTGGTATAACAATGTCTCACTTAAGATTTGGAGATGCTCCTATAAGATCAACTTATTTAATAGATGAAGCAGATTACATTGCTTGTCATAACCAATCATATGTATATCAATATGATTTATTAAAAGGATTAAAAAAAGGTGGAGTATTCGTACTTAACACTATATGGAATGAAGCTGAGTTAAATGAACATTTACCAGCAGCTATGAAAAACTATATAGCTAAAAATGATATCCAATTCTATACAGTAAACGGTACTAAGTTAGGACAAGAAATAGGACTTGGAAACAGAATAAACATGATAATGCAATCTGCATTCTTCAAGTTAGCTCAAATAATACCAGAAGCTGATGCTGTAGAATACTTAAAAGATTCTATAAAGAAAGCTTACGGTAAAAAAGGTGAGAAAGTAGTTAACATGAACTACAAAGCTGTTGAAGCAGGTATGAATTCTTTAGTTAAAGTTAATGTACCAGCAGAATGGGCTGATGCTAAAGAAGAAAGCAAAACAGAAATAAACGAACCAGATTTCGTAAAAAATATAGTAAGACCTATGAATGCACAAGAAGGTGACAATTTACCAGTAAGTACATTCAATGGAGTAGAAGATGGTACATTCCCATGTGGATTAGCTGCATACGAAAAAAGAGGAGTAGCAGTAAATGTTCCAGAATGGATAGTTGATAACTGTATACAATGTAACCAATGTGCTTATATCTGTCCTCATGCATGTATAAGACCAGTATTAGTTAATGAAGAAGAAATGAAAAATGCTCCTGAAAAATTCGAAACTAAAAAAGCTATAGGTAAAGGATTTGAAGGATTACAATACAGAATGCAAGTAAGTCCAATGGACTGTACAGGGTGTGGAAACTGTGCTGACATATGTCCAGCTAAAGAAAAAGCTTTAGTTATGAAGCCTCTTGATACTCAAGAAGCAGAAGTTGAAAACTGGGCATTTGCAGTTGATACTAAGAAAGTTTCTGTAAAAGGAGATATAATGGCTCCAACTACAGTTAAAGGAAGTCAATTTAGACAACCACTTATGGAATTCTCAGGAGCTTGTGCTGGATGTGGAGAAACTCCATACATCAAGTTAGTAACTCAATTATTCGGAGATAGAATGATGATAGCAAATGCTACTGGATGTTCTTCTATATGGGGAGGATCAGCTCCATCAACTCCATACACTGTTAATCATGAAGGTAAAGGTCCATCTTGGGCAAACTCATTATTTGAGGATAATGCAGAATATGGATACGGAATGTTCTTAGGTGTTAAACAAATGAGAGCTAAATTAGCTGAAACTATGGAAACATTAGTATCTATGGATATATGTGATGCAGCTAGAGAAGCATTTACTAACTGGTTAGAAAATAGAGAAGATAGTGAAGCATCTGTTAAAGCAAGTGAAAAAGTACTTGAAGTATTAGCAAATGCTCATAATATAGAAAATGCTGAAATAAAAGCATTAGTTGCTGAAATAGAAGCTAGAAAAGATTACTTAATCAAGAGATCTCAATGGATACTTGGAGGAGACGGATGGGCTTATGACATCGGTTATGGTGGATTAGATCACGTTCTTGCTTCTGGTGAAAATGTAAATGTATTAGTATTCGATACTGAGATATATTCTAATACAGGTGGTCAAGCATCTAAATCTACTCCAATTGCAGCAATGGCTAAGTTCGCAGCAGCAGGTAAGAGATCTAGAAAGAAAGATTTAGGTATGATGGCTATGTCTTACGGAAATGTATACGTAGCACAAGTTGGTATGGGTGCTGATAAGAACCAATTAATTAAGGCTATAGTAGAAGCTGAAAAATATGATGGACCATCATTAATAATAGCTTATTCACCATGTATATCTCATGGATTAAAAGAAGGTATGGGAAGAGCTCAAGCTAACATAGAGCAAGCTGTTAAGTGTGGATACTGGCATTTATACAGATTCAACCCAACTTTAAAAGCTGAAGGTAAGAATCCATTTACATTAGATTCTAAAGAGCCAACTGAAAGCTTCAGAGACTTCTTAATGAAACAAGTAAGATATGCTGCTATAGCTAAACAATTCCCAGATGTAGCTGAGGAATTATTCGAAGCAGCAGAACAAAGTTCAAAAGATAGATACGAAAGCTATAAGAGATTAGCTCAATATTAATCTGATTAATAGAAATAGAGAGGATTATTCCTCTCTATTTTTTATTTTGCATTTTTTGCAATAAAAAATAGCACACAAGACAATTTATATTTTATTATTATTATTATATAATAGTATGAGTATAAATTTTTTTATTGAAAGAAGGTAAAATTTTATGTTACTAAGAGAAGTAATAGATGGCTTAGAAATATTAGATACTAAAGGTAGTTTAGATATACAAATAGATAACATTCAATATGATTCGAGAAAAGTAACAAATAATGGATTATTTATATGCGTTAAAGGTTTTACTGTTGATGGACATAAATTTATAGACAAGGCTATTGAAAATGGAGCTAAAGCATTCTTAGTAGAAGAAGATATAAATAGAGATGACGCAACTTTTATAAAAGTTAAAAATACAAGAGAAGACATGGCTAAAATAGCAGATAATTTTTACAATCATCCAAGTCAAAGATTTGATGTTATAGGGGCTACTGGAACAAACGGAAAAACTAGTATAACAACATTTTTAAATGAAATACTAACATCTGCTAAAAATAAAGTAGGATTAATAGGAACAATTAAAATTTTTGATGGAGATAATGAAGTAGAGTCAAACTCTACAACTCCAGAAAGCGTTGATTTACAAAATTACTTTAATCAAATGATAGATAATGGATGTAAATATTGTGCAATGGAAGTTTCATCTCATGCACTAGCATTAAATAGAGTTGCACAAACTAAATATAAAGTAGGAGTGTTTACTAACTTAACACCAGATCACTTAGATTTTCATAAAGATTTAGAGGACTATAGAAAAGCTAAAGAAAAATTATTCCATATGACAACAAATGCTAATATAATAAATATTGATGATAAAGGTGGACAAGATATTTATAAAAATATAAAAGATTTAGATGTAAAATGTTATTCATATGGAATAGAAAATAAAGCTGATTTTATGGCAAAAGATATAAAAATAGAAGCTAGAGGAGTTTCATATAAACTAATAACTCCAACATATGAAGAAGATGTGTTTGTACCTGTACCAGGTAAATTTACAGTTTACAATACATTAGCAGTTATAGCAACTTGCTATGCATTAGGAATAGATAAAGATGTTGTTATAAATGGATTAAAAAACACAGGTGGTGTAGCTGGTAGATTTGAAGCTATATCAAATGATACAGGTATAAGTGTAATAGTTGATTATGCTCATACTCCAGATGCGTTAGAAAATGTAATAAAAACAGCAAGAGAGTTTGCTAAAAATAGAATAATAACAGTATTTGGATGTGGTGGAGATAGAGATACTACAAAAAGACCTTTAATGGGAGATATAGTTCAAAAGTATTCAGATATATGTATAGTAACATCTGATAATCCTAGAACAGAAGACCCTAAACTTATAATAGATGATATATTAAAAGGTTTAGATAAATCAAAAGAAAATTATAAAGTTGTAGAAGATAGAAAAGAAGCCATAAAAACTGCTATAGAAATTGCAAAAAAGGATGATGTAATATTAATAGCTGGTAAGGGTCATGAAAATTATCAAATAATAGGTAAAGTTAAACATCATTTTGATGATAAAGAAATAGCAAATGAATTTTTAAATATGAAATAAAAAAAAATCAGTAAGGTGAATTTTCACTTTACTGATTTTTTATTTATATTAAACGTTAAATCTGAATAATATAACATCTCCATCTTTAACTATATATTCTTTACCTTCAAGTCTAACTAAACCTTTATCTTTAGCAGCAGTCATAGTTCCAACGTTAACTAAATCATCAAATGCTATAGTTTCCGCTCTTATGAATCCTCTTTCTATATCAGAGTGTATTTTACCACCAGCTTGAGGAGCTTTAGTACCAACTTTTATAGTCCAAGCTCTAACTTCTTGAGGACCAGCAGTTAAATATGATATAAGTCCAAGAAGTGCATAAGAAGATTTTATAAGCTTATCAAGTCCTGATTGTTCAAGTCCTAATGTCTCTAAAAATTCTTTCTTTTCTTCATCAGTGTCAAGTTCAGCTATTTCAGCTTCTATTTGAGCACATACAACAACAACTTCAGCATTTTCAGTTGCAGCGAACTCTCTAACTTTATTAACATATTCATTATTTTCAGCTTCATCAGCTAAATCATCTTCACTAACATTAGTAGCATAAATTACTGGTTTAGAAGTAAGTAAATTTAATGAATTAACAAATGTTTGTTGTTCTTCAGTAAATTCCATAGTTCTAACACATTTGCTATCTTCTAAAGTAGCCATTATTTCTTTTAAGAATTCAAGTTCAGAAGCTAAACTTTTATCAGCTTTAGCTGCTTTTTGAGTTTTTTGTATTCTTCTTTCTAATATTTCTATATCAGAGAAAATTAATTCTAAGTTTATAGTTTCTATATCTCTTAAAGGATCTACAGAACCATCAACATGTACAACGTTAGGATCTTCAAAACATCTAACAACGTGTACTATTGCATCAACCTCTCTTATGTGAGATAAGAATTTATTTCCAAGACCCTCACCTTTAGAAGCACCTCTAACTAAACCTGCTATATCACAAAATTCTATAGCAGTAGGTACAATCTTTTTAGAGTCATATAATTGTCTTAATTGCTCTAATCTTTCATCTGGAACAGCTACAACACCTACGTTAGGTTCTATTGTACAGAAAGGGTAGTTAGCAGACTCCGCACCTGCTTGAGTTATCGCATTAAATAGTGTACTTTTACCTACATTCGGTAAACCAACTATACCTAATTTCATATTATATCTTCCTCTCTTTTTAAGTCTCGTATTTATTTTAATTTAGACATACATTCTAATTATACATCATATATATTGGTGATGCAAACTATACTTTTGATGGAGATGATTTAATGGGAATCCCAATGTGTTTTGGTATATTATTAGGATTGAGTATTATATTTGATGGGTATATGGAAAATATATTTATTATAGCTGCGACAATTGTAATTTACACCTATTTTGTATATTACAAAAATAATTATAAAAAATTTTTATTTGGGATTTTGATATCTTTTTTTGCTGTTAATATATCTGTGATATTTTTTGTAAAAGATGATATAGATCCTAATATTACAGATATAGGAGATGCTCAAGAAGAAACTTTAGTCTTACTTTTATATGATGGAGAAGAAAGAAATTATAATTTAAGCGAAAGGACTAATGAGATTTATTTTGAGCAAAAGTATAAATCATATATAAATGTTTTATATAATTTATATAAATATAAAGGTTATTATGAAAGTTTGGGATCAAGCGACTTTAAAGATACAGCAAATGAAATATCAGTAGGATTAAGAGAAAAGTTAGGAAATAAATATAAAGTAGTTAACTCTTATATGTATACTAAACCATATTTTGAAAATATTTTAAAAGAAGTTATATCATTAGGCTATAAAGATATAGTATTGTGTCCGATGTTTATAACTGAAGGCAAGGACTTTGAAGTGTTTAAAAGCAGGTTGCAAGAGATGGAACTTAGTAAATATGGAATAAATGTAGAGTTAACAGATGTATTTTATAAATCAAATAATTTAGCAAAATCGTATAAAAATGAAATCTTAGGAAATATAGAAAATAAAGACTTAGATGCAGGTGTGTTACTAATAGGACTAGAAGATGAGAACAATTTAGAACAAGATATTATTTTTAGGGAAAAAATAAAATATTACATAGAAAAAGAAAAAAATACAAAAATTCAAATAAAATTACCTCTTTTAGAAAATAATAAAAACGATATAATAAAATCTGGAGAGCAACTTCTAGAATTTGGAATAGATGTATTACATGTAGTAATTCCTACCTGCACAATTGACAATATGTATAATAAAAACTTAGTTGAAAGTATACTACAAGAATTAGATACTTCTGAAGTTAGATTTCATTATATAGACCCAAAAGATAAAGTCAAAATATTGGTTGAAGAAATATATACTCAAATATCATTAATAAAAAAATAGGAGGACAATATGGATAGTATAAAGAAAATAAATTTGCATGATAATATAAATTTAACTTTAATACAGTCTAAAAAATTTAAAACAAATTTAGTTAGTGTTTACATACAAAGAATACTAGACAAAAATGAAGTTACAAAAAATGCATTGATACCAAATATGATAACAAATTCAAGTGAAAAATATCAAACATTAAGAGATATATCTAATAAGTTAGAAGATTTATATGGATCATCTATATTTGCAGATACAAGCAAAAGAGGAGAGCGACAAGTTCTTAATATAAAATTAGTAACAACTAATGAACAATACTTAGATGAACCTATATTTACAGATGCTGTAGAATTTTTAAATGAAATAATAAATAATCCATTAATAGAAGATGGTGGATTTAGTGAGAGATATCTTAAGTTAGAAAAGCAAAATTTAGCTGAAAGAATTAAAGCAAAAATAAATGATAAAGGAAGATTTGCCCTTGAGAGATGCTTTGAGGAAATGTGTAAAAATGAAAGATTTAGTATAAGTGAACAAGGATATATAGAAGATATAGAATCTATAACTGGAAAAGATTTATACAATCATTACAAACATATTTTAAAAACATCACCTATAGATATAGTTGTAGAAGGGGAATTTGACGAAAAAAAGGTTATAGACATTATTAAAGATAAATTCAAATTTGAAAGAGATACTATATTAACTATACCTAGAGAAGAGTATAAAAAACAAGTTGAATCAGTAAAGACTATAGTTGATAAGATGGATATAACTCAAGGCAAACTAGTTATGGGTTATAGAACAAATATAGATTTTGCAGATTATAAAAATTACTACTCATTAATAGTAGGGTGTAACATATTAGGTGGAGGGCCTCATTCTAAAATGTTTATGAACATAAGAGAAAAAGAAAGCCTATGTTACTATATATATTCATCTATAGAAAAATATAAGGGTATACTTTATATATCGTCAGGAATAGAGACTCAAAACTATGAAAAAACAACAGATTTAATAAGAAAACAGATAGAAAGCATAATAGAAGGAAATATAAGTGATGAAGAACTTGAAAATAGTAAAATATCACTTATAAGTTCTATGAGATCTTTAACAGATAGTATAGGCGGGTTATCTGATTTTAAATTTGCTCAAGATATAAGTAAAACAAATTTAAGTATAGAAGATATTATAAATTATATAGACAAAGTAACTAAAGAAGAAATAGTTAATAGTTTTAAAAATTTACAACTAGATACTATTTATTTCTTAAGAAACTAGGAGGACTATATGGAAAAGATAGTTAATGATATATTAAAGGAAGAAGTTTATTATGAAAAATTGCAAAATGGGCTTGATGTATACTTCATGCCTAAAAAAGGATTTACAAAAAAGTTTGCAGTATTAGCTACTAATTATGGATCTAATGATTTGGAATTTATTCCTATAAATGAAAAAGATAAGCTTAGAGTAAATGAAGGAATAGCTCATTTTTTAGAGCATAAAATGTTTGAACAACCAGGTGGAGGTAATGCATTTGACAAGTTTTCTAAATTAGGAGCTAGTGCAAATGCATACACAAATTTCACTATGACTGCTTATTTATTTTCATGTACTGACAATTTTTATGAAAGTTTAAATCATTTAATAGACTATGTACAGACTCCATACTTTACTGAAGAAAATGTTGAAAAAGAAAAAGGAATAATTGAACAAGAAATAAAGATGTATAATGATGATCCAGATTGGAATGTATATTTTAATTGTTTGAAAGCTATGTATGTAAATTACCCAGTTAGAGTTGATATAGCAGGAACTGTGGAAAGTATATATAAAATTACAAAAGATGAACTATATACATGTTATAATACTTTTTATAACCCGGGAAATATGACTTTATTTGTTGTAGGAGATGTTGAAGCAGATAAAGTTATGGAAATAGCAAGAAAAAGTAATAATTATGACGTAGAAAAACTTAAAACAGATATAAAAAGATTTTATCCTGAAGAACCAAGTACTATTAATCAAAAAGAAATAGTTGCAAAATTTCCAATATCTATGCCTATGTTTAATATAGGATTTAAAGATAGTAATGTAGGAATAAAAGGTAAAGAATTGTTAAGAAAAGAAGTTGTCACAGAAATATTATTAGATATGATATTAAAAAGAGGTAGTGAAGCCTTTGAAGATTTATATATGAAAGGTCTAATCAACGATAACTTTGGATGTGGATTTACATCTCAAATTGATTATGGATATACCATTATAGGAGGAGAATCTAATAATCCAAGAGAGGTAAAGGATATAATAATAAAATATATAAATAAATATCAAAAAGAAGGATTATCAAAATTAGATTTTAATAGAGTTAAAAAGAAAAAAATAGGACAGTTTTTAAAGTGCTTTGATTCAGTAAACTTTATTGCAAATAACTTCATAGCATATAAATTTAAAGATATAAATTTACTAGATTACTTAGAAGTTATAAAAGAAATTGAATTTAAAGAAGTTGAAGAAAGATTAAAAAATCATTTAAAAGAAGAAAGCTGTGTAATATCTATCGTAGAGCCTAAATAGATAAAAAGTGCTAAAAATTTAGCACTTTTTTTATATAAAAAATAAAGTAAATTGATGGTTAATGGGTAATATGGTATTATTTAGTTTATAATAAAGGAGGTAATAGCTAAATGATAGATATACATTGCCATATATTGCCGAATGTTGATGATGGCTCTAAAAGTTTAGAGGAATCAATAGAAATGGCTAAAATAGCAGAAAGTGAAGGAATAAAAAAGATAGTTAACACATCTCACTATCATCCTGATTTTAAATTTAAAAAGGGTAAAGAATTAATTGAAATTCTTAATAATTTTAATGAAACATTAAAAAGTCAAGGTATAGATGTGGAAGTTGTATTAGGGAATGAATTGTATTATACATATGATTTAATTGAAGATTTTGGGCAATTAGATTTTTATAGTTTAAACAATAGTAAATATATACTTATTGAGTTTTCACCAAATAATTTTCCAAATAATTTAGTTGATATAGTATATGAGATAAAATTAAGAAAATACATACCTATATTAGCTCATGTAGAAAGATATCCTAAAATACAAAATGATCCTAATATAATTTATGACTGTATAAGTGAAGGGGCTTTAATACAAATTAATTCATCTAGTGTAATAGGTAAAAATGGAGTTGAAGCTAAAAAAACTAGCAAAATACTTTTAGATAATGATATGGTTCATTTTATAGCTACAGATGCACATAGTAGTACAAAGAGAAGACCTTTAATAAAAGAAACTTATGATTACATAAAAAAATCATATGGAGAAGATATTTCTCAAAATCTGTTTTTTAAAAACCAAGAATATATTTTAGAAAATAAGGATTTAGATTTTATAAATCCTAAGAAGTATGTAGAGAAAAAGAGTTTATTTAAAAGATTATTTAAAAGGTAGGAATTAAATATGGATAGAGTTGCATTTACTATATTTGGAATAGATGTGATGTGGTATGGAATACTTATGGCCACAGGTATGATTTTAGGAACTCTAATAGCTATAAAAGAAGCTAAAAGAGTAGGTATAAAAGAAGATTATATATTAGATTTAGCTATAATTGCCATACCAGCTGGATTGATATGTGCGAGATTGTATTATGTTTTATTTAATTGGGGATATTATTCTAATAACCCATCACAGATATTAAACTTCAGAGGTGGAGGAATGGCTATACATGGAGCTTTAATAGGTGGAATACTAGCTGGATATATATTCTCAAGATATAAGAAGTTGGACTTTTTTAAGTTAGCAGATACTGTAATGCTAGGTATGCCTTTAGCTCAATCAATAGGAAGATGGGGAAACTTTATAAATCAAGAAGCTCATGGAGGGCCTACTAATTTACCTTGGGGAATAATGGTAAATGGAGTAAAAGTCCATCCAACTTTTTTATATGAATCTATATGGGATTTTGGTATATTTATATTTTTATGGATATTTAGAAAAAAGAAATCTTATGAAGGTCAGATTATAGTTTTATATGCTATACTATACTCTCTAGGTCGCTTTTTTATAGAAGGGCTTAGAACTGATAGCCTTATGATAGGACCACTTAGAATGGCTCAAGTTATAAGTTTAGTAGGAATAATAGGTGGTATAGTAGTTCATATGTATTTATCAAATAAAAATAAAAAGAAATAAGTGACACTAAGGAGCGATAAAATATGGAATTTCATCACGTATCAGTACTCTTAAACGAGTGTATTGATAATTTAAACATAAAACCAGATGGTGTATATGTAGATTGTACGATGGGTGGAGCTGGACACTCTAAGGAGATAGTAAAAAGATTATCTAAAGATGGATTATTTATTGGATTTGACCAAGATATAAATGCAATAAATACAGCTAAAGAAAGATTAAGTGAATATAGTGATAGAGTAAAATTTGTTCATAGTAATTTTCAAAACTTAAAAGAAGAGTTAGAAAAATTAGGTATATACAAAATAGATGGAGTACTTGCTGATTTAGGAGTTTCGTCACATCAATTAGATGAAGCAGATAGAGGATTTTCTTATATGCAAGATGCTCCATTAGATATGAGAATGGATATAAGATGTAATTTTTCAGCTTATGATGTAGTAAATACATATAGTGAAGAAGAATTATCTAAAATAATAAAAGATTATGGTGAAGATAACTGGGCAAAGCGTATAGCTAAATTTATAGTAGATGAAAGAAAAGAAAAGCCTATAGAAACTACAGGTGAATTAGTTGATATAATAAAAAAAGCTATACCAAAAAAAGCGAGAATAGATGGACCTCATCCAGCTAAAAGAACTTTCCAAGCTATAAGAATTGAAGTGAATAATGAATTAGGCGTTATAACTGATATGATAGAGGATGCAGCATCAATAATGAATGAGGGTGGTAGAATATGCATAATAACATTCCATTCATTAGAAGACAGAATTGTAAAAAATGAATTTAGAGATTTAGCTACAGATTGTATATGCCCATCTCATTTACCTATATGCCAATGTGATAAAGAAGCTTTAGTAAAAGTTATAACTAGAAAACCTATATTACCTACAGATAAAGAAATAGAAGAAAACCCAAGATCGAGAAGTGCAAAATTGAGGGTTGCTGAAAGAATATAAAAGTCTAAGCCAGAGCTTAGGCTTTTTTGTTTTTTATTGAATTAATTTTGTATTAATCCTTAAAAGGAAGCAGTATTTAAAAGTTAAATATAAATATTATATAACTATTTTTATAAAATTTTTAAGGAGATATATTATGAAAAGAAAAAAGAAAAAAAAAGATAAAAATGAATATAGAAAAAACAAAAAGAATAATTATAAGAGGATAGTATTGAAAAAGTTACTAAAGTGTACTTTCAAAATAAGTTGTATATCATTTATTTTTATTACAATTTTAGGGTGTATGTATGGTTACAGTGAAGTATCTAAACTTAAGTATGAAATAGGGGAATTAGAATCTAAATTACATAAAAAAACTATAGAAAGAGATAACATACAAGTTGAAGTAGATTTACTTACTAGAAGCAAAGATATAGAAAAAAAAGCCAATGAAGAATTGGGAATGGATTATCCAAAAGAAAATCAAATTAAGTATATAGAAGTGTCTAAGTAGGGGGGGAGTTAATTGAGTAATATAAAAAAACTAAGTAAAAAAAGATTAGTAGTTGTTTTAATTTTAGCATGTATAGTATTTTTTGTTTTAGTATTTAGAACGGGATATCTACAAATAGTAAAAGGAGATTGGTTAACAGAAAAAGCCCTAGATCAACAAACAAGAGATATACCTATAGAACCAAAAAGAGGAACTATATATGATAGAAATATGAAAGAATTAGCTGTAAGTGTTACAAAGTATACAGTTTGGGCAAAACCAGTAGAAGTAAAAGAAAAAGAAAAATCTGCTAAAGTAATTTCTGAGTTAATAAAAGAAGAATATGAAGATACATTAAAATTATTAAAAAGAAAAGATATGGCATTAGTTAAAATTAAAAGATGGATAGATGATGAAACAGCAGCTAAAATAAGAGATGCTAAATTACCTGGTATATGGGTTGCTGAAGATAATCAAAGGTATTATCCTTATGGAAATTTTGCTCCTTATGTATTAGGGCATACTTCAGATGATTCAACAGGAATAGCTGGTATAGAAATGGAATATGATAAGCATTTAAAAGGACAGCCAGGAAGACTTATTGTTAGTACTGATGCATCTGGAAGAGAAATCCCTCATGGTATGGAAAAGTATTATGAACCAGTTCAAGGAAATGGCTTGGTATTAACTATAGATGAAGTAATACAACATTATACAGAAAAAGCAGTTCAAAAGGCATATGAACTAAATAATGCAAAAAGAGTTACAGCTATAGCTATAGAGCCGAAAACTGGAGATATATTATCTATGGCATCTAAGCCAGACTATGATCCTAATCAGTCTAGAACTCCTATATATCCATACTACGAAGAAGAACTTGAAAAATATAAAGATAAAGATAAGATAAAAGGTTATTTCTCAATGTGGAGAAATCCAGCAGTAAGTGATACATATGAGCCTGGGTCTACTTTTAAACTTATAACATCGGCTACAGCTTTAGAAGAAGGGGTAATAAAAGAAGGTGAAAAATTTGTATGTACAGGAAGTGTTACAATAGGAGGTCAAAAAATAAAATGTTGGAGGCATTATAGACCGCATGGAGAGCAAGAATTTAAGCAAGGTGTTCAAAACTCTTGTAACCCAGTATTTGTTGAATTAGGTAAACGTTTGGGAGTTTCGAAGCTTTATGACTACATAGAATCCTTTGGGTTCATGGAAACTACTAAGTTAGATTTACCAGGGGAAGCTAAAGGTATATTATATAATGAGAAAAATGTTGGTCCTGTAGAATTAGCGACTATATCGTTTGGTCAATCTATATCTGTTACACCTATGCAATTAATAACAGCTATAGGAGCTATTGCAAATGACGGTAAACTTATGCAACCGAGAATTGTTAAAGAATTAGTTGATAATCAGGGTAATATAACTGAAACTATAAAACCTAAGGTTGTTAGACAGGTGATTTCAGAAGAAACTTCTAAAAAGATGATGGAAATCGCAGAATCTGTTGTTAGTGAAGGATCAGGTAATAAAGCATATATACCTGGATATAGAATAGGTGGTAAAACTGGAACAGCACAAAAGGTAATAGATGGAAAATATGCACAAGGTAAATATATATGTTCATTTGTCGGTATAGCACCAACAGATAATCCTCAAATTATAGTTTTAGCTATAGTAGATGAGCCTACAGGAGTTATGGCATTTGGTAGTAGTACAGCAGGACCTATAGTAAAAGAAATAATGAATGATTCGTTAAAATATTTAGGGGTTGAACCTAAATATACTGAAGAAGAAAAGAAAGAATTTGAAAAAGAAAAAGTTAAAGTCCCTAATATAATAGATTTAAGCATAGAAGATGCATTAAAAGTATTGGAAGAAAATAAATTAAAGCCTATACAAGATGTAGATACTGAATTAAAAGGAAGTGCCAAGGTTATAGATATATTTCCAAAACCTGGAGCAGATGTTCCTATAGATTCTGGAATAGTCTTATATACTGAGAATTAAAAGATGTTATTGTCAATAAAAATCTTCAAAAAAATTAATATATAGTATATAATTAATGAGTTAATAGTTTAAAAGAGCAATGTATATAATTTTATATACATTGCTCTTTATTAGGATTTTAAAAGGTTTACAAAAATGTAAAATATTTAATATTCTATAAAACTACATACTTAAATATTATAAATATAGATGAATAACTGACTAAAAAGATTTATAATGTTTTAGTAGACTTATTTAGAAGGAGGTTTGAGTATGGAATCTTTATCCATAAAAGAACTAGTAGAGGCATCTAATGGGACATTGGTGCAAGGAAATGAATTAGATACAATTAAAAACATAGTTATAGATAGTAGAAAAGCTACTGATGTAGATGCTTTTATAGCTATAATAGGTGAAAATTTAGATGGGCATAACTTTATGCAATCTGCACTTGAAAATGGATGTAAAACTTTTATAAAAAATAAAAGTAATGGCATAAAAATTATAAGTTCGGATATAAATTTAATAGAAGTAGAAGATACTACAAAAGCACTTGGAGATATAGCTAAGTATTATAAAGAAAAGTTTAAAATACCATATATAGGTGTTACAGGAAGTGTAGGAAAGACTACAACTAAAGACATGATATATGCAGCAATTTCAACTGAATTTAATACTCTTAAAAATGAAGGGAATTTCAATAATCATATAGGAGTTCCACTTACATTATTTAACTTAAATTCTGAACATGAATGTGCAATAATAGAGATGGGTATGTCTAATTTTAATGAAATAGAGTATCTAGCAAATATAGTAAATCCAAAAATTGGTGTTATATCAAATATAGGATTATCTCATATTGAAAATTTAGGATCTCAAGATGGGATTTTAAAAGCCAAATTAGAAATTACTTCAAATTTTGATAAATCAAATACATTAATTGTAAATGGAGATGATAAATATTTAAGTAAAATATGCAAAGATGAGCTTGAATATGACTTAAAAACATTTGGATTTGACAAAAACAATGATATATACTGTACTGAGTA
The DNA here is from genome assembly GCF_039521565.1 of Paraclostridium tenue. Lineage (NCBI taxonomy): Bacteria > Bacillati > Bacillota > Clostridia > Peptostreptococcales > Peptostreptococcaceae > Paraclostridium > Paraclostridium tenue. The sequence goes on from NZ_BAAACP010000001.1 coordinate 47,173, forward strand.
TAGTATAAGTGAAGATAGTTTAAACTTTAAGTGTGCAATAGATGGTAAAGAAGAAGAAATATTTATACCTACAGTTGGTAAACACAATATTTATAATGCTATGGCATCAATACTTGTAGGACTTAGTTTAGGCATGAATTTAGAAGATATAAAAACTGGATTAAGAAACTTTAAAGCAAGTAAAATGAGATTAGATATAATAAAAAAAGATAACATAACTATAATCAATGATGCATATAATGCAAGTCCTGATTCAATGAAAGCAGCTTTAGATATTTTAGGAAGATATAAAAATAGAAGAGTTGCTATACTTGGAGATATGTTTGAAATGGGAAAACATTCTGAGTATGGTCATAGACTTGTAGGAGAGTATACAATTAATAATGCAGATATTTTGATTACAATAGGAAAAGATTCTAAATATATAAGTGATGAATCTATAAATTTAGGTTTAAATAAAGGTAATGTATACCATTTTGATGATAAAGAAACAGCAATTGATCAATTAAGTGATATAATAAACGATGGTGATGTAGTTTTAGTAAAAGCTTCTAGAGGTATGCAACTAGAAAATATAGTACAATATTTAAACAATTAGATAAAAACATCTAAGAAACAGCCAACAAGGGAGAGGAGTTATATTATGTTAGGAATAACAGAACTTACGTACACGGCAATGATTTCATTTCTTATAGTAATTATACTAGGTCCGATATTTATACCAATGTTAACTAAATTTAAATTCGGGCAAACTGTAAGAGATGATGGGCCACAAACACATTTACAAAAAAACGGAACACCTACTATGGGTGGAATAATGATGATAGTAGCTATATTAGTTACAGTTTTGACTAGAACAAAAATAAGTTCAGACATGACTATGGGTATTTTATGTATAACAGGATTTGGACTTGTAGGATTTATAGATGATTTTTTAAAGATAAAATTTAAAAGATCATTAGGATTAAAAGCATATCAAAAATTATTATTACAAGTTGCATTAGCTACATTATTAGCATATTACCAATATACTAATTCACCAAGTGCTACTCAATTTATAATACCTTTTACAAATATTACATTTAACTTAGGACCATTATATGTTCCAGTAATGGTATTTATAATACTTGGTACAGTAAATGCAGTTAACTTAACTGATGGACTTGATGGTTTAGCATCAGGAATAACTGTTATAGTATCTATGTTTTTTATGTTAGTTGCAGTTAGTTTTGGATACACAGATATAGCTATATTAGCAGCAGCAACAATAGGAGCTTGTATAGGATTCTTAGGATTTAACTCTTATCCGGCAAGAGTATTTATGGGAGATACAGGTTCTATGGCCTTAGGAGGTGCTGTTATATCATTTGCAGTGCTGACAAATAATGTTCTTATAATACCTATAGTTGGAGGAATTTACTTTGCAGAGGCAATTTCAGTTATACTTCAAGTAGGATCTTATAAATTAAGAAAGAAAAGAATTTTTAAAATGGCACCAATACATCATCATTTTGAACAATGTGGTTGGCCTGAAACTAAAGTTATATTTGTATTTTGGATAACATCTATAGTATTAGCTTGGATAGGTATAATAGCAGTATTCTAATTTACGGGGGTAACAACGATGGACTTAAAAAATAAAAATGTCTTACTTGTAGGACTAGCAAAAACAGGAGTATCTACTATAAAGAAATTAGATAAATTAGGTGCAAATATTATAGTAAATGATATTAAGTCAGAGGATAAATTAAAAGATATTATCAAAGAATTAGAAAATTTAGATAGTGTAGAGTATATTTTAGGAAAACATCTTGAAGATATAAATAATATAGATTTAACTATAGTATCTCCAGGAGTTCCTCTTGATTTACCTTTTATAGAGAAACTAAAAGATGCTAATATCAAAATAATTGGAGAAGTAGAGTTAGCATATAAATTATCTAAAAATCCTACATTTATAGGGATAACAGGAACTAATGGAAAGACTACAACAACTAGTTTAGTTGGAGAGATATTTAAAAAGGCAAATAAAGATACATACATAGTTGGAAATATAGGAAACCCAGTTATAGATACTGTTGATTTTGCAGATAAAAATTCTTTTCTTGTAACAGAGTTAAGTAGTTTTCAATTAGAAAGTATAGAAGACTTTAAACCTAAAGTAAGTACTATTATAAACATAACAGAGGATCATTTAAATAGACATCATACTATGGAAAACTATATAAATGCAAAAGCAAGAATATTAGAAAATCAAGATAATAATGATTTTTGTGTTTTAAATTATGATGATTCTATCGTTAGAGAATTAGCTAAAAAGACAAATGCTAAAGTTTTATATTTCTCTCAAAATGAAAAAGTAGAACAAGGTGCATATTTAGACGATAAAAATAATATAGTTATAGAGGTTGATGGTGAAAAATTAGTTCTTTTAAATAAAAATGAATTAAGTTTACCTGGAAATCATAACTTAGAAAATGCTATGGCGGCTATTTTAATGTCATATGTATCAAATATAGATTTAGATATTATAAAAGATACATTAAAGACTTTTAAAGGCGTAGAGCACAGACTAGAATTTGTAACAAACAAAAATGGAATAATGTTTGTAAATGATTCTAAAGGAACTAATCCAGATTCTACTATAAAAGCTATAACTTCATATGAAAGACCTATAGTTTTAATAGCTGGAGGAATGGATAAACAAAGTGATTTTACAGAAATGATGAAATGCGCAACTAAAAATGTTAAATCATTAGTATTACTAGGAGAGACTGCAGATAAAATAGAATTAAGTGCAAAAGAACAAGGCATTACTAATATAGTGAAGGTTAGTGATATGAAAGAAGCTGTTAACAAAGCTTATGCACTAGCTGAATCAGGAGATGTAGTTTTATTATCACCAGCTTGTGCAAGTTGGGATATGTATCCAAACTTCGAGGCAAGAGGATTAGACTTCAAAGAAAATATATATAAATTATAGATATATAAGGGAATGGAGGTAGGTCTAATTAATGCCTAAAGAGATAAAAAAACGTGTTAGTAGGGGGATAAAAACAGATTTTGATAATGTTGTGTTTTATACAACTATGTTATTAGTATTTATAGGAATCATAATGGTGTTTAGTGCTAGTTTTATACAATCTACATTTAAACTAGATGATTCCTATTATTTTTTAAAAAGAAATTTAATTTATGCAACACTAGGATTTATTGCAATGATTTTTACATCTAAAATAGAATATAGGTTTTGGTATAAAAACGCTAAAAAGTTAGGGATAATTGTTATTATATTATTAATTTTAGTGCTTTCTCCATTAGGAACATCTTTAAACGGAGCTCAAAGATGGTTAGGATTTGGAGGATTAACTATTCAACCAGCGGAATTAGCTAAGTTTGCTACTATAATAATAACAGCTAAATTAATAGAATTAAAATATGATAAAATTAAGTCATTGACAAAAGGAGTTATACCACTTCTTATAATACCTGGGATTTTCTTTACGCTAATAATACTTCAACCAAATCTATCTACTGCTGGAACAGTAGTTTTAGTTGCATTTGTAATGATATTTGTAGCTGGAATGGATATGAAGATTGTATATAGCATGTTTGGAGCGGGAGTTGCACTATTTATTGTAATGGTTTTAGCGGCACCATATAGACTTGCTCGTGTTACATCTTTTTTAGACCCATTCAAAGATCCATTAGGAGCAGGATATCAAGTTATACAAGGATTATACGCATTAGGATCAGGTGGATTGTTTGGACTTGGGCTTGGAAAGAGTAGGCAGAAATATTTTTACATACCAGAACCACAAAATGACTTTATATTTGCAATAATAGGTGAAGAACTAGGGCTTATAGGATGTGCTATAGTTATAATGTTATTTGTATTTTTAGTTTATAGATGTATAAGAATTGCAATTAAATGTCCTGATGTATTTTCATGTATGCTAGTTGTGGGTATAGGAGGGCAAATTGGTATTCAAGCAGCACTAAATATTGCTGTTGCTACATCATCAATGCCTGTTACGGGAGTTGCATTACCTTTTATAAGTTATGGAGGTACCTCTCTTATAATATTCATGGCAGCAGTAGGGATAGTACTTAATGTCTCTAAGCATGTAAAAATGAATTAGACAGGAGATGAAATAATGAAAGTTTTATTATCTGGCGGAGGAACAGGAGGTCATGTTTATCCTGCAATAGCCATAGCAAATAGAATAAAAGAAGAAAATCCAGATGCTGAAATAGTTTTTGTTGGAACTGAAAAAGGAATAGAATCTGAAATAGTTCCTAAGTATGGGTATGAATTAAAGACAGTTACAGTACAAGGATTTAAAAGAAAAATAGATTTTGATAATGTAAAAAGAGTTTTTAAGTTATTTAAAGGATTAGAACAATCAAGAAAAATTGTTAAAACATTTAAACCAGATATAGTTATAGGAACAGGTGGATATGTTAGTGGTCCTGTATTATTTAATTCATCAATGAAAAAAGTTCCGACAATAATTCATGAGCAAAACTCTTTCCCTGGAGTAACTAATAAAATTTTGGCAAAGATGGTAACTAAAGTATTAACAAGTTTTGAAGATTCTCATGGTAGATTTCCTGAAGAAACTAGAAATAAGTTAGTGCTTACAGGTAATCCAGTTAGAAAAGAAATATTGATATCTAAAAAAGGTAATTCAAGAAGAAAATTGGGAATACAAGAAGATAAAAAAATGGTTTTATGTTATGGTGGAAGTGGAGGATCAAGAAAAATAAATGATTCGATGAAGCTAGTAATAAGAAACCTTGTTAATGAAGATGCTGCGTTTATATATGCAACAGGTAAAAATTTCTATGAAGGATTTATGAAAGATATAAGTGATTTAGATTTAAAACCATATCAAAAAGTTGTACCTTATCTTGAAGATATGGCAAGTGCATTAGCAGCATGTGATTTAGTTATAGGAAGTGCAGGAGCTATATCTTTAGCGGAAATAACAGCATTAGGAAAGCCTTCTATAATAATACCAAAGGCATATACAGCAGAAAATCACCAAGAATATAATGCTAAGAGTATAGAAGGTAAAGGCGCTGGAATTGCTATATTAGAAAAAAATCTTACTCCTGAATCGTTAAATGAAACAGTGTTTAAACTATTAGGAGATAGAGATTTATTAATAGACATGTCTAATGCAAGTAGAGAAATAGGAAAACCAGAGGCTATAGATTTAATATATAAAGAAGTTATGGAAGTTTATAACAGAAGTAACAAGAATAATAAAAAAGAAGAAAAATTACAAGAAAATAATGATAATAAAAAAGAAGATGAACCTAAAGAAGTTAAAACTATAGGAATAAAAAATAAAAAGTAACATATTTCCCCCCTAGGACATAGTATTAAAAATATAAGAAGTTATATTTTGCCTTAAATACTTGCTGCTAGGGGGGAATAATTTTGTCAAAGTATATAATTAATGGGGGCAATAAAGTAGAAGGTAGATTATCTATAAGAGGAGCTAAAAATTCTGTATTGCCTATAATGGCTGCCTCTATATTAAATGAATCTAAGAGTATAATAAATAACATTCCAAATATATCAGATGTTCATGTAATGATAGATATTTTAAAAAGTATAGGATGTGAAGCGAAGTATGAAGATTCAACTTTATACTTAGATAGCTCCAATATAAATATTAATAGTGTTAAAGAAGATTATATGAAGATGTTAAGGTCATCTATAATAGTTATGGGAGCTATGATTGGGAGATTTAATGATATAAGTATAAGTTATCCAGGAGGATGTTCTATAGGTGCTAGACCAATAGATTTACATTTAGAGGCATTAAAAAAATTAGGAGTAAAGATTACAGAAGAAGATGGATATATATATTGTCACAGAGATAATTTAATTGGAAATATTATAAACTTAAAGTTTCCTAGTGTTGGAGCAACAGAAAATGCAATACTTGCAGCTGTTAAAGCAAAAGGGACAACTATAATAAATAATGCTGCTAAAGAGCCTGAAATCGAGGACTTACAAGAATTTTTAAATTGTATGGGAGCTAAAGTTAATGGTGCTGGCACTAGTTGTATTCAAATTGAAGGAGTAGATAAGCTTCATTCAGTAAATCATACAATAATTCCTGATAGAATTGCTATAGGAACTTATATGGTAGCTAGTGCTATAACAGGTGGAAAATTAGAGGTAGATAAAGTTGTAAGAAGTCATATGGAACCTATAGTTAAAAAGTTAGAAGAAGCAGGTTGTATTATTAATTATAAAGATAAAGGTTTAATAATGAATCCACCTAAAAAGATACTACCAGTAGATATTGTAAAAACATCTCCGCATCCTGGATTTCCTACAGATATGCAATCTCAACTTATGACATTACTTTGTTTAGCAAAAGGGACTAGTATATTTCATGAAACTCTTTTTGAAAATAGGTTTATGCACTGTAGCGAGCTTATAAAAATGGGAGCTAATATAATTAATATAACTGAGAATATTTGTATGGTAAAAGGGGTTGATGTTTTTACTGGAGAAAAAGTAAAAGCAATGGATTTAAGAGGAGGAGCAGCTTTAGTGCTTGCAGGATTAGTAGCAGAAGGGACAACAGAAGTTTCTAGTATAAATTATATAGAAAGAGGATATGAAGATTTTGAATTTATATTAAGAAATCTAGGAGCAGATATTGAAAAAATATAGGTATATTAATAAAGAAGTCGAAGTAGTTAATACTATTACGATTTCTTTTTTTGCAAATTTTGCATTATATAAGATAAATTGAAAGGGAAAATTCGAATTTAGTAGTATGTTATATATTAAGAATTCAATATATAACAATTAAATTGTATAAAAGGTGGGGGACATATGAAAAAATGTAAATATAGAATAAATAAAAGAGGTAAGATAACTATATATAGTTTTATATTATTGATTATATTGTTAATATATATTTGTATAAGCAGCAGTATATTTAATTTAAGTAAGGTAACTTTAAAGGGGAATGATAAGATAGTTAAAAATGATATAATAAAGATGGCATCAATAGAATTGGGCAATAACTTATTTCAATATAATATAAATGAAATCGAAAAAAATATACTTAAAAACCCGTATATTAATTATGTAAAAGTAAGCAGAAAGATCCCAAATAAATTAATAATAGAAATAAAGGAAAATACGGAAGATGCTATAATAAAGACTGGTAAAAAATATATTTATATACAAGAAGGTGGATTAATTTTATCTGAAAAAAATGATATAACAAACAAAAACATACCTATAATAAAGGGAGTTAGTTTGAAGGAAAAAGATATAAATAGCTTTATAAAAATAAATGATGATAATCAGGATTTATTAATAAGAACTTTAAAGTCTTTAAAAGATAATAAGATGCTAAGAGAAATTAATATTATAGATATTAAAAAAAATTATATAAGTATCGAAAATATAGATAGTATAAAAATAACTATGAAGTTAGATGAAAATATATCATACAATGTAAAACGATTAAATGAGATATTAATAGATTTAAAATCAAATAATATTAAAAAAGGAACTATTAATTTGATTAGTAAAGAACAAGCTGTATATTCTCCTTGATATATGAACTTATATATAATATAAATTAAACATTAAAATATGCTAGTTTATATACTGATTTTTTTAGGATATCTTGTAGAATTTATATAAATATTGAAGAAAAAGATATGATATTTATAAATTATTATAAAAACATACATAAAAAACTTGAATAATGTAGGTATTTCAAAGTAAAATATAAAAGGTGAATATTTATGATATGGATAATTGGAAGCATTGCATAATTTAATAGTTACATACTAAATTCCAATTGAAATATTAGTTAAAGTATACTATTCTGTTGAAAATATAAAATCAAGTTTTAAGAGTAAGTATAACAATATTATTTTTATAATTGGATTATTGGAAATATATTACTTGCAATGTTTTATCTTATATAGGATAGAGATTAGAAAAATTTATGTATTATATAGTCGTATTAGTATTTTTAACAAGATTATTTGACAATTTATTAATTATAATTATATATATTATATCTAATTTATCAAATAAAAAAAGAGGAAAATAAACTTTTTTGTGGAATAAGTTAGTTAAATATTAACAAAATGCTAATATAAAATGATATAATTAATACATAGATTTACTTTGAATATTAAATAAGGAGGTTTATAGATGCTAAACTTTGACGTAGAAATGGATAACTTTGCAAAAATCAAAGTAATAGGCGTAGGTGGCGGTGGAAACAACGCTGTCAATAGAATGGTTGAAGCACAACTTAAAGGTGTTGAATTTATAGCTGTTAATACAGATAAACAAGCTTTATATACATCTAAAGCTGAGTACAAGATCCAAGTTGGTGAAAAACTTACAAGAGGTCTAGGAGCAGGAGCTAACCCAGAGGTTGGGAAGAAGTCTGCAGAAGAAAGTAAAGATGAAATAATAAAAGTCCTTGAAGGTGCGGATATGGTATTTGTAACTGCAGGAATGGGCGGAGGAACAGGAACAGGAGCTGCCCCAGTAGTTGCTCAATTAGCTAAAGAAATGGGTATACTTACTGTAGGAGTTGTAACTAAACCTTTTGCATTTGAAGGTAAAGTAAGAATGAAAAATGCAGAACAAGGTATAAAAGATTTAAAAACAAAAGTTGATACTTTAATAACTATACCTAATGATAGATTATTACAAATAGTTCAAAAAAATACATCTATGTTAGAAGCTTTCTCTATAGCAGATGATGTTTTAAAACAAGGTATAGAGTCAATATCAGATCTTATAGCTGCTCCTGGTTTAATAAACTTAGACTTTGCAGATGTTCAGTCTATAATGAAAGAAAAAGGGCTAGCTCACATGGGAATGGGAAAAGCACAAGGTGAAAATAGAGCTATAGAAGCAGCAACTCAAGCTATACAATCACCATTATTAGAAACATCTATAAAAGGAGCTAAAGGTGTTTTACTTAATATAACAGGTGGAGCTAATTTAGGATTATTTGAAATAAATGAAGCTTCAACTTTAGTTCAAGAGTCTTGTGATTCTGAAGCTAATATAATATTTGGAGCTACAATAAAAGAAGACTTAAAGGATGATCTTGTTATAACAGTAATAGCTACTGGATTTGAAGATGGACAAGATATGGAATTAGATTTTAATAGAAATAGTGGGATAAACCAAAATCAAGGTTTTCAACAACCTAATATAAACAATAATATAGCAAGAGAAGTTCAAAGACCAGTAATGCAAGAGCCAGAAAGGGAAGAAGAGCCTGTTGCTAAACAAAACACAAGTCCATCATACATAGAAAATGATGATATGGAAATACCAACATTCCTAAGAAGAAGAAGATAATACTATCTTCTTTTTTTTTGCGATTTTTTGTTTTTTTTAATAATAAATTAATTATAATTCGACTATCAATTATGACATAAAACTCATTTAACCTAAACTATAATATAGATAAATGCTTTAAGGGGGGATGATAGTGTATGTAGAATATTATGCAATTGAAAACTTATTAATAAATTACATTATAATAAGTTGTACATCAATATTAACTAAAAATTATAATTCTAATAAAAAAAAATGGACAGGGGCAATAGTTGGAATGATATACGCTATTGCTTATTTACTTCCAAATTTAGATTTGATTTTTACACTACCCATAAAAATTCTATTGATATTAACTGTTACAAAGATAAGTTTTGAGTATAAAGATTTAAAAAACTATATAAGAATTTTGATTGTATTTTATTTTGTTAATATATTTATAGCAGGAAGTTCATTTTTTATAATATATTTTACAGGAATTAGTCATATGAATATATCCTTAATAATTTTGATATCGTATATAAGTGGAATTATTCTTAAATATATTTATAAAGATATAAAGGAATTAAAATATTTAAATAGTATGAAAAAAGATATAAAAGTATGTATAGACAAAACCGAATTAGAACTTAAGGCTTTAATAGATACAGGAAACTTATTAAAAGACCCCATAACAAAGGATGAAGTAGTAATTATAAGTGCTAATAAATTATATGAAATTTTACCTAAAGGATTACAAAAAATAGATTTAAAAAATATAAGTATTAATACTGTCAATACTGTTATAGATGAGATTGATGAAGATTTATATTATAGAATTAGAATTATACCTGTGAGACAAATAAATGATGAGAATTTAGTAATAGGAATAAAATCAGATTACATAGAAGTAGATGGAAAAAAGATACCTAATGTTATTTTAGGGTTATCAAATTTTAAAGAGGATGGATATAGTGCTATTTTAAATCCACAACTATTAATGGGTATATAATTTTTAAGGGGGAGATCTTATTGAAAAAACTAATAAAATTAAAGACAAAATGTATAAGCTATTTTTTTAAAATTTTATCCAAAATTGGTTTATTAAAACCAAAAGGACTTTATTACTTAGGAGGTGCAAATATATTACCACCGCCTCTTTCAAGCAAAGAAGAAGCTGAATTGCTTAAAAACCTAGAAAGTGATGAGAGTATAAAAACTATTTTAATTGAAAGAAATCTTAGGTTGGTAGTTTATATATCTAGAAAATTTGAAAATACAGGAATTGATGTGGAGGATTTGATATCTATAGGGACTATTGGTTTAATAAAAGCTGTAAATACATTTAAACTAAATAAAAATATAAAATTAGCTACATATGCTTCTAGATGTATAGAAAATGAGATACTTATGTATTTAAGAAAAAATAACAAAAAAAAGTCAGAGGTATCATTTGATGAACCTTTAAACATAGATTTAGATGGAAATGAGCTATTATTATCTGATATATTAGGTACTGAAAATGATGAAATATATAAGTTAATAGAAGAAGAAATAGATAAAGATTTATTAGTTATGGCATTAGATAGACTGTCAGATAGAGAAAAACAAATTATGGAGTTAAGGTTTGGATTAGCTAGTAAGGGAGAAGAAAGAACTCAAAAAGAAGTAGCTACAATGTTAGGTATTTCTCAATCTTATATATCTAGATTAGAGAAAAAAATAATATCTAGATTGAAAAAAGAGATGAAAAAGTTTGTTTAGTATATAAATAATTCTACTTAAAAAGTATAAAAATATATGATATGTAAATAATTGTATAAGAAATACTTTTTAAGAGAGGACTGAGATAAAATGCAAATAAATAAAGTTGAAATCTGTGGAGTAAATACCTCTGAGTTGCCAGTTCTTAAAAATAATCAAATGAAAGAACTTCTTATTAAGATAAAAGATGGAGATGAAGTTGCAAGACAAGAATTTGTAAGAGGAAATTTGAGATTAGTTTTGAGTGTTATACAAAAATTTAATAACAGAGGGGAAAATATTGATGATTTATTTCAAATAGGTTGTATAGGACTTATAAAAGCAATTGATAACTTTGACTTAAGTCAAAATGTAAGATTTTCAACTTATGCAGTCCCTATGATTATAGGTGAAATAAGAAGGTACCTAAGAGATAATAATCCTATAAGAGTAAGTAGATCTTTAAAAGACATTGCATATAAGGCTCTTCAAGTAAGAGAAAAATTAGTAAGATCTAACTCTAAGGAACCAACTGTTTCAGAAATAGCAAAAGAGTTAGAGCTAGATGTAGAAGATGTAGTTATGGCTCTAGATGCTATACAAGATCCTATATCATTATTTGATCCTGTGTATCAAGATAATGGAGATGCAATATTTGTTATGGATCAAGTTCAAGATAAAAAAGATACAGATGAAAATTGGCTACAAGAAATAGCTCTTAAAGAAGCTATAAAAAAACTAAATGGTAGAGAAAGACTAGTATTAGACCTAAGATTTTACAAAGGTAGAACTCAGATTGAAGTAGCTGATGAAATAGGTATTTCTCAAGCACAAGTTTCAAGGATAGAAAAAAATGCATTAAAAAATATGAGAAAATATATATAAATTTTTATGCAAAGGCAAATTAGCTTTTGCATATTTTTTTTATCTATAGAAGACAGCATATCAATTGTAAAAAATTGTAAAACATGCTATACTTTATTGTGTATTATCTTAGAAAAAAGGAGAATTTAATGCTAAGTTCGTCATTATCATATATTTTGATTAGAAGTTTTCCAGAAAGTATACTTTTAATATTAGCTGGGTATATTTTATTTAATTTAGAAATTAATATAATAGATGTTTTAAAAGATTCTATATTGTATTTAACCATTCTAACATTTATTAGGATTATGCCTATAAGTTTTGGTATACATACAGTTTTAAGTATGTTTGTAATAGGTATAATTTTCTATAAATTAAAAAAACAGCCAATTATAACGACTATATTAAATATAGCTAACATTTATATATGTTTAGCAATTAGCGAGGGGATATATATTATTATGGCTAATTGTATTTTTAAAATACCAACAAAAGTTTTAACTGCTAATACAAGTGTACATAGTGCATTATTGGCACTTCCTTCTTTGTTGATATTTATTTTATTAATTACTTTAATGAAATTAATTACTAAAAAGTTAAATAGGGGTTAGGATTATATAATTAATTGGGAGAAAATATATGAGTATCATAGAAAACGTTTCAAATAGTATGGCTACAAAAATTGGACAAAAGACGAATAAGTCAAAAGATGAAATAGAAGTTATGAATTATGGATTGTTCATATGCTTACATACTATTGTTTCTTTTATTATTACTATAATTATAGGAATATTAATAGGAAGATTAAAAGAAATACTTATAATTACTTTAGTTTCATCGAGTTTAAAAAGATGTTCAGGAGGTGTACATGCAACTTCACCTAACAGATGTCTTATAATAGGATTAATATTTAGTGTAATTTTAACTTATATTTGTGGGATATTTAATATATATGGGGATAACCTTATTATGTATTTATCTAGCTTAACAATTATTGCTTTTTGCTATTATATATTTTATAAAAAAGCACCAGTTGGGACTAAAAATAAGCCTCTTAAAAAAGAATCTACTAGAAAAAAACTCAGAAAAAAATTATTTAAATTACTTAATTTATATATAGTTATTATAATTTTATGTATTTTAGTTATGCAAATTAAATTAATAAAATATAACTTAACTAGTTTTATATATTGCATAGAGTTAGGAATTTTATTACAAACAATATCATTAACTAAGCTAGGAGAAACAACTATATTAAAAATAGATTGTTTTCTTAAATAAAAAAATTTTAAGGGGGAGTAAAAATGGACTATTTAATGAATTTATTATCAGATTTTGCAAAATCTTTAGGTAATGGTGCATCTACAATGTGTACTATGGTTTTCTTTGAACCAGAAATGCCAAAATCACTAAGAGAAGAATAATTAATATAAACCATAAGGTATAATCCTTATGGTTTATTAATTAATAAAAGACATTTAGGAGAATATTATGGATGAATTTAATAATATAAGAGACCAGAAAGTATTTGAAATTTTAGCTATAATAAAAGTGATATACATGCTTTTAGGAATGGTAGCTATGATAAGTTCATATACCAATAAAGAAAACTTAAAATATACATTATTTCTTATGTACATAGTAGCAATAATACTTTTATTAATTGTATATTTTATATGGGTATCTAAAAAACAGTATAAAATTATAAATTGTATACCTAAAATAAGGGATAATATAGAGATTCTATTACTTATGTTAATTTCTACCATAATTATAATTTCAACAGGAAAAGAGCAAAGTCCTTATAAATTTTTATATATTTTTATAATAATAATTTCAGCTATACAATTTGGAAAAAATTATGCAATATGTGTTTCTATAATATGTTCTATATTGGTATGTGGAGTAGATATATTATCTATTAAACTTGGAAACTCATTAAATGCACCTGCACAAGAATTACTTATCAAGTACTTTCAAATTGATATAGTTATAGTTAGTGCTTTTTTAGTTACATCATGGATACTTGGGGTGTATGTAAATATAGAAAAAGAATACAGTAAGGAGTTACAAAAACTAGTAAACTTAGATGAATTAACAGGGCTTTATAATCATAGATATTTCCAAGAATCTTTAGAAAATAAAATGAAAATGGCTGATGAAGAAAATACATCTATATCATTATTATTTATGGATATAGATTATTTTAAAAATTATAATGATATAAATGGCCATCAAGCTGGAGATTTAGTTTTGAAAGAAGTGGGTTATATACTTAAAGCAAATATAAAAGAACCTGATGTTGTAGCTAGGTATGGTGGAGAAGAATTTGCAGTTATACTTCCAAATACAACTGAAGAGGAAGCAATAAAGGTAGGAGAAAAAATAAGAGCTAGTATAGAAGAAACTTATTTTTATGGTCAGGAAAATCAACCAAACAAAAATATAACAATGTCAATAGGAGTATCATCATACCCATTAAGGGCTAGCAATAAACATCAATTTATAAATACTGCAGATGATGCATTATACAGAGCTAAATCTTTAAATAAAAATAGAGTAGAAGTATATTACAGTGTTTTAGAAGAAATAGCTGATCATATATATATAGATGAAGAAACAACTAAATCTTTAAAAAGATTTATAAATATGATAAATAAAAAAGATAGATATACATATGGACACACTGAAAGAGTTGTAATATATCTAGGGTGGTTTGCAAGCTATTTAGGATTAAATGAAAAAGATAAATTAAACTTAAAACTAGCTGCGTATCTACATGATATGGGTAAGATTGAAATTCCAGAAGAAGTTTTAAATAAAAAGGAAAAACTTACTGATGCAGAATATGAGTTGTTAAAACAGCACCCAGTTTTAGGTGTGAATTTAATAAGTCATATAAAAGCTTTTGAAGAATTATTACCACTTATAAAGCATCATCATGAAAGGTATGATGGTAGAGGTTATCCAGATAAATTAAAAGGAGAAGAAATACCATACTTGTCAAGAGTTATAGCTATAGCTGATAGTTTTGATGCTATGACATCTCACAGACCTTACAATTTTAGAAAAGGACATGATGAGGCTATAAAAGAACTTAGAAGGTGTTCAGGATCTCAGTTTGATCCAGAGTTAGTAGAACAATTTATAAAAATGATAGAATTAAAAAATAATTAAAAAATGACCAACGAGGTCATTTTTTTTTATCCTTGTACATATTTATTTTTAAGAGGAGGTAGATTATAATATGATTAGAATTTCTGATATAATGGATAAAGAAGTAATAAATGTAAAAAATGGAAAAAGGATGGGATTCATAACAGATATAGATATGGATATAAATGAAGGAAAAATATTATCATTTACTATAATAGGTGATGGAAGTATGAACTTTTTTTCAAGGGCTTCAGAAGGCCAAGTTGTTTTTTGGAATGATATAATAAAAATAGGGTGTGATACTATAATAGTTAATCAAGGTCAAGATCATAGTTTAGATGAATTTAATATATAAAGACACGATGAAGAGGAGGGATAGGCTTGTTATGTCCTTACTGTAACTACAAAGAATCAAAAGTAATAGATTCAAGACATACAGATAGTCAATCAATTAGAAGACGAAGAGAGTGTGAATCTTGTAAAAAAAGATTTACTACATATGAAAAAATAGAGTTAACACCTATAATGGTTATAAAAAAAGATAATAGTAGAGAATATTTTGATAGAAATAAAATAAAAAATGGTATATTAAAATCATCAGAAAAAAGGCCTGTGTCTATAGAACAAATAGAAGATATAATACAATACATAGAAAATGATATAAATAAATGCTATATATCTGAAATTGACAGTAAAAAAATTGGCGAGATGGTTATGGATAAGTTAAAAGATGTAGATGAAGTTGCATATGTCAGATTTGCATCTGTATATAGACAATTTAAAGATATAAATACTTTTGTAAAAGAATTAAAAAACATAATAATGGAGAAAAGGTGATACTATGGAGAACTATATAAGATTTGAAGATGCAACTAAAAAGAGTGATTTTGCAAATTTAGCATTTACAACTATAAATGTAGATATGGCATCTAAAGAAGACAGAAAAAATATTTGTAAAGAACTAAATATGAATTATGATAATTTAACTAACAACAAACAAATACATTCAGATATAGTAAATGTAATAAAAGAAGAAGATATAGGTAAAGTAAAAGAAGGGGATGCTTTAATTACAAACTTAAAAGATACTCCATTATTGATATTTGTTGCTGATTGTGTTCCAATAGCAATTATGGATTCAAATAATAAAGTAGCTGCATTATGTCATGCTGGATGGAGAGGTACTTATTCTAAAATAACTGAAAATACTATAAAAAAAATGAAGAATTTATACAATACAAATCCAAAAGATTTAGTTTGTGTACTAGGTCCATCTATAGGACCATGTTGTTATGAAGTATCAAAAGATTTAATTGAAAAATTTAACACAATCATTACAAATAAAAATGAAAAATTCTATATAATTAAAGAAGACAAGTATTATCTAGATTTATGGAAAGTGAATGAATTAATATTAAAAAATTGTGGAGTTAAAGAAGAAAACATAATTAATTTAAATATATGTACTAGTTGTAATAGTGATAAGTTCCATTCCTATAGAAAACATAATCAAACAACTAAGAGATTAGGGATGATACTTGAAATAAATTAGAGAGGAGCTAACTTAAGATGAATACTAAAGTGCTCGTTATAGATGATGAAAAACATATTGTAGAACTTCTTAAATTCAATTTAGAAACCATGGATTATGATGTATATTCATCATACGATGGATTTGATGGATTTATTAAAGCTAAAGAAATAAATCCTGACTTAATTTTATTAGATTGGATGCTACCAAATATAAGTGGGATAGAACTTTTAAAGAAAATAAGAAGTGATAAGGATTTAAAAAATATACCTGTAATAATGTTAACAGCTAAAAATGTTGAAAGTGATAAAATAGATGGACTAAATGCAGGTGCAGATGATTATATAACTAAGCCTTTTAGTATAAAAGAATTATTAGCTAGAAGTAACTCGGTTTTAAGAAGATATAATGTAAATAATAACCTTCCTAAAGAAACTATATTAAGTGTTGGGAATCTAAAGTTAGATTTACAAAAACATGAAGTAATTAAGGGAAATGAAAAAGTTGATTTAACGTTTAAAGAATTCGAACTATTAAGATTGTTATTAGAAAATAAAGGGAAAGTTTTATCTCGAAATTATTTATTAGACAAAATATGGGGATATGAATATTATGGAGAAACTAGAACAGTAGATGTACATATACGATATTTAAGAAAGAAAATAGAAGGAAATAGTGAAGATGAAAAGTATATAGAAACTATTAGAGGAATTGGTTATAAAATAGATTAAGGAGCATTTATTATGGAAAATAGTAATATATATTTCTTTATTTTTTTAATATCAATAATAATTTCTATAATATCGATAAGATATGCTATGAATCTTAGAAATTACTTAAAGGAATTTCTAGCTGTTTCTAAAAAAATAAGTAACAAGGAATTTCATACAAAAATAAATATCTCTGCAAAAGGAGAATTAGGACAATTAATTGACAATTTTAATTATATGATAGATACTATAGATACAACAATTCAAGAAGTTCAATATAAAAACTTACAATTAAAATCTATAGTAAAAAGTATATCACATGGTATTTTAGCTATAGATATAAATGGAAATGTATTATTAATAAATAAAGAAGCTAAAAATATAATAAAAAGTTCAAATGATCAAGTTATAGAAGGCAAGAATATAAATCATGTAATAAAAGATAATAAAATATTATCTGAAATATCTAAATTCATAGGTTCTAAGAAAACAAAAATGAAGCAAATTACTAATGATGAAGATATAGTATACAATATAAAACTAGATCCAATTTATTTACAAAGTAGCAAAAATGTTATAATAGGTTCTATAATAAATATAGAAAACATTACTGAGAGAGTAAGATTAGAAAATATGAGAAGTGACTTTGTAGCAAACGTGACTCATGAATTAAAAACTCCTTTAACATCTATAAGTGGTTTTGTAGAGACTCTTAGAATAAATGAAAATATTGATAAAAACACTAGAGATAGATTTTTAGGAATAATTGAAACTGAATCTGATAGATTAAAGAGACTTATAGATGATATTTTACTTCTTTCATCTATTGAAAATAAAGATACTATATGCGCTGAAAAAGTAAATGTGCTGAGTGTGTTTAAAGAAGTATATGATTTAACTATTATTTTTGCAAAGTCAAAAAATATAGATTTAAAATATAAATTTGAAGATGAAGATATTATAATTAATTGTAATAAAGATTATATAAAACAAGTATTTTTAAATTTAATAGATAATGCTATAAAATACACTCCAAATGGAGGGTTTGTTGAAACAATTATTTGTAATAATGAAAAAGATATATGTATAAAAGTTAAAGATAATGGAATTGGAATATCAAAAGATGATAAGTGTAGAATTTTTGAAAGATTTTATAGAGTAGATAAAGCTAGGAGTAGGGCAGTTGGAGGAACTGGACTTGGACTAGCTATAGTGAAACATATAGTAAAATCTTTAAATGGTTCTATTGATATTAAAAGTGAATTAAACATAGGAACTGAATTTATAGTTACTATACCTAAAAAAAATTTCCTTAATTAAGGAAATTTTTTTTTGTTTTTGTACAAAATAAATGTAATGAAAACAAAAGGAGGAAATAATATGGATGATGCTACATTATTTAGGCGTGCATTTGGGGTGGCTTTAATATTAGGTGTTTTATCTAGGCTTATAGTGTTAAGACTGGTAAATAAACAACAACCTACACAACCTCAAGATTATATTGAACAATTAATTTTATCATTTATTGCATCAGCACTTGGGGCAGTAGCTTTTCCTGCACTATTAGATAAAGAATTTTCAGCTTTAACTTTTTTAGCTATAGGTATACAACAATTTCAAGAAGTAGCTAATGAAGAAGAAATTACACTATCAAATTTAGAAAATACAGAATTGATATCAAAAGGAACAACTTATATACATGAGATATCAAAAGAATATGAAGTAAGAAATTTTTTAAGTATTTTTTCATCATTAGCAGCATCTATTACATTTATTTTATGCAATAATAAGTTGAATTTTAATTTCATTATGTGTGTGATATCATCGGCTATAGCAACTATAATAGTAGGTTATATATTTAAAAAAATATTATCTAATAAAAGTTTAGAAGACATTGTTGATGTTGAGGTCGTACCTATAGAATTTAAAGGACCTTTAATGTTAGTAAATGGAGTAGGTATAACGAATATAGGTCTTGAAGATTCAAGAAAAAAATACCTAAAAAAAGGTATTGGATTTAAAGTTATACCTAAAGATATGGTATCTGCAGGTATAATTGGAGACCCTGCTCAACAACAAGCTATGATACATAATGTATATTTGCATATGGGAATAGACAGAGATGTAGATGAGCCTGAATTTATACCTATAGCAAGAACAAATCCAGAAGATGGATCCGTAAATTTTGGATTTATACCACTTGTTAAAGATATAGATTTAACTGTTGAAGCTATAAAAAGTACACCTATACTAGATAGTGCAAAAGGAAATAACAATGCATATAGTAAGAACAATAAAAATAAAAAATCCTAAGAGGTGGAATATATGAAAGGAATTTTTTTAATAGGTATATTAATAGGAATTATTTCAAGGATAATAACACTTAAAACAGATAGAAAGCAGTATCCAACAGAACCTAATATGTTAGTTTCACAAATTGTGTTAGCGGTAATAGGATCTGCATTAGGAGCTATGGTAGTTCCTGCATTAATGCAAAAATCATATACATCTGTAACTTTTTTATCTTTAGCAGCAAGTCAATTTAGACAAGTTAGACATACTAAGAGAAGTTCACTAATGGATATGGAAAAATCTCTTTTAGTAAAGCGTGGAGAAGGATATATAGAAGAGATAGCTTTAACTTATGAGGTTAGAAGTTATACTTGTATATTAACAGCACTTACTACATCTGCGGTTTATCATCTTGCAAAAACAGAATTATATTTAGATGAATTTCCAAGTATTATACTAGGTTCTATTGCAGGTATAGCATTGGCACTTATATTTAAAAAGCTATTTGTAAGAGAAAGTATAGGATCTATAGCAGAGGTGGTTCCAGCTAAAATATCTTTTGATGGACCATTATTAAAAGTTAATGATGTTGTTATTTCAAATATAGGATTAGAGTCATCGAGACAAAGATATTTAGATTATGGTCTAGCCGTAGAAATAATACCTAAAAAAGGAAGTTATATAAGCTCTGGTATAATATTAAACCCTGGACAAAGACAAACTTTAGCTAATATAGCATACTCAAGATTAGGGATAATGAGAACACCTGATGAGCCAGATTTTATACCGCTTTTAAGAAGAAACCCTAAAAATGAAAGCTTAGTAATGCCTTATATACCACTTGAAAAGGATATTGATAAATTAATAGCAGCAGTTAAGAGTACTCCTATAATAGAAAATGCAAGAGGAAACAACTGGGCTTTAAAAAGATTTACTATAAAACAATAAAAAGGAGTGTTATTAATGAATGTAGGTATAACTGATACAACGCTAGCTATTGTTACTATTGATAAAGATATGAAATCTTCAATTTTTCCTGTGTTTTATGCAGAAAATGAAAAAGAATTACAAGATAGAGCTTTAATAATATCTAAAACTATGGGTGGAATGGTACATGATGTACTCAAGGGAACTCTAATAATAGTAAGACATTAAAGGTACCGGTAATGGTACCTTTTTATTGACTATTTCAAATAAAACATGTTAATATAATGTGATGTACTTAAAAGGAAAAGTGGTGAAATTTATGGAAGTAAACGTAAAAAATGTAAATAATATAATAAGTAAAGTATATAAAGACAGTATTGCATACGAGTTAGGCATAGAAGTTGGAGATTTACTAATTTCTATAAATGATCAACCTATACATGACATAATAGAATATAAATTTTTATTAAGTGATGAGTACTTAGAAGTTGAAATAAAAAAGAAAAATAATGAAATATATATATATGAAATAGAAAAAGACTATGATGATGATTTAGGTATAGAATTTACAAATCCTATAATAGATAAAGCAAAAAGTTGTAGAAATAAATGTGTATTTTGTTTCATAGACCAGTTACCAAAAGGAATGAGAGAAACCCTTTATTTTAAAGATGATGATTCAAGATTATCATTTTTACAAGGTAATTTCGTAACTCTTACAAATATGAGTGAAGAAGATATAAATAATATAATTAAATATAGAATAAGTCCTATAAATATATCTGTTCATACTACAAATCCAGAACTAAGACAAACTATGATAAAAAATAAGTTTGCAGGTAGATTATATGAAATTATGAAAAGATTAGCTGATGCACAAATACAAATGAATTGCCAGATTGTTTTATGCCCAGGGTATAATGATAAAGAAGAGTTAGAAAGAACTATATCAGATTTAACAAAATTATATCCATATGTAAATAGTGCAGCTGCTGTTCCTGTAGGTATAACTAAACACAGAGAACATCTTCCTCATTTAGAAATATATAATGAGAAAACAGCAGGTGAAACAATTGAATTAGTTCATAAGTTACAAGAAAAGTATCTTAAAGAACTAGGAACTAGGTTTATATTCTTATCTGATGAGTTTTACATGATAGCTAATAAAAAACTTTTAGAATATGATGAGTATGAAGGGTTCATACAATTTGAAAATGGGGTTGGTATGATAAGGAAATTAGAAAGAGAAATAAAAGATTACTTAGAAACTATACCTCAAGAAAAAATGAATATAACTAAGAAAGTATCTATAGCTACAGGACATTCAGCATATGAGTTTATAAAAGACATGGCAAATTGTATAATGCAAAAGTGTAAAGGTGTAGAAATAAAGGTATATAAAATAATAAATAATTTCTTTGGTGATACAATAACTGTAGCAGGATTAATAACAGCAACAGATATAATAGATCAATTAAAAGAAAAAGATTTAGGACAAACTTTATATATACCAAGAAGTATGCTTAAGGCAGATGAAGAAATATTTTTAGATAATATAACTTTAGAAGAATTAAAAAACACAATGAATATTGAGATAGTTCCTTGTTTAAATGAAGGAAAAGATTTCGTTGATAAGATATTAAAATAAGAAGGGAGATTATTATGAGTGATAATAGACCAGTAGTTGCAGTAGTAGGAAGACCTAATGTTGGTAAATCAACATTATTTAACAAATTAGCAGGAAAAAGAATATCGATAGTAGAAGATACTCCAGGAGTAACAAGAGATAGAATATTTACAGAGGTTGAATGGTTAAATAAATACTTTACACTTGTTGATACTGGAGGTATAGAACCAGACAGTAATGATATAATATTATCTCAAATGAGAAATCAAGCAATGCTTGCTATGGATATGGCACATGTTATATTATTTGTCGTTGATGGAAAAGCTGGGCTTACAGCAGCAGATAAAGAAGTAGCTCAAATGTTAAGAAAAACTAATACACCAGTTATATTGGTTGTAAATAAAATTGATAGTCAAAGACAATTTGATAATGTATATGATTTTTATGAATTAGGATTAGGAGTTCCATTTGCGATATCTAGTGCAAATAGTATGGGACTTGGAGATTTACTTGATGAAGTTGTAGCTAACTTCCCAGAAGGATTAAATACAGAGTATGACGAAGATATAATAAGAGTAGCTATAACAGGTAAACCTAATGCTGGTAAATCATCTATATTAAACAATATATTAGGAGAAGAAAGAGTTATAGTAAGTCCTATAGCAGGAACAACTAGAGATGCAATTGATACTTATTTAGAAAAAGGAGATCATAAGTTCCTTTTAATAGATACTGCAGGACTTAGAAGAAAAAGCAAAATATACGAAAATGTAGAAAAATATAGTGTAATAAGATCTATGAGTGCTGTAGATAGAGCTGATGTAGTACTTATAGTTATAGATGCAGAACAAGGAGTAACAGAACAAGATACTAAAGTAGCAGGTATTGCTCACGATGAAGGTAAAGCTTGTTTATTTGTAATAAATAAATGGGATCTAATAGAGAAAAATGACAAAACTATGAGTCTATATACTAAAGAAATAAGAGAAAAATTCCCATTCATGGCGTATGCTCCAATAGTTTTTGTATCTGCAAAAACTAATCAAAGAATGAATAAAATTTTAGAAACAGTAGTATATATAGCTGAAGAACATGCTAAGAGAGTTCCAACATCAACTTTAAATGATGTAATAGGAGAAGCTGTACTTCTTAATCAACCACCTTCAGATAAAGGTAAGAGATTAAAGATTTACTATGGGTCTCAAACAGGAACACAACCACCTAAGTTTACTTTATTTATAAATGATAAGGAGCTTACTCACTTCTCATATCAAAGATATCTTGAAAATAAAATAAGAGAAAACTTTGGATTTGAAGGTACACCTGTTAGATTTGATTATAAAGAAAAGAGAAGATAAGAATTAGAGGGATGATTATGATAAATTACCTAATTATAATTATTATTTCATATTGTATAGGAAGTATATCTACTTCCTATATAATAGCTAAGAGAATGATGGGCGTTGATATAAGAACACAAGGCTCAGGAAATGCTGGGTCAACAAATGTTTTAAGAACTTTAGGAAAAAAAGCTGGAATAATGACTTTCGCAGGTGATTTACTAAAAGGTGTAATTGCTGTATTTATAGCTAAATTTATAGCATACCTTGCTCATATGGATGCAAGTAATGCAGCTTATATAGCAGTTGTAGCTGTTGTAATAGGACATAATTGGCCAGTTTTCTTAGGATTTAGAGGTGGAAAAGGAGTTGCTACGTCTTTAGGTGCTATGATAGCTGTAAATCCAATAATAGCTTTAAGTTGTTTTGCATTTTTTATACTTATAGTATATATAACTAAGTATGTTTCTTTAGGGTCTGTAGTTAGTATATGTACATCTCCTATAATAATGCTTTTTATAGGAAATTATAAAGGCTTAGCTGTTACACTATTTTTATCTATATCAGTAATATTTAAGCATAGAGAAAATATAAAAAGATTGTTAAATGGAACAGAAAGAAAAATAGGAGATAAAAAATAATACTTTGTTTGTACCTAGGGGGTGTTTCTATGGAAAAAATATGCGTATTAGGAGCTGGAAGCTGGGGAACTGCATTAGCTCTTGTAGTAGCTAAAAAAGGTTATAATGTTTCAATGTGGACTCTAAGCGAAGATCAGTGTCAAAAAGTAAATAATACTAGGGAAAATACAGATTATCTTCCTGGAGTTAATATACCACAAAATATACATATTACTACTGATTTAGAAGAAGCTATAAATGATAGCTCTGTAATAGTATTAGCAGTACCTTCACAAGCAATAAGAGATATATGTAAGAAAATAAAACCATATGTGAACAAAAACCAAATATTAGTTGATGTTGCTAAAGGTTTAGAAAAAGGAACTGGATTAAGACTTTCACAAGTGTGTGAAACAGAATTGCCTGAATGTAAATATGTTGTTCTTTCAGGTCCATCTCATGCAGAAGAAGTATCTAGAGATATACCTACTACTGTAGTTGTAGCATCGAAAGATTTAACTACTGTAGAAAAAATACAGGACATATTTATGAGTCCTAAGTTTAGAGTTTATACTAATCCAGATGTAGTTGGAGTTGAGCTTGGTGGAGCTTTAAAAAATATAATAGCATTTGGAGCAGGTATATGTGATGGATTAGGATATGGAGATAATGCTAAAGCAGCTCTTATGACTAGAGGTATAAGAGAGATAAGTAGACTTGGAGTAGCAATGGGAGCCAAAACATCTACTTTCTCAGGATTATCAGGTATAGGAGATTTAATAGTAACTTGTACTAGTATGCACAGTAGAAATAGAAGAGCCGGAATACTTATAGGACAAGGTAAAAGCTTGGATGAAACGCTAAAAGAAGTAAAAATGGTTGTAGAAGGAATTACAGCTACAGAAGTTGCTTATGAAGTTGCTAAAAATTTAAATATAGAAATGCCTATAACTAATGCTATTTATTCTGTGTTACATAAGGGTGCTAATCCAGATGAAGTAGTTGATGAGTTAATGATGAGAAATAGAACTCATGAAGTTGAAGAGGTAGTTGAAGAGAAACTAGACATTTAAGTCTAGTTTTTTTTTGTTTTTGTAATATTATTTTAAATACGAAAATATACTTTATTAAGAATTTGTATGCAGGAGGGTTATAGATGAATAATATATATGAGGACATAGCAAAAAGAACTCAGGGGGATATCTATATAGGTGTAGTTGGACCTGTTAGAACAGGAAAATCTACATTTATAAGAAAGTTCATGGAGTTATTAGTTTTACCTAATATAGAAAATGAATTTAAAAGAGAAAGAACAAAAGATGAAATACCTCAAAGTGGATCAGGAAAAACTATAATGACAGTTGAACCTAAATTTGTTCCAGCGGATGGAGTAGAAATAAAAATAAAAGAAAATGTGTCTATGAAAGTTAGAATGGTAGATTGCGTTGGGTACATAGTTGATGGAGTTTTAGGACATGAGGAAGATGGTAAGCAAAGATTAGTATCTACACCATGGTCTAATGAAGCTATGACTTTTGAAAAAGCTGCAGAAATAGGAACAAAAAAAGTTATAAGAGATCATTCTACTATAGGGATAGTGATGACTACAGATGGAACTGTTACAGGAATAGATAGAAAAGGATATGCTGAGCCAGAAGAAAGAGTTATAAAGGAGTTAAATGAACTTAAAAAACCATTTGTTATAGTTTTAAATACTTTAAACCCATATGCTGAGGAAACTTTAGAATTAAAAAGAGAATTAGAGGAGAAGTATGATAAACCAGTAATACCGTTAAATGTTTTAGCTATGGATGAAGATGATATAGAAGTAGTTATGGAAAATGTATTATATGATTTTCCAGTTAATGAAATAAATATAAACTTCCCTAAATGGATAGAAGGTTTAGAAAAAAATCATTGGATAAAAAATAATATAATATTTGCAATAAAGCAAAGTATAGATGATGTTGGAGTTATAAGAGATGTAAATAACATTATAAAAGGATTTGAAGAATTGGACTTTTTAGAAGAAACTCAAGTTGACAATGTTGAATTAGGAGAAGGTATAATAAGTATAAACTTAGGAACTAAGAAAGATTTATTCTATAACGTGTTAGAGGAAAAAAGTGGATTTAAGATAGATGGAGAATATGAGTTATTAAACTTAGTAACTAGGTTATCTAAAGTTAATACAGAATATGAAAAGGTAGAACAGGCATTAATGGATGTAAGAGAAAAAGGATACGGATTAGTTGCACCTACATTAGATGAACTTACACTAGATGTACCTGAAATAGTTAAACAAGGAAAACAATATGGTGTTAGATTAAGAGCTAAAGCTGGATCTATTCATATGATTAAAGCTGATATCTCAACTGAAATATCACCTGGTGTAGGTACTGAACAACAAGGAAAAGAAATGTTAGAAAGTCTTCTTAAAGGATTTGAAGAAAATCCAAATGAAATATGGGAATATAATATGTTTGGTAAGTCATTGCATGATTTGGTAAAAGATCAATTACAAAGTAAATTATATATGATGCCAGATGATGTGAGAGTAAAAATACAAAAGACTTTACAAAAAATAATTAATGATGGTTGCTCAAATATAATAACTATTATTTTATAAATTATAAAGGCACATACGAATTTCGTATGTGCCTTTATAATTGTTAATTTTAATATAAGAAGGAGTTGTATTTTAATTGAAGAAATAGATAATATACATTTTTTTGTATTGGGGGAGATATATTGAGGAAATTAAAACTAACTAAGATTATATTAGTTTTTATATTAATTTATATAGGTTCAAATATAATTAGTATAGCAATAAAAAAGAATATGGATACTTTGACTTTAAAGAATGAAACTATACAAGAGAGTTTTAAAAAAAGGGGGTTAATTATACGAGATGAGTATCTATTAAATTCAAGCATGTCTGGAAATATAAAATACTGTATTAAAGAAGGTGAAAGAGTAAAGCAAAATGATAATATAGCTTATATTTATAATGAAAATGTTAATAAAGAAGTTTTAAATAAATTAAGTGAATTACAAAAAGATATATCAAATATAAAAAAAGGAAATACAAATATAGTTAAATCAGATGTGAAAAATTTAAATAATCATATAAATAAAGCTTGTAATAGTATACAGAAAAAATTATTAAATGGTAATATAGATGTAAGAAAAGACATAGAAAATTTAAGTAAATTAATTGAAGATAAAAATTATATAATTGGAAGTGATTTAAATAGTAAATCATTAGAAAATAAAAAACTTGAAGAAAAAGAAGTCAATAGTATAATAAGTAAAAATTCAGAGTTATTTAAAGCTAAAAATTCAGGCATTGTATCCTATAAATTTGATGGCAATGAAGATAAATTTACAATTGATAAAATAAGTGAAATAAAAAAAGAGGATATAGAAAATACGCAAAGTAAGTATGAAAATATACAACAAAAAAATAAAGTTAAAAAGGATGAAACATTGGCAAGAGTTATAAAAAATTTAAAGCAGTATGTTGCTATAAGTTGTAGCGAAGAAGAAGTTAAAAAATTAGATGTAGGTCAGAAAATTATATTGTCTAGTGAGATTGAAAAAATAAATAGTAACGTATATGATATATATAAGGATGGAAAAGATTATATTGCAATATTTGAGATAAGTGAACAAAATGTGGAAATTTACGATACAAGAGTTAAAGAATTTGATATAATATATAAGTCAATGGAGGGGTTAAAGGTTCCTAAGAAGTCAATAATAAGTGTTGATGGTAAAAAAGGCGTATATGCTATATCAGAAACTGGGGACGCAAAATTTGTAGAGATAAAAGGAAATTTATATGATAGTGAAGAATATATAATCATTGACCATTATAAAAATGATATAAATGGAATAAATACTATAAGTATTTATGATGAAATAATATTAAATCCTAAATTAAAAAAATTTTTTGGGATAAAGTAGGTGATTAAATGGAGTGTATAAAATCTAATATAGAAAATATAAAAACGAAAATTAATAATTCTTGTAAAATATCAAATAGAGATAAAGAAGATGTTAAATTAATAGCAGTAACCAAAACAGTAGATATAGATGCTATTAATGAAGCAATTGAATGTGGGGCAACAGATGTTGGTGAAAATAAACCACAAGAATTATCTAGAAAATTTGAAGTTATAGGGGATAAAGTTAGATGGCACCTTATAGGAAGTTTACAAACCAACAAGGTAAAATATATAATTGATAAAGTATATATGATACATTCAATAGATAGATTATCTTTATGTGAAGAAATTCAAAAAAGAGCAGAAAAAATTGATAGAACAATAAACTGTTTAGTTCAAGTAAATATATCAAAAGAAGATAGTAAACATGGTATTTATGAGGAAGATGCTGTAAGTTTTATAAAAACTATAGCAAGTAATTATCCTAATATAAAAATTAAGGGTCTTATGACTATGGCTCCAAATACAGATGATAAAGAACTAATAAGATCTGTATTTAAAAAGTTAAAAAAATTATCTATTACTATAGATAATGAAAATATAGAAGGTGTATCTATGGACGAGCTATCTATGGGTATGAGTAACGATTTTGAAATAGCCGTTGAAGAAGGAGCTACTTTTGTTAGAGTAGGGACTTCGATATTTGGAAAAAGAAATTATAATAAAAAATAATTAATATATGTAATGGAGGATGTTAATAATGGGAAATGGTTTCATAAGTAAAATAAAAGATTGGATGACTGATGAAGTAGAAGAAGACTTTATGGATGATGAGATAGAAGAAATAGAAGAAGAAATAGAAATATCAGAAGATTTAAGTAGTGGAGTTGGAGCTATAACACAACCTAAAAGTAACAAAATAGTAAATATACATACAGCAGGACAAATGAAGGTTGTTATAGTAGAACCTAAAAAATACGAAGAAGTTACATCTATAGCAGATCAATTAAAGCAAAGAAGAGCTGTAATAGTTAATTTAGAGAATTTAGATGATGCGGTTACTCGTAAATCTATATTTGATTTTATGAATGGAGCTGTATATGTATTAGATGGAAGTATACAAAAAGTATCTAAAGCTATATTTATATTAGCACCTAATAATGTAGATATAGATGCAAATATGAAAAAAGAATTAGAAAGTAAAGCTTTTTTCCCATGGCAAAATAAATAATAAAAAAAGGAGTAAGGTATAATATGATAAAATACTCTTTGTTTGTTTTAACTGATATTATTCAATTTGCAATAGTAATAAGAGCACTTATGACGTGGATTCCAGGTGCTATAGAATCAAAAGCTTATAATATAATAGGAATGTTAACAGAGCCTATAGAAGGACCTATAAGAAATGTTATGAATAGATATTTTGAAGGGCCTATAGATTTCTCTCCTATAGTAGCTTTATTTGCATTACAACTTATAAATGCGTTAATAGGATATATATTGTAAATTAAAATTTAGGAATTATTTATGGATAAGATAACACTTACAAATCATATCAAAGATATTGATTTAAAAAATAAAATGTTTAAGGTCATAGATAAAGCATATTCCTGTATGAAAAATTATGATGTAAAATATACTGATTTTTTAAATCCTTATGAAATTAAAAATGCTATATCTATATTAAATAACTTCAATGACATTAAATATACTGTTGATGGTGGATTTAATGAAGCTGAAAGGATGTTAATATGTATATATCCATATTATATGGATTATGAAGATATAGAAGAATCAATTAAAGTATTGCAAATAGAAGGAAATTTTAAATTTAAAGAAGTAAAACATAAAGATTATTTAGGAGCTTTACTTAATTTAGGTATAAAAAGAGAGAAAGTTGGAGATATAAATATACATGACAACTTTTGTCAAGTAATAGTAAGTAAAGATATAGCTGATTTTATAATAATAAATTTAAATAAAGTTTCAAGAAATAATGTAACTATAAAGGAAATAAGTAAAAAAGATATAGTTTACATAAAACCTAAATTTAAAGAAATATCTTTTACAGTAACCTCTCAGAGGTTAGATTGTTTAATCAGTGGTATATATAATATTTCAAGACAAGAAAGTTTAAAACTTATAAATGCAGAAAAGGTATTTGTAGATTATGAAAAAATAACTTCTGCATCGAAAATATTAGAGCGGGAAAATCTTATATCTGTAAGAGGTAAAGGTAGAGCTATAATAGAAGATATAGGAGATATTACTAAAAAAGGCAAAATAAAGGTAAAAGTAAAACTAATAGTATAGGGAGGGGAACATATGCTGACTCCAGTAGAAATAGAAAATAAGGAATTTAAAAAAGGTATACGTGGATATAGAGAAGATGAAGTAGATGAATTTTTAGATATAGTAAAAGAAGATTTTGAGAATATATATAGAGAAAATTTGGACTTAAAAGAAAAAATTAGAATGTATAATGATCAAATAAACAAGTATGAAAATATAGAAGAAACATTAAAAGCTACACTTATAACTGCACAAACAGCAGCAGAGGATACATGTAGTGCAGCTAATAAAAAAGCTAAAATAATAGTAGAAGAAGCTGAGCTTAGATCAAGACAAATAATTGAACAAGCTAACAATAGAGTAATTGAAATTAGAAAAGAATATGACTCTCTTGTTAAAGAATTTAAGATATTTAGAAATAAGTTCAAATCACTACTAGAAGATGAAATAAGAAGTGTAGATGACATTTTCTCAGATATAGATGAAAGCAGTGTAGAAAAAATAGATGAACTTCAAAAAGAATTATCAGATGCATTAGAGTAAAAAGATATTGACTATTTGAAAAATTTATTATAAAATTTCATACATATACAATATTATATTTATAGATAAAAGCTATGATGGAGAGAGTAGTCTTTAGATAATTTTACAGAGAGTTGGAAAAAGCTGAGAACCAATAAATTTATAAAGGTGAAAATCACTCCTAAGCTGCAGGCTGAACGGTAAAACTATTAAGCTGTGCCGGTTAAAAACCGTTATATTGAAAGAGTGTTACATATGTGATATTTAATTTATATATGTAAAATTAGGGTGGTAACGCGAGTAATAACTCGTCCCTTTATTGGGGCGGGTTTTTTTATGTAAAATTTTAAAATAAAAAAAGGAAGGTGGATTAGAATGGCTAAATTTAAGTCACTAGTGGATTCTTCTGTAAAAGAAGCTGAAGCTAAAGTATCAAAGTACTGGAATGACATAAATATGCTAGAGAAAACTCTAGAAAAAGGTAAAGATGATCCAAGTTTTGTATTCTACGAAGGACCTCCTACAGCAAATGGAAATCCTGGAATACATCACGTTATAGCTAGAACACTTAAAGACTCTGTTTGTAGATATAAAACTATGAATGGATATCAAGTAAAAAGAAAAGCTGGATGGGATACACACGGATTACCAGTTGAAATACAAGTTGAAAAAGAATTAGGTTTATCAGATAAGCAACAAATAGAAGCTTATGGAATAGATAAATTTAATAAAAAATGTAGAGAGTCAGTTTTCACATTTGAAAAGCAATGGAGAGAAATGACTGAAAGAATGGCTTATGAAATAGACTTAGATAATCCATATATAACTCTAGATAACAATTATATAGAGTCTGTATGGTGGATATTAAATAAGTTTAATAAAGAAGGATTTGTATATGAAGGTCATAAGATACTTCCATATTGCCCAAGGTGTGGAACAGGTCTTGCATCTCATGAGGTTGCACAAGGATATAAGGAAATAAAAAATAATACAGTAATAGCTAAGTTCAAGAGAAAAGATGCTGATGAGTATTTCTTAGCATGGACAACAACACCTTGGACATTACCATCAAACGTAGCATTAACTGTAGGTCCTGAAATAGACTATATAAAAGTTAAACAAAATGATGAAGTTTACTATGTAGCTAAAGCTTTAGCTAATAAGGTTTTAGGAGAAGACTACGAAGTTATAGAAGAATTAAAAGGTAAAGATTTAGAGTACGTTGAGTACGAACAATTAATGCCATTTGTTGAAGCTGATAAAAAAGCATTCTTCGTAACATGTGGTGATTATGTAACAACTGAAGATGGTACAGGAATAGTTCACACAGCACCTGCATTTGGTGAAGATGACTACAACTTAGGTAGAAAGTATGATTTACCAGTATTACAACCAGTTTCAGAAGCAGGTAAATTTACAACTACTCCATGGGAAGGTAAATTCGTAATGGAAGATGGAGTAGACGTTGAGATAATAAAATGGTTACACGGAGAAAATAAATTATTCGGTAAAGAGAAGGTAGCTCATAACTATCCACACTGCTGGAGATGTCAAACTCCACTTTTATACTATGCTAAGCCAAGCTGGTATATAGAAATGACAAAGCTAAAAGATCAATTAATAGCTAATAACAAAACTGTTGAGTGGTATCCAAACTTTGTTGGAGAAGGAAGATTTGGTAACTGGTTAGAAAACTTAAATGACTGGGCGATATCTAGAAGTAGATATTGGGGAACTCCACTTAATATATGGAAGTGTGAATGTGGACATAAAGAATCTGTTGGATCAAGAAAAGAATTAGCAGAAAAAGCTATAGAAAATATAGATCCAGAAACTATAGAATTACACAGACCATACGTTGATGATATACACTTTAAGTGTGAAAAGTGTGGTGGTACTATGACGAGAGTAACAGACGTTATAGACTGTTGGTTCGATAGTGGATCAATGCCATTTGCACAACATCATTATCCATTTGAAAATAAGGAAAACTTTGATGAGTTATTCCCAGCAGATTTTATTTGTGAAGGAATAGACCAAACTAGAGGATGGTTCTACTCATTACTTGCTATATCTACTTTCGTTACAGGCAAGGCTCCATATAAGAGAGTTTTAGTTAACGATCTAGTATTAGATAAAGAAGGTAAAAAGATGAGTAAATCAAGAGGAAACACTGTAAATCCTTTTGAATTATTTGATAAATATGGAGCAGATGCATTAAGATGGTACTTATTATACGTATCTCCACCATGGACTCCAACAAGATTTGATGAAGATGGATTAAAAGAAGTTCAAAGTAAGTTCTTAGGAACTATGAAAAACGTATATAACTTCTTTACATTATATGCAAATACTGATGAAATCAATCCTTCTGAATTCTTTGTTGAATATAAAGATAGACCAGAACTTGACAGATGGATATTATCTAAGTTTAACAACTTAAAGAAAGAAGTTGAAGAAAACTTAGCAATATTTGAATTAAATAAAACTGTAAGAATGATACAAGAGTTTATAAATGAAGATTTATCTAACTGGTATATAAGACGTTCAAGAAGAAGATTCTGGGCTACAGAATTAACTGAGGATAAAAAATCAGTTTATAATACAACTTATGAAATATTAACAGAACTTTGCAAGTTAATAGCTCCATTTACACCATTTATAGCGGAAGAAATATATAGAAACTTAACTAATGAAGAATCAGTTCATTTATCTACTTATCCAAAAGCTAATATGGATTTAATAGATAATAGCTTAGAAGAAAAAATGGACTTAGTTAAAAACTTAGTTACATTAGGAAGAGCTTCAAGAGAAGCTACAAGAATAAAAGTTCGTCAACCAATACAAAAAGTATTAGTAGATGGAAAATATGAAGATACTATAAATGATGTTGTAGATTTAATAAAAGAAGAATTAAATGTTAAAGAAGTTGTATTTGCTAAAGATTTAGGAGAATACATGAACTTTACATTAAAGCCAAACTTTAAAGTATTAGGACCTGTACTTGGTGCTAAAATGAAATTCTTTGCAGGTGCATTAAATAAACTTGATGCAAGTGAAGTTGTAGCTAAATTAGAAGCTGGAGAATCTATAACTGTAGATATAGATGGTGAAGAATTTAACTTCAACAAAGAGCATGTTTTAATAAACATATCAGCAAAAGAAGGATTTAATGTTACTATGGAGAATAATTTATTCGTAATATTAGATACAACTTTAAATGAAGCTTTAATAAATGAAGGGTATGCAAGAGAATTCATATCTAAAGTACAACAATTAAGAAAATCTAATGATTTTGATGTTTTAGATAATATAGAAATAGATTATTGCTCAGATGATGAAATAGCTAATGCTATAAATGAATATTCTGAGTATATAAAATCAGAAACTTTAGCTATAGATATAAATAGAGTTGAAGATGAATCTATAGAAAAACATAACTTAAATGACCATATGACTGGTATAAAGGTTATAAAAAAATAATTTAAAATTCAAAAAGTCCCTAGAGAATTTATCTAGGGACTTTTTTATTTGCAAGAATCACAAAAAAATATGCAGGAAATGTAAAAAATATTGTATACAATTTAAAAATAATAAGTAATATTAAAACAAATCTAAATAAATTAATGCAAAAAATGACGAAAAATATAGAAAAAAATAAAAAATAAGAAATTTTCTAAAATTTATGAAAATGCTTGCCTGATATGATAAAATATAACAGTATTAAAAATTATATTTTAAAAGACAACAGGGAGGAAGTTTAATGAGTACAGCAAGTAAGAAAAAAACTAAAGTACAAGCTTTTATGGACTCTATAGAAAAGCTTGGTAACAAATTACCTCATCCAGTACTTATGTTTATGTACATAGCTGCATTTGTATTGGTATTATCGGCAGTGCTGGGATCGTTTGGGGTAGTGGCTCATACACCACTTGGAGATTTTCCAATAAATAACTTATTAGGGCAAGATCCAATTGAAGTATTAAAAGTAGGTGCAAATGGTACTACAGTAGCAGAAAGATATTCAAATGGATTATCTTATGTAATAGGTACTGCTATAGCCAACTTTATGAATATGTATGCAATAGGGACTATACTTATAATAATGTTAGCAATAGGACTTATGGACCAAAGTGGATATTTATCAATTGCAATGAAGAGTATAGTTGCAGCAACACCTTCTAAATTAGTAACACCAGTTGTTATATTCTTAGGGGTTATGTCTAATATGGCATCTGATGCAGGATATGTTGTATTAATACCTCTTGCAGCACTGATGTATTATACTTTAGGAAGACATCCATTAGTTGGACTTGCAGCAGGTTTTGCTGGGGTTTCAGGTGGATTTAGTGCAAACCTTTTTGTAAGTTCTACTGATGCATTATTATTACCATTTACTCAAGCGGCAGCAGAAACTGGAGATGCTATGGTAGGAACGAGTTTAGCAGGTGGACTTTCAGTAACAAGTAACTGGTTTTTCATGATGGGATCAACTCTTGTAATTATAATATTAGGAACATTAGTAATTGATAAATTCGTAGAACCAAGATTAGGGACTTATAACAAAAAAGAAGCTGATGTTGAAGAAGATCATGAAATAACTCAAAAAGAAAGAGAAGCTTATAAATTTACAAATAAAATATTATTATTAGTTATAGGACTTATAGTTTTAGCTGCATTACCAATAGATACAGGTAATAAAATACCATTAGTTGGAGACTTATCAACTAATGTTAAATTATGGGTAGTTAATTCAGATGGAACAGCAACTCTTAATACTGTAGATAGTTTCTTAGATTCTATATTCTTCAAAGGCGATATGGTAATCATGTTAATGTTTGTTATATTTGCTATAAGTGGACTAGTATATGGATTTAAATCTGGTAAATTTAAAAAGAGTTCAGATATAGTTCCAGCTATGTGTAAAGCAATGGCTGATATGGCTCCAATAATAGTTATATTATTCTTTGTTGCACAATTTATAAACTATTTTAATGATTCTCACCTAGGAGTATTAGTTGCGTCATTAGGGGCTAAGTTAGTTTCACTTATACCAGAAGGTAATATGTTTATGTCTATTGTATTAATGGTGGCATTTATATTCTTAACTGCATTTGTAAACTTATTTATGGGTGGAGCATCGTCAAAATGGGGGCTTTTAGCACCAATATTTGTTCCAATGTTAATGGTTGCAGGGTTTTCTCCAGCAGGTGTACAATTAATGTATCGTATAGGAGATTCATCTACTAACATAATATCACCATTAATGAACTATCTTGGGGTTATAGTAGTGTTTGGACAAAAGTATAAAAAAGATTTTGGGGTTGGAAACCTAATGAGTATGATGATGCCAATATCAATGGCATTTTTAATAGGATGGACTTTGTTTGCTATAATTTGGGCATTAACAGGAATACCAATAGGACCAGGAACTCAATTCTTTATAAATTAATTATATAAGAGCAAAGAATATATTCTTTGCTCTTTTTTTATTTTAAAAATTAAACAGTTGACTTTTTAACCATTAAAACATATTATATAAAATAAACAATAAAACTAAAATAAAATATATATATCCTATGAAAAGGATTAGTAATTAGGTAAATATTTAATACAGAGAGTTGAGGATGCTGAGAGCTCAATATAAATAAATCTAGTGAATGGACCTTGGAGGAATTAAGTGAAATTTAAAAATATTAAAGAGTAGCTGATATCGTGACTGCACGTTATAGCAGAGTATATAAAGAGATATACATATTATAATTATGTATATAATTTAGGTGGTACCGCGGAAACTATATCCGTCCTATTAATTTAGGACGGATTTTTTTATTTAAAAATACATAGGAGGAAAATAAAAATGAACAAAATAGGAATAATAGGTGCAATGGATGAAGAAGTAGATATATTAAAAGATATAATGGATATCCAAGAAACTGTGGAAAAAGCAAGTTTAAAATTTTTTGTAGGAAAATTAGAAGGAAAAGATGTTGTTTTAGTTAGATGTGGTATAGGAAAAGTTAATGCAGCATTATGTGCTCAAATATTAATAAGTGAATTTAAAGTTGATGCAGTAGTTAATACAGGAGTTGCAGGAGCATTAAATGAAGAATTAGATGTATATGATATAGTTATTTCAACAGATGCTATTCAACATGACTTTGACACAACAGTATTTGGAGATAAAAAAGGTATGATTCCTAGAATGGAAAATTCTATATTTGTGGCTGATGAAAAGTTAATAAATGCTGCATATGAATCATCAAAAGAAGAAGTAAAAACTCACAAGGTTTTAAAAGGAAGAGTTTTAAGTGGAGATATATTTATAAGCAGCAAAGAATTAAAAGATGAGTTAGTAAGAGAATTTAATGGATACTGTGGAGAAATGGAAGGAGCAGCTATAGCACATGTATGTCATGTAAACAATACTCCATTTGTAGTAATAAGAGCTATGTCTGATAAAGCAGATGGAAGTGCTGATGTAACTTATGAAGAATTTGTAAAACAAGCTGCTTATAATTCTAAGGATATAGTACTTAGAATGTTAAAAAATATATAGGAGGAGTTAAATATGAGTGAAAAGAAAATAATATTTAGTGGAGCTCAGCCATCAGGAAAATTAACATTAGGTAATTATTTAGGCGCTATAAAAAACTGGACTGAATTACAAGAAGAATATAACTGTTATTATAGTGTTGTTGATTTACATGCAATAACAGTACCTCAAGAAGCTAAAAACTTAAGAGCAAACACTATGCAATTATTAGCTCAATATTTAGCTAGTGGATTAGATCCAGAAAAAAATACTATATTTATTCAATCACATGTTAGTGCACATACAGAACTTATGTGGATATTAAATACAATGACTTACATGGGTGAATTAAGTAGAATGACACAATTTAAAGATAAATCTCAAAAAAATGAGGCAAATTTAAATGCAGGTTTATTTACTTATCCAGTATTAATGGCAGCTGATATATTATTATATCAAACTGATTTAGTTCCAGTTGGAGAAGATCAAAAACAACATTTAGAATTAGCAAGAGATTTAGCTAATAGATTTAATAATAGATATAGCCCTACATTTAAAGTACCAGAACCATATATACCAAAAGCTGGAGCTAGAGTAATGAGCTTACAAGAGCCTACTAAAAAGATGAGTAAATCAGATGAAAATGAAAATGGATATATATTATTAGTTGATGAACCAGATTCAATAAGAAGAAAAATAAAAAGAAGTGTTACAGATTCAATAGGTATAGTTCAATATAATGATGAACAACCAGGTATAAAAAATCTCTTAGATATATATTCAAAACTTAGTAATAAATCTATAGAAGAACTAGTAACTATGTATGAAGGTAAAGGATATGGAGATTTTAAAAATGATGTTTCTGAGGTTATTGTAGAAACTTTAAGACCTTTAAGAGAACAATATGAGTATTTATTATCTAATAAAGATTATTTAGAAGATGTATATGCTAAAGGAGCTCAAAAAGCAGAATATCAAGCAAGAAAAACACTTAGAAAAGTTTATAAGAAAGTTGGATTAATAGAAAAGAAGTTTCTATAATCTAAAAATTTAAAGTCCTATTTATTAGGACTTTTTTTGCATTTTAAACATAAAAATTGACATAATAAAAGTGTAGACAGTTTTTTATATAAAGAGGGCGTGTTAAAATTTGAAAAAGTATAGAACTGGTAATAAATTTTATAGTGATATAAGAAATATGAAAGAAATAGATATAAGAATTAATGGAAATGAAGATGATGGATACTATTTTAAGATGCTTCAAGTTGTTAATAACAAACTAGATAATCTAATGCATATAATTGAAAGAAGTAGAATAAGGGAGTTTATGATTTTAACAGATAGCAAAAGAAGATTATTTACAATTAATTTTATATCTGGAGTAGGAAAAGGATTTGGTCAAGCTATAGGATTTAGTGTACTAACAGCTATAGTTTTATACTTAATTTCTAAGTGGGTAAACCTACCTATAGTAGGAGCATATATAGCCAAGTTTTTAGATATTATAGACCAATTTAGGAAAAATTAGAGGAGGACATTATGGATAATAAAAAATATCAAAAAGCTTTATTAAAAGAAAAAAATAATTTAACTAAATTAGTTTCTCAAATGAAAGATAATACAGTTTTTGGAGATACAACAAATCATACTAGTGAAAAATATACATCAGGCGAATTGTCAAGCTATGATAATCATTTAGGAGATATAGGAACTGAAGTATATATGCAAGAAATGCAAGATAGTTTAACTAGACATGAAAAACTTAAATTAAATGAAATAAATGATGCTTTATATAAAATAGAAAATGGAATTTATGGTATATGTGAAAAGTGTAATAAGAGTATAGAAGAAGATAGATTAGAATTTATTCCTGAGGCAAGATTGTGTGCAAACTGTGCTAAAAAAGAAGATAGTCATCTTAACAATGTAGAAAGTGTAAGCATAAAAGATAATTTTAGTGGACCAAACTTATATAGAAGCCCTGTTGAAGACTTAGTAAATATGAATAGAGATATGAGAGGTAGACGTTAGAAAAGAGGGTAAAACATGAAAAGGTTAATAATATCAATTGGATTTGTATTTTTATTAGGTATTGCAATTTATAAAATTAATATTTTAGAAAATCAATCAGCAATGATTAATAATAAAAATATATTTAATCAGTACCAAGATATAGTAATAAAAAAAGGAAGTGAATCTAAAAAAACAATTGCATTAACTTTTGATGATGGTCCAGATGAGGATTTTTCACC
Source organism: Paraclostridium tenue (assembly GCF_039521565.1). NCBI lineage: Bacteria > Bacillati > Bacillota > Clostridia > Peptostreptococcales > Peptostreptococcaceae > Paraclostridium > Paraclostridium tenue. The sequence goes on from NZ_BAAACP010000001.1 coordinate 86,880, forward strand.
TCAGATATTAGATATACTAAAAAAATATAATGTAAAAGCAACATTTTTTATGGTGGGTCAAAAGGTTTGTGGGAATCCTGAAATAGCTAAAAGAGCATTTGATGAAGGACATGATATAGGGAATCATACTTATTCACATATAAATATATGTAAAAGTACAGATGAACAAATAAACAATGAAATAAATAAAACACAAAAAATAATAAAAGAAGTAACAGGTAAGGAACCAATTTTATTTAGACCTCCATACAGAGCTATAAATGAGAATTTGTTTAATATAATAAAATCAAAAGATATGAAAGTTGTTTTATGGTCTGATTTAGATACAAAAGATTGGAGCAATCCAGGAGTTTATAATATTATAAAAACAATAGAAGACAATACAAAAAATGGAACTATAATTTTGCTTCATGATTATAATAAAGTTAGAAATAATAAATCTCAAACTATACAAGCATTAGAAAAGGTAATACCTAAGATGCAAAGTTTAGGATATGAATTTGTGACAATTTCTGATATGATAAAGTAAATTATAAATCAAAAGGAAGGTACTAATGTGTACTTTCCTTTTGATTTATAATCCATATTGCTCCTTGTAATATTAATATATATAATAATATGTATATCAATATTGCAAGGAGGAAAATTTATTGACATACATATTAATAATATTAGGATTAATTGGGTTAGATCAAATATCAAAATATATTGCTATAAAATATTTAGCAGGTATAGGAAGTATACCAATAATAAAAAACATATTTCATTTGACATATGTTGAAAATAGAGGTGCAGCATTTGGTATGTTTCAAAATAACCAAATAGTATTTGTAGTAGTAGCATCGATTGCATGTATATTTGGTTTATATTATTTATATAAAAAAGATCTCAACATATTAGGTAAAACAGCTATTATTTTTATAATATCTGGCGCTATAGGAAATCTTATAGATAGAATAAGATTGGGATTTGTTGTAGATTACTTCGATTTTAAAATAATTTGGGATTATGTATTTAATATAGCAGATGTTTTTGTAGTAGTAGGAACTATATTATTATGCATTTATATAATATTTTTTGAAAATAACAAGTAGGTGAAGATATGGAAGAGATAAGACAGTTTTTAGTTATAGATGAAGAAGAGGGCTCTAGATTAGATGTCTATTTGTCAGAACAATTAGGAGAGATGTCTAGAAGTTATATACAAAAACTAATAAAAGAAAAAAAGGTTAAGGTTAATGAAAAAATAGAGAAAGCTAAATATTTGGTAAAAGAAAATGATAATATATCTATAGAGATACCAAAACCGAAAACTCTTGAAATTATAGCTCAAGATATACCTATAGATATAGTATATGAAGATGATGATTTATTAATAGTAAACAAACCTCAAGATATGGTTGTACATCCAGCTCCAGGAAACTATGAAAATACATTAGTAAATGCAATATTATATCATTGTGAAGGTAATTTATCATCTATAAATGGAGTAATAAGACCAGGTATAGTACATAGAATAGATAAAGATACATCAGGACTTTTAATGATTGCTAAAAATAATAATTCCCATAATTATTTATCAGAGCAGTTAAAAGATCATTCAATAACTAGGGAGTACGAGTTTATATGCCATGGAGTTATAAAAGAAGATAAAATAACTGTAAATAAACCTATAGGAAGAAATCCTAAAGACAGGTTAAAAATGGCAGTAGTTAAAGATGGAAAACATGCAGTTACTCATTTTGAAGTTATTAATAGATATGAAAATTTTACACATGTAAAAGCTACTCTTGAAACAGGAAGAACCCATCAAATAAGAGTTCATGCATTATCTTTAAATCATCCTTTATTAGGAGATCCAATATATGGACCTAAAAATAATAAATTTGGAGTTAAAGGTCAAGTTTTACATGCTAAAAAACTTGGATTTATACATCCAACAACTAAAGAATATGTAGAATTTGATTCAGAATTACCAGAGCATTTTAAAAGTATAATTAAAAAATTAAATAAAAATAGTTGAGAAAATATAACTAGTATTATATAATTATAAAAAATGAAGATTACCTTTAAGTGATACAGAGATATCATAAGGCAAGATTAAAAGTACAAATATAATTATATTTGTATTGTTTATAGGATAATTATAGCTTCTTGCCAAAAGGTAAGAAGCTTTTTTATTTACCTAGCAAAAGGAGGATTTTAATGAAAGAAAAAGCTCAATTAATGGATGATAAGGCTATAACGAGAGCTATAACAAGAATTAGTCATGAGATTATAGAAAAAAATAAAGGTATAGAAAATGTAGTTTTAGTTGGAATAAAAACTAGAGGAGTACCTATTGCAAATAGAATTTCAAAAAAGATTGAAAGCATAGAAGGTGAATTAGTCAATACAGGAGAAGTTGATATAACTTTATACAGAGATGATTTAAAAGAAATTGATGTAGATCCGGTTATAAATGGTTCTAATATAGATTTTGATATAAATGATAAGGTAGTAATATTAGTTGATGATGTATTATATACTGGAAGAACAGTAAGAGCTGCATTAGATGCTATAATGGATATAGGAAGACCTAAGTCTATACAACTAGCAGTATTAGTAGATAGAGGACACAGAGAATTACCAGTAAGAGCAGACTATGTAGGTAAAAATGTTCCTACATCAAGACATGAAATAATATCAGTTATGTTAAGTGAAATTGACGAACAAGATTCAGTAACTATAAAAGAATAAAAACATAAAATTATATAAGGTTAATACCTTTTAATTCAGTACAGAGATGCTGAAAAAGGGAGAATTATTTCTCCCACATTAAAAAATAGGGAGGTTTTTTTATGAAAAAAACAATATTGTCATTACAACATCTACTAGCTATGTTTGGAGCTACAGTTTTAGTTCCAATATTAACAGGATTTGACCCAGCCGTAGCAATATTTTGTGCAGGAATAGGAACTTTAATATTTCACACATGTACAAAAGGCGTAGTACCAGCATTTTTAGGATCAAGTTTTGCTTTTATACCAGTAATATTAGCAGCTAAGGAAGCTCACAATGGAGATTTAGCTTATGCACAAGGAGGTATAATTGTAGCAGGGCTTATATATTTAGTAATGTCAGCTATAATAAAAAAAATCGGAGTAGATAAAATAAAAAAATACTTCCCAGCTCAAGTAGTTGGAGCTATGATAGCTGTTATAGGACTTAATTTAATACCTACAGCTTTGGATATGGCATCACATAATTTTATTATAGCAGTTGTAACATTAGGATCAGCAGTAGCTATAAATGTATTTTGTAAAGATTTTGTAAAGCAATTAAATATAATAATTGCTGTTGCTATAGGATATATAATATCTTTAATGTTAGGAAATGTAGATACATCTTTTATGAGCAGTAGTGCATCTTTTTTACAAATACCAGCATTTAGATTACCTAAATTTAGTTTAGAAGCAATAGTATTAATTGCACCTGTAGTTTTAGCGGTATTCATGGAACATATAGGAGATATGACTACTAATGGAACTGTAGTTGGAAAAAATTTCATAGAAGAACCAGGACTTCATAGAACATTAATGGGAGATGCATTAGCTACAATAGCAGCTGGTTTTTTAGGAGGACCAGCAAATACTACTTATGGAGAAAATACAGCGGTACTTGCAATAACTAAAAATTATGATCCATCAATATTAAGAAGAACAGCTATATGTGCAATATTACTTGCGTGTGTAAGTAAATTTGGTGGATTTTTACAAAGTATACCTACAGAAGTTATGGGAGGTATAAGTATAATGTTATTTTCTATGATTTCATATGTAGGATTAAAAACTATAAACGATAGCAAATGTATAAGTAATAAAAAGAATATAATAATAGTATTAACTATAATGATAATTGGATTAGGAACTACTTATTTAGGAAACAAAGGAATAGTTATAGGAATACCTATTACAAAAACAGTTACTATAACAGGACTTAGTTTAGCAGCTATAGTAGGAATAATCTTAAATAGAGTTTTAAATAGAAATGAATTCAAAGTTGAAAAGAAAGAAGAACAATCAGTTCTTAACTCTCAACTTGTATAAAAAAACAGGGATTAACCCTGTTTTTTTAATTTAACAACTAATTCTTCTGATGGTGTTACATAAATCGTACTATTAGTTTCGTATATAACCATACCAGGCTTAGAACCATTTGGTTTTTTTACATTTTTCTTTAAAGTGTAATCTACAGGAACTTGTGAAGACATTTTAGATTTACTGAAAAATGCAGCTAACATTGCACCTTCAAAAATTGTAGATTCTGGAATTTCTTTTCCCTCGGTTTTAATTATTACATGAGATCCAGGTATATTTTTAGTATGCATCCATAAGTCATCATTATTAGCAATTTTTAATGTTAAAAAGTCATTTTGTTTATTATTTTTACCAACTAATATTGTAAATCCATCTGAAGATAAAAACTCATTTGGTTTAGTTGTTAGATTGTTTTTATCTTTTTTTGATTTTACCTTACCACGCATATAACCAAGTTTTTGTAATTCTTCTTTTATATCGTCAAGTTCTGCTAAGTTATCACAGTTATCTATACTAAGTATTATATTTTCAAGATAATTTATTTCTTCTAAACTTAATTCTACTTGAGCTGTTATTTCTTTTTTAGCATGTTTTAGTTTATTATATCTTTTAAAATACTTTTGAGCATTTTCTGATGGAGTAAGGTTTTTATTAAGATCTATTTTAATTAAAGGACAGTCTTCTTCATAGAAATTTTGAACTTCTACAAAATCCATACCTTTTTCAATCATATATATATAGGCCGTTATAAGTTCACCTTTTATTTTATAGATATTAGCATTATCAGATTCTTTAAGTTCAATTTTTTGTTTTTTCAATTTGTTGTATAATCTATCTAGTTTAATTGATATACTCTTTTTAAAATCAGAAGCTCTTTGGTTTATTCTTTCTTTAGCATCTTTATTAGCATAAAAACTTTCTATTATAGATGAGATACTTTCATCATGGACAACTTTTAAGTTATCAAATAATGTTAAATCTATAGAACTAAAATCTATAAGTTTATCTATAGAAGAATCTATTGCTAAGCAAGGGTTATAATTGCTATCTTTAATATTTAAAATTACATTACTAAATTCTTTATATAAATTATCAAAATCTATACCATCAATACTTGAAGCTTGTTTAGAAATATCTAAATTTGATCTAAAACATATCTCTTTAGATACAATAGGACTTATACCTAAGAATTTAGAGTATATACATTTTGATATACTTCCATCAAAATCAGATATTGTTTCTTTAAATTTATCCCTAGATATTTTATCAAGAGGGTTTAACTTATCTTGAGCAGGTGGTAATACATAAGTCATACCAGGTAGTAGTTGTCTAACTCTACTTACACTAGGAGGAATTCTCTTTATAGAATCAACTATTTTATTTTCTTCGTGAGTAAGTATTATATTACTATGTCTTCCCATTATTTCTATTATTATATCTTTAGTAGTTTTAGCTTTTAGCTCATCAAGAGATTCAACAGTTATTTTTATAATTCTTTCAAATCCAACTTGAGACACACTAACTATATTTCCGCTTTGTATATATTTTCTAAGTAACATACAAAACATAGGGGCATTTATAGGGTTTTCTTTTTTATAATTTGTAGAAAGATAAACCCTAGGGTTAGATGCACTTGCACTAAGTACAAGTTTAAAATTTTCTTTATTATTTCTTATATGTAAAACTATTTCGTCATTTTCTGGTTGATATACTTTATCTATTTTACCGCCAACTAATTTAGATGATAGTTCATCTGAAATAGCGTGGACAACTAAACCATCAAAGGCCATAATATCATTCCTTTCAAAATTTATTGATAAGTAGATTATTACACAGATGTATAATAATGTGAATATAATATTTAGAATATAGTTTAAAATAATATATAGGTTATAATCAATATAATTTCCTTTTATGAACAAAATATTGTATAATAAGCTAAGAATTCAAATTTATAGGGGGGATATAAATGAACTTCTGGAAATTACATGGAGTCGGAAATGATTTTATAGCAATAGATGGTAGATTTGATAATATAGATCCTAATAATTACTCAGATTTGGCTAAAAAAGTTTGTCATAGACACTTTGGTATAGGTGCAGATGGATTATTAGTTGTCAAAAATTCAAATATATGTGATGCTGAAATGGTATATTACAATTCAGATGGATCTAGAGCTAATATGTGTGGAAATGGTCTAAGATGTTTTTGTAAATTTGTATATGACAATAATATAGTAAAAGAAAATGAATTTAGTGTATATACACTTGACGGTATAAAAAAAATATCTTTAAATATAAACAAAGAAAAAATTGATACTATAAAAGTAAATATGGGAAAACCAAACTTCAATCCTAATATAATTCCAGTAAAAACAAATAAAGAAGTCTTTATAAATGAAAAGTTAGTAATAGATAATAAAGAAATAGAAGTTAGTTCGATTCTTATGGGAGTTCCTCATACAATTGTGTTTGTAGATGAAATAATAAAAGAAGAAATATATAAGTATGGAGAATTAATAGAAAAAAATGAAATATTCCCACAAAATACTAATGTTAACTTTGTAAAGATAGATGATAAAAATAATATTCAGGTTTATACATGGGAAAGAGGTTGTGGTTATACATTAGGATGTGGAACAGGAATGACTGCATCTGTTATAGTAGCTAATTACTTAAATAAAGTTAATAAAAAAGTAAATGTTAAATCAGAAGGTGGAAGTGTAAAAATAGAAATACTAGATGATGTATACATGATAGGAAATGCAGTTAAAATATGTGAAGGAACTTTGGAGGTATAGTAAATGGCTATTAGTATGACAGGCTTTGGAAGAGGCGAATATAAAAATGATAACTATCATTTTACAGTAGAATGTAGAACTATTAATCATAAATATGTAGATATAAATATACGTCTTCCAAGAAAAATATCTTTTCTAGAGGATAAAATAAGAAATGTAGTTAAAGAATATGTAAAAAGAGGTAGAGTTGATTTATATATAAAACTTGACTTAATAGGTAGTGAAGATGTAAACTTAAAATTTGATGAGAAGTTAGCTAGTGAATATGTAAATATATTAAATAATATAAAATCAACATTTAACTTACAAGATGATATAACAGTTATGAATATAGCTAAATTTCCAGATATAATAAAAAGTGAAGAAAAAGAAGAAGATGAAGACTTATTATGGTCAATGCTAAAGGTAGCTTTAGACGATTGCCTTGCTAAGTTAAAAGATATGAGAAAAGAAGAAGGTATAAAACTTTCTAATGACATAGATATGAGATGTGATTTATTAAAAGATTATATTGAACAAATAGAAAACTATTCATATAATGTTGTTAATGAATACAAAGAAAAATTAAATAATAGAATAGCTGAAATACTAGACAATCCAAGTCTTGTTGATGAAAATAGACTAGCTCAAGAAGTTGCAATATATGCAGATAAGTGTAGTATAACAGAAGAAATAGTAAGATTTAAAAGTCATATCTTACAACTTAAAAAGACAATACATAAAGATGAATCTATAGGTAGAAAAATAGATTTCTTAATACAAGAAATGAATAGAGAAACAAACACTATAGGGTCAAAATCATCAGATCTTAATATAACTAACTTAGTAGTTGAAATAAAAAGCGAATTAGAAAAAATAAGAGAACAAATACAAAATGTAGAATAGGAGAGATTATTATGAGCATGAACCTTATAAATATAGGATATGGTAATGTAGTTATGGCGAATAAGGTAGTTGCTATAGTAAGTCCAGAGTCAGCTCCTATAAGAAGATTAATACAAGAAGGTAAAGAAAGTGGAAGATTAATTGATGCTACTTATGGTAGAAAAACTAGGGCAGTTATAATAACTGATAGTCAGTATATAATATTATCATCAGTTCAACCAGAAACTGTAGCACACAGATTCACAGATAAAGACGATCAGCAGATAGAGAATTAGAAAGGAAGATATAAATGAAAAGGAAAGGTTTATTACTAGTTGTTTCTGGACCATCTGGAGCAGGTAAAGGAACTATATGTAAAGAATTTTTACAAAATAATAAGGATGTTAAATTATCAATTTCTGCAACTACTAGAAATCCAAGAGAAGGAGAAGTAGATGGAGTTAACTATTTCTTTGTAACTAAAGAAAAGTTTAAAGACATGATAAATAACAATGAATTATTAGAACATGCTCAAATATATGATAATTTCTATGGGACACCAAAAGCTGCTATACTAGAAAACCTAGAAAATGGAAATGATGTTGTTTTAGAAATAGAAATGCAAGGTGCTAGACAAATAAAAGATGTGTATCCAGAAGGTGTATTTATATTTATACTTCCTCCATCTCTTAATGAGTTAAAAAATAGAATTGTTGGAAGAGGCACAGAAACAGAAGAACAAATAAATAAAAGATTTGGTTCAGCCGTTGATGAAATATGCCAAATAGAATACTATGATTATTTTATAGTAAATAATGATGTAAAAACTTCAGCTCAAGAATTAGAACACATAATATCAGCTGAAAAAAATAAAGTTTATAGATATAAAGAAAATATAATAAAAAAATTCAAGGAGGAATTATAAGATGATAAAGCCATCAATAAATGAAGTATTAAACCAAATCGATAACAGATATTATTTAGTAGTAACAGTAGCTAAAAGATCTAGAGAATTAATAGATGGAGCAACACCATATGTTCCTACAACTAAGCACCAACAAATAAAACCTGTTACATTAGCTACACAAGAAGTTGCAGATAGAAAAATAACTTTTAGAAAATTAACAGAAGAAGAAATAGAAATAGAAGAAGCTAAGCAACATTTAGCTCAAGTTCAAAACATAATAGAGGAGTAATAATATGTTAAAGGACAAAACAGTAGTTTTAGGTGTTTCTGGAGGAATTGCTGTATACAAAGCTTGTGATTTAGTGAGTAAGCTAAAAAAAGTTGGAGTAAATGTTCATGTAATAATGACTAAATCAGCAACTGAATTTGTAGCTCCACTTACGTTTCAAACATTAAGTCAAAATTATGTTGTAGAAGATATGTTTGAATCTCCAAAAACTTGGGATGTAGAGCATATTTCATTAGCAAAGAAAGCTGATTTATTTGCATTAGTTCCTGCTACTGCAAATCTAATTGGTAAAGTAGCAAATGGAATTGCAGATGACATGCTAACAACTACAGTTATGGCTACAAAAGCTAAAGTACTTATAGCACCTGCGATGAACACTAATATGTATGAAAACCCCGTAGTTCAAAGAAATATACAAACATTAAAAGATTTAAATTATGAGTTTGTAGAACCTGAAAGTGGAAGATTAGCTTGCGGAGATATTGGGTCAGGTAAATTGGCATCTGTAGATGTTATATTTGAAAGTATAATAAATCTTTTACAAGTAAAAAAAGATTTAAAAGGTACAAGTATAATAGTAACAGCAGGACCTACAGTTGAAAATATTGATCCTGTAAGATATATAACAAATAGATCAACAGGAAAAATGGGATACTCTATAGCTAAAAAAGCTATAGAAAGAGGAGCAGATGTAACTTTAATATCAGGACCTACTAACATAATACCGCCTCAAAATCTTAAAAAATTTATAAAAACTGAATCAGCAGAAGATATGTATAATGCTGTTTTAGAAAATATAGATGAAAACCAAGTAATAATAAAAAGTGCTGCAGTTGCAGATTATAAACCTAAAAACTATTCTGGTAAAAAAATTAAAAAATCAGATGATGATTTAAGCATTAAGCTAGATAGAACAAAAGATATAGCATTAGAAATAGGTAAAATAAAAAAAGATAAAATCTTAGTTGGATTTGCTGCAGAAACTAATGATTTATTAGAAAATGCTAAACGTAAAATAGATAAAAAGAACTTAGATTTTATAGTAGCAAATGATTTAACTCAAGAGGGTGCCGGATTTGGAGTGGACACTAATATAGTTAAAGTTATAGATAAAGATGGAATCATAAATGAGTACCCTAAAATGAAAAAAGAAGATGTAGCTGACGTTATCTTAGATAAGATAAAAACTCTATTAAATATATAAGCATCTATATTAAATATAGATGCTTAATTTTCATTTATAGATAAATAGTATATTATTAGGGTACTTATAAATAATATGTTTACTGTAAATGATAAGAATAAGTATATAAAAATATAAATAGAGGTTAAAATATGAAGCAATATGCAAAAGTTATAGTAAGAAATAATTCTATACATACTGACAATTTATTTACGTATGAGATACCACATTTTTTTAGTGAAAAAATATATATAGGACATAGGATATTAGTTCCTTTTGGAATGTATAATAAACCCGTCGAAGCATTTGTATTTGATATAGTTGATTTTATTGATGAAAATATAAAAACTAAAAAGATACTAGATTTATTAGATGAAGAACCTATTTTTAATAAAGATGATATAAATTTAATAATATGGATGAAAAATAAATATTTATGCACATATATTGATTGTATAAATTTATTGTATCCAAAAGGATATAAATTAAATAATTTTAAAGTAATTACGCTTAAAGATGAAAATTATAAAAGTGAATATAAAAATGAAAATATAATTTTAAAAATAGTAAAAAGTAATAAAGGTAAAATAAAATTTGACAAAATAAAGAAAATACCAAACGCAAATAATTTGCTGTATAAAATGCAAAAAAATAATATAGTAGAGTTAAAATGGGAATATAAAGACCATAAAAATGAAAAGAAAGTTTATTCAATATCATTAATTGAAGATATAGTAGATATTGATGATTATATAAATATAAATAAAATAAAATTAGGAAATAAGCAAAAAGAAATTATAGAATTTTTAAAAGAAAAAAAAGAAGTTGATTTAAATGAAGTACTAGAAAATTTAAAAATAACAAGACAAAGTATAAATAAGCTAAAAGAAAAAAATCTTATTAGAATAGAAGAAGTTGATTTTTATAGAAATCCAGAACAAATATACTCTATAGAACATAAAGAAATAAGTTTAAATGAGGAACAAAGTAAAGCAGTAAGTATAATAAATAGTGAAATGTTTGATGAAAATAAAAAACCATATATGATTCACGGAGTAACAGGAAGTGGTAAAACAGAAGTATATATGGCAATAATTGAAAATGCATTAAGTCAAGGATTAGATGGGTTAGTTTTAGTTCCTGAAATTTCTTTGACCCCTCAAACTATATCAAGATTTAAAAACGAATTTGGAGACATTGTAGGAGTTTTTCACAGTCAACTATCAGAAGGTGAAAAACATGATGTGTATAAACAAGTAAAAGAGGGGAAAATAAGAATATTAATTGGTGCTAGATCAGCTTTATTTACACCATTTACAAGTTTGGGTGTTATAATTATCGATGAATTTCATGAAAGTGCATATAAGTCAGATAAAAATCCTAAATTTAGTGCTATAGAAGTAGCTAAGTTTATAGCGAAAAAAAGAGATATTTCTTTAGTTTTAGGATCTGCAACACCATCTATAGAAGAATATTATAAAGCTGTTAATGGTGAATATAAGTTACTTGAAATAAATAAAAGAGCAAATAAAAAGCCTATGCCTAAAATTGAAGTTGTTGATATGAAAGAAGAACTTATGATAGGTAATAAAAGCATATTTAGTAATAAATTAAAATCGGAAATAGAACTTGCGATAAAAAATAATAGTCAAGTGATGCTATTTTTAAATCGAAGAGGGTATTCAAATTTTGTATCTTGCAGAAAATGTGGTTATGTATTTACTTGTGAGAATTGTGATATATCACTTACATATCACAAAAAAAGTAATACAGGAAAATGCCACTATTGTGGATATGAAAAAGAAATTCCTAGCGAGTGCCCAGAATGTAAAAGCAAATACATAAAACCATTTGGAATAGGGACTCAAAAAATCGAAGAAGAAATAAAAAATATATTACCTGATTTAAAGGTTTTAAGATTAGATAGGGATACAACATCTAAGAAAGGTTCATTTGATAGAATTTTAAATAGTTTTAAAAATAAAGAAGCTGATATTCTTATAGGAACACAAATGCTTAGTAAAGGCTTAGATTTTGATAATGTTACATTAGTAGGAATACTATCAGCAGATATGATACTTAAATTTCCAGATTTTAGGAGTTCAGAAATGGCTTTTCAACTAATTACTCAAGTTGCGGGCAGAGCTGGTAGAGCTGATAAAGATGGAAAAGTAATTTTACAAACTTATGATACTGATCACTATGCAATTAAACATGCTATAAATTATGACTTTAAAGGGTTTTATGAAGATGAAATAAAAATAAGAAAATTATTTGATTATGCTCCATTTAATAATATGGTCAGCGTTGTATTAAGTGGAAAAGATAATAAATTAGTAGAAAGTAACTCTAAAAAAATGTATGATTCATTAGCATATCTTTTAAAAGAGCGTGGTATAAATGATTTATCTTTTATATTAGGACCTAATCAATGTTCTATAGGAAAAATAAATCAAAATTATAGATGGCAAATATTATTTAAAGATGAGGATATTGAAATAAATCTATTAAAGGGTATAATAAAATATATATGTATAACTAAGCGCGAAATAGTTTTTGATAAGGATATAAATATATCTATAGATATAAATCCTTATAGTGTATTATAAAAATTAGGAGGAATATAAAATGGCGTTAAGACAAATAGTTCAAATAGGAGAACCTGTATTAAGAAAAAAGTGTAAAGTTGTAGAAAAAATAGATGAAAAAATAATACAATTATTAGAGGATATGGCTGATACTATGTATGAAGCTGATGGTGTAGGGCTTGCAGCTCCACAAGTTGGAATATTAAAAAGAATAGCAGTAATAGATGTTGGAGATGGAATAATAGAACTTATAAATCCAGAGATAATAGAAACTTCAGGAGAACAAACTGATGATGAAGGATGCTTAAGTGTTATAAATGAATCAGGACCAGTTACAAGACCGTATTATGTTAAAGTAAGAGCTATGAATAGAAAAGGACAAATGTTTGAAATGGAAGGAGAAGAACTTTTAGCTAGAGCATTTTGTCATGAAATAGACCACTTAGATGGAATATTATTTGTAGATAAAATTGAAAAGTAGTAGGAGTTGATATATATGAAAATAGTATTTATGGGTACGCCAGAATTTGCAGTTCCATGTTTACAAAAAATAATAGATGAAGGACATGAAGTACTAGCAGTTGTTACTCAACCAGATAAACCAAAAGGTAGAGGTAAAAAACTAGCTATGCCTCCAGTTAAAGAATTGGCTTTAAAATATAATATTGATGTATATCAACCAGTTAAGGCTAGAGAAGAGGCTTTTGTAGAAAAATTAAAAGAAATTAATCCAGAATTAATTGTAGTTGTGGCATTTGGTCAAATATTACCAAAGAGTATATTAGATATACCTAAGTTTGGATGTGTTAATGTACATGCATCATTATTACCAAAATACAGAGGAGCAGCACCTTTAAATTGGGTTATAATAAATGGTGAAGAAAAAACAGGTGTAACTACAATGTATATGGATGTTGGGTTAGATACAGGAGATATGATTTTAAAGAGTGAAATACCTTTAGATGACGAAATAACAGCAGGTGAACTTCATGATAAAATGATGATAGATGGAGCAAATGTATTAAAAGAAACAATAGACCTTATTGCCCAAGGAAAAGCTCCAAGAGAAAAACAAAATGACGATGAAACTTGTTATTCGCCTATAATGGATAAAACATTAGGAAATATAGATTGGAATAAATCTGCTAAAGATATACATAATCTTGTAAGAGGTGTAAATCCATGGCCTAGTGCATATACGACTTATGAGAATCAAACTATGAAAATATGGAAAACTAAAGTTGTAGATAAAAATAGTGATAAAGCTCCAGGAACTATATTAAAAGTTGATAAAGATGGTATAGAAGTTAATACAGGTAATGGGGTTATTCAAATAAGTGAAATCCAAATGTCTGGAAAGAAAAGAATGGTAGTATCTGAATATATAAAAGGAAATACTATAAGTACTGATATTATATTAGGAATATAAAATGATAAACTTTAAAAAATATATGACAACAATAGGTTTTTTCATATTAATATTAATTGTATTATTTTTAGGTATGAATATTTTTATGAAAAGCCTAGAAAATCTGTTTTCTATATTAGTAAATACATTAATAATAATATTATTAATTATAACTATATTTTCAAGTGTAGTTACTTATAGTGTCTTAAAAGGCAAAAAAGTAAATAAGAATATAATGAGAATTAACTTTAAAGTAATTAGTTTATTATATCCAATACTTATAGCATTAGGCAATACTTTAAATATACCTAAAGATGAAATAAGAAAAGTTTATGTTAAATTAAACAATGATTATATATATAGCAATAGGTATAAAATAAAACCAGAAGACATACTTATTCTTATACCACATTGTATTCAAAAAAGTAAGTGTAAACTAAAAATTACAACAGACGTAAGAAATTGTAAAAGTTGTGGTCTTTGTAATGTAGCTGACTTATTAAAATTACAAAATAAGTATGGTGTTAATGTATTTATAGCAACAGGTGGTACATTAGCAAGAAAAAAAATAAAAGAATTTAGGCCTAAAGCTGTAGTGGCTGTAGCTTGTGAAAGAGATTTAACAGCTGGAGTTCAAGATATAAATCAAATTCCAGTATTAGGCGTATTTAACAAAAGACCTAATGGTCCTTGTGTAGATACTGAAATTGATGCCAAAGAAGTTGAAAATGCAATAAAATTCTTTATAGGAGAGTGTTAGATATGATGCCATTTTATGGTGGGTATGGATATCATTTAGATCCTACGTTAATTATTTTAATACCAGCTATACTTTTTACTATGTATGCTCAATTTAAAGTTAATAACACAACTAGTAGATATTTTAAAGTTAGTAGTAGGTTGGGTTATACAGGAGAACAAACAGCGAGAAGAATATTAGATGCAAATGGACTTTATAATGTTAGAATAGAAATGGTCCCAGGAAGATTAAGTGATCATTATGATCCAAGAAGTAATGTAGTTAGATTATCTCAGGATATATATTATGGAACATCTATTACAGCTACTTCTGTTGCAGCACATGAGTGTGGTCATGCTATTCAACATGCTAAAGGGTATGCTCCACTTCAGATAAGAAGTAGTTTAGTTCCTGTAGTAAACTTTGCATCGAATATTTCATGGTTTTTAATATTTGCAGGACTTTTTATGTCAGGTCCTTTACTAAAAATAGGTATACTATTATTTTCAGCATCTGTATTATTCCAAATAATAACATTACCAGTAGAATTTAATGCATCTAGTAGAGCTTTAGTTCAACTTGGTAATGAGGGTATATTAGAAGGGAAAGAGATAAAGCAAGGAAGAGAAGTATTAACTGCAGCAGCATTAACGTATGTAGCAGCAGCATTAACATCAGTACTTCAATTACTAAGATTAATTGCAATAGCACAAAGACATGATGATTAATAGAGATTGTCCTAGGGGTTTCTAGGACTTTTTCTATTTAGAGATGGAGGTATTTAATGAACGCAAGAAGATTGGCATTTAAAACGCTATATGATATTGAAAGAAATAAAAATTATTCAAATATATCTATAAATAAGAATTTTAAAGATATAGATATTAGTGATCAAGAAAAAGGTCTTGCTACTGAACTTATTTACGGAGTTATAGAAAATAAATATTATTTAAACTATATAATAGACAAGCTATCTAAGATAAAATCGAAAAAAATGTCTACCTATGTTAAAATATCATTATGGTTAGGAATTTATCAAATACTATTTTTAGATAGTATAAAAGATCACGCAGCAGTAAATGAAAGTGTAGCACTTATAAAAAAATATGATAAAAAGTCATCAGGGTTTGTAAATGCCATATTAAGAAATGTAATAAGAAAAAAAGAAAATATAATGGAAATTGATAAAAAAGATATAGTTGAACATTTATCTATAAAATATTCATATAATCAATGGTTAATTAGAAAGTGGATAGAAGAATTTGGACAAGAATTTACAGAAGATTTATTAGAGGCAAACTCAGAAAAACCAAATTTATATATAAGAGTAAACACACTTAAAATAAATAGAGATGAGCTTATAAATAAATTAAGAGAACAAGGAATAGACTGTAATAAAGTAAACGGAATAGATGAAGCTATAATGGTTAAGAATCTAAAAAACATAGAAAATAATAAGTTGTTTAAAGAAGGATATTTTACGGTTCAAGACATAAGTTCTATGCTTGTTGGAAAAGTTGCAAATCCGAAAGAAGAGAAATTAGTTTTAGATGTATGTAGCGCACCTGGAGGTAAAACTACTCATTTAGGAACTATCATGAAAAATACTGGTCAAGTAATTTCAAGAGATATATTTGATCATAAATTAAAACTTATTAATAATACTGTAAAAAGACTAGGTCTTAAAAATATAAAAGTTGAAAATTTTGATGCTCTTAATATAGATGAAAATAGTATAGATAAATTTGACTACGTTATTTGTGATGTGCCATGTTCTGGTATGGGAATAATAAAAAGAAAACCAGAAATAAAGTTTAAAAAAGAAGAAGAAATAAAAGACTTACCTACAATACAAAAAAAGATTTTAAATAATGCTTCAAAATATGTTAAACTAGGTGGGAATTTAATATATAGTACTTGTACTATACATGATGAAGAAAATATAAATATAGTTAAAGAATTTTTAAATATTAATGATAACTTTGAGCTAGTACCGATTGATGAAGTTAATGTAGATTTAGATAATCAAGACAAAGGATATATAAAAATATATCCTAATATACACGGAATGGATGGATTTTTCATAGCTAAACTAAAAAGAGTAAGGTAGGAATTAATATGAACAATGACAATAAAGTGTGTTTAAAAAATTTAACTGAAGAAGAATTAAAAGAATTTATAAAAAGTATAGGAGAAAAAGCTTTTAGAGGAACTCAAATTTATGGGTGGATTTATAAAGGTGCTAAGACTTTCGATGATATGAATAATATACCAAAGTCTTTAAGAGAAAAGTTAGAAAAAGTTTCATATATTGGAAATTTAGATACAGAACTTAAATTAGAATCTAAGATAGATGGAACAAGAAAATATTTATTTTTATTAAATGATGGAAATATAATTGAAAGTGTAATGATGGAATATGAACATGGTGTAACAGTATGTATATCTAATCAAGTTGGATGTAGAATGGGGTGTAAATTCTGCGCATCTACTATTGATGGATTATTAAGAAATTTAGAGCCATGGGAAATATTAGATCAAATAATAAAAATACAAGAGGATATAGGTAAAAGAGTGTCAAATATTGTATTAATGGGAAGTGGAGAGCCTCTTGACAATTTTGACAATACTAAGAAGTTCTTACAATTAGTAAATGAAAAAAATGGACTTAATATAGGGTATAGACATATAACTTTATCTACTTGTGGAGTAGTTCCTAAAATGTATGAATTAGCAGATTTAAAAATACCTATAAACTTAGCATTATCGCTACATTCGCCTTATGATGAATCAAGAAAAGAAATAATGCCTATAGCTAATGCTTATTCAATAAAAGAAGTTATAGATGCATGTAAGAATTATATAAAAACTACCAATAGAAGAGTTACATTTGAATATTCGCTAATAAAAGGAGTTAATGACTCTAAAGAGGATGCAAAGGAATTATCAAGGATTTTAAAAGGGTTATTATGTCATGTAAATTTAATACCTATAAATAAAGTAGAAGAAAGAGATTATGAAAAACCAGATAAAACGTATGTATATAAGTTTAGAGATATGTTATTAAAAGAAAATATACCTGCTACTATAAGAAGAGAAATGGGAGCGGATATAAATGGTGCTTGTGGTCAATTAAGAAGAAAACATAAATAAAATAGAGGGGGAAAAATTATGATATATAACTGTGTTTCCCATATTGGAAAAGTTAGAAAAAATAATGAAGACTGTTGTAAGGGAGAGATCATCCCGACAAAATCTGGTGATATAGGTATATTTGCTATAGCTGATGGAATGGGTGGCCATAATAAAGGTGAAGTAGCAAGTGAACTAGCAGTAGATAATATAGTACGTTTTTTAAAAAATAACCTAATACAAAATGAACACGTTAAAATAAATTATATAGATGATATTCTTAAGCAAGCTTATAATGACGTAAACTCTATAATATATAAAAAATCTAAAATAGATAAAGAATGTAGTGGTATGGGAACTACATTAACTACAGTAATAATATATAAAGATAAGGCATATATTGCAAATGTAGGTGACAGTAGATGTTATATATTAAGATATAATGAATTAATAAAAATTACACGAGATCACTCTTTGGTAGAAGAACTTATTGCTCAAAATGCGATAACTGAAGAAGAAGCAAAAACTCATCCAAGAAGAAATGTTATAACTAGAGCATTAGGGACGGAGCAGATGATAATAGTTGATATTTATAAAGAAGATATAAATAAAGATGATAAAATATTATTAGCTACAGATGGGTTAACTGGTTTTGTCGATCAAAGAGATATATACGATATTATATGTAAAGATGAGAATCTAGATAATATAACTGACAGTTTAATAAATAGAGCTAACGAAGTTTCAGGTAAAGATAATGTATCAGTTATATTAATTAAATATAACTAGGATGGTGATAAAGTGGGAGAGACAGTTTTAGGAAATAGATATGAAATAATTAAAAAAATTGGCGATGGAGGAATGGCTTTTGTCTATGAAGCTAGAGATAGACTGTTAAATAGAACTGTAGCTATAAAGGTTTTAAGACCTGAGTTTGTAGATGATCAAGAATTTTTAACGAAGTTCAAAAGGGAAGCTGAAGCAGTTGCAAGTCTTTCACATCCTAATATAGTAAATGTATATGATGTTGGTGAAGATGGAAAAGTACATTATATAGTTATGGAACTTATAGAAGGACAAAACTTAAAAGATATAATAAAAAATGAAGGAACTTTAGATGAATATACAGCTTTAGATATAACTAAGCAAATAGCAAGAGCCTTAGGAGCTGCTCATAAAAAGGGGATTATACATAGGGATATAAAACCTCATAATATACTTATATCTAATGAAGGTAGAATTGTAAAAGTAGCTGATTTTGGTATAGCCAAAGCTGTTTCAAGTTCTACTATTACAAGCACTGGAAGTGTAATAGGTTCTGTTCATTATTTTTCACCAGAACAAGCTAAAGGCAAATTTGTAGGTAATACTACGGATTTATATTCCTTAGGTATAGTTTTATATGAAATGATAATAGGTAGAGTACCGTTTAGAGGAGACAGCCCTATATCTATAGCACTTCAGCATATAAATGATGAAATAGAATTTACTCAAGAAGAAAAAGTAGCTATACCTCAAAGTGTTAGAAATATAATAAAAAAGTTAACTTCTAAATCTAGTGCAGATAGATATCAAGGAGCAGATGAACTTATAGAAGATATTGAGTATATAGAAAAAAATATCGATTTAGATTTTATAAAAGAATATGATAACTATGCTACACAAAAGATAGATGAAAATGAATTAAATAAAGCGATAAAGATGGGAAATACTAATCCAAAAATTGATTATAATGAAGAAGACTTAGAAGAAGAGGATGAAAAAACACCTCCGAAAAAGAATTCTAATAGGAAAAAGAATAAGAAAGAAGACAATCCGAAAAGTAAAAAAAGATGGAAAATAGCAGCTGTAGTTTTATCTATAATACTTATAATCCAAGTACTAGTTGTGGGCAAAATAGCATCATCAATGTTTGGTAAAAATAAAACAGAAGAAGGAAAAGCACCAGACTTTATTAATATGGAATTAAGTGAAGCTCAAAAGGTTGCAGGTGACATGGGAATCAATATAAGTGTTAGAATAGAAGAATACAGTAGCAAAGTTAGTAAAAATCATATAATTGACCAAGCACCAAAGGCAGGTACACAAATAAATCCTGGAGATACTATAAGTGTAGTCGTAAGTAAAGGTGAAAAACAAACTTCAATACCAAACTTAGTAGGACTTACTATTGGAGAAGCTCAAAGTATAATAAGTGAAAATAAATTGACTTTAGGAACTGTAAATTATGAATACAATGATTCGCATGAAAAAGATGTGGTATTACATCAATCTCCTAGTTCAGGAAGCATACAAGCAGGAGATAAAATAAATTTAGTAGTTAGTAGAGGGCCTAAAGTTGTAGAACAAGAAAAACCAGTAGTACCTGAAACACCAAAAGAACCTAATACAGATAATAGTGATAAAAATCAATCACAAACAAATCCTTCAAATAGCAACAATGGAGATAATTCGAGTCATCAAAATAATAATAATGATGGATCTCATCAAAATCCAGGAACTTCAGGTAGTACTGAAGGAGGACAAATAGGAGCTCCAAGTGGTGATGGAGGACAATCAGAAAACCCAAACAATGGAGATACAAGTCAATCAGGACAAGGTACTGGAGAAAAACCAGAGACACAAGCACATCAATAATACTTATTATTTAAATATATAATTATTTATAAATTAAAATATTAAAGTCCAATGATTAATAATTATTGGACTTTTTTGTAATATTTATGTAAAGTTATATAAATAATAGTATTTAGTAATTTTATTAATCTATAAGGAGGATTTAAATGATAGAAGGAATTATTACAAAAGGTATTGGTGGGTTTTATTACATAGATACAAACCAAGGAATATATGAATGTAGAGCTAGAGGTATATTTAGAAAAAATAAGATAACTCCTTTAGTTGGAGATAACGTAAAAATAAGTATAGTTGATGAAGAAAATAAAAAAGGCGTATTAGAAGAAATAAAAGAAAGAGAAACAGAATTAGTAAGACCACCGATATCTAATGTAGATAAAGCTATAATTGTATTTGCAATAAAAAATCCTAATCCTAATTTATCTTTATTAGATAGATTTATTGTTTTAGCAGAAAGAGAATGTTTAGATATAGTTATAGTTTTAACTAAGGCTGATTTGGCTACAGATGAAGAACTAGAAAATTTAAAAAGAATATATGAAATGAGCGGATATAAAGTAATACCAGTTAGCAATAATGAAAACTTAAACATAGATAAAGTAAAAGAAGAATTAAAAGGGAATATAGTTGTTTTTGCAGGACCATCTGGAGTAGGGAAATCTACATTATTAAATCATATAGATAGTAAATTTCAACTGCAAACTGGTGAAGTTAGTGATAAAATAAAAAGAGGAAAGCATACAACAAGACATGCAGAACTTTTAAAGTTAGAATGTGGGGGTATGGTAGCTGATACACCTGGATTTAGTTCATTGACTTTAGATGATATAGAAGAAACTGAACTTAAAGATTACTTTATAGAATTTGATGAGTTTTCAGATGAGTGTAAGTTCGGTGGAAGATGTATGCATGAAAATGAACCATCATGTGGTATAAAAGAAGCAGTAAAGGATAATAAGATATCAAAAGAAAGATATGAAAGTTACCTACAATTATTAAATGAAAAGAGACAAGGGAAGAGGAGGTACTAAGTATGATAAAAATAGCACCATCAATTTTATCAGCAGATTTCGCAAGACTATTAGAAGATGTTAAGAAAGTAGAGAATGCAGGATGTGAATATTTACACATTGATGTTATGGATGGCCATTTTGTTCCTAATATAACATTAGGTCCAAATGTTGTTAAATCGTTAAGAAAAGATGTAAATATGGTATTTGATGCACATTTAATGATAGAAAATCCAGATAATTACATAAATGATTTTGTAGATGCGGGTTGTGATATAATAGTTGTCCATGAAGAAGCATGTACTCATTTACATAGAACTATACAAAATATAAAATCACATAATGTAAAAGCTGGGGTGGCATTAAATCCAGCAACTCCAATAGAAAATATAAAATATGTACTAAAGGATTTAGATATGGTTCTTATAATGACTGTAAATCCAGGTTTTGGAGGGCAGTCATTTATAGATGGTATGGTAGATAAAATAAAAGAATTAAAATCTTTAATAGATGAACAAGGTCTAAATGTAGATATACAAGTTGATGGAGGTATAAAACCTTCAAATGTAGATAAAGTAGTAAAAGCAGGAGCTAATGTAATCGTAGCAGGATCAGCGATATTTAACAGCGATGATATAGATGCTACAGTTAAAGAATTTAGACTAAATGCATCTAAATAAGGGGTAATTATGAAAGCTTGTATTTTATTAAATGGAGAAGTTAATAATATTGATTACATAAAAGATGTTATTGAAAATAATGATTACAGATACATAATATGTGCAGATGGAGGAGCGAAACATTTATATAAATTAAATATAGTACCTAATTATATAATAGGAGATTTAGACTCATTAGAAGAGTCGATAATTAATTATTATAAAAATAAATATGTTAATTTTAAAAAGTTTCCTCAAAGAAAAGATGAGACCGATGCTCAGCTATGTATACACTTAGCAAAAGATTTAAAAATATCAGAAATTCACCTTATAGGGGCTTTAGGAGGTCGTATTGATCATACTATTGCAAATATAAATCTTATGTATTATATAAAAGAGTTAGGGATAAATCCTATAATTAAGAGTAAATATGAAGATTTATATATGATTGAAAATGAAGGTATTAATGTAAAAGGTAAAAAGGGTGATATTATATCTATAATTCCGGCAAAAGGTGATGTAAGTGGAGTTACACTTGAAAATTTAGAGTATCCTCTTGAGAATGCGATTATAAAATATGGTAATCCAATAGGTATATCTAATGTAATGAAAAGTAATCAATGTAGTATAAAAGTTAAAAATGGATGTTTAATAATAGTTAAGAATAAAATACCAAAGTAGCATATGCTATTTTGGTATTTTTATTTTTATAAAAATAATCATAATAGCTTGGTCTATTTTTGTTAAATTGTATTAAAGGGATATAAATATGAATATTATATTTTATGAAGGTATTTATAGGAGGGAATAATTTGAAAAATCAATATAGAAATTTACTTGGAGTTTTATGTTTAGCTACAGGTA
Organism: Paraclostridium tenue; assembly: GCF_039521565.1. Lineage (NCBI taxonomy): Bacteria > Bacillati > Bacillota > Clostridia > Peptostreptococcales > Peptostreptococcaceae > Paraclostridium > Paraclostridium tenue. Next base: position 110,039 of record NZ_BAAACP010000001.1, read on the forward strand.
TAACTGTTATTTTGGGATTGATACTTCCTAATTGGTTATGGATGATGCTATTATCTATAGTACTTATAGGGTGTGGGGTAATGTTATTTATGTAAAATATATATTAGAAATTTAAGGGGGATAAATTTATGAAAATAATAACTATTAAATGTCCTAAATTTTTATCTAAGATAATAATGTTTTTTATTAGAAAAAAATAAAAGCCTACAGGTTGTAGGCTTTTTTATTAAAACTAAGCTCTTTCAACTTTTCCAGAACGTAAACATCTAGTACAAACTTTTATTCTCTTTGGAGTACCATCTATTATCGCTCTAACGTTTCTTAAGTTAGCAGACCAAGTTCTTCTGCTATGTTTATTTGAGTGGCTCACTTGGTTTCCTGAAACTTTACCTTTACCACATACGTTACATACCTTTGCCATTTTTCGTACACCTCCTTAAATGATAACTATAACACTGAAAACACAGTTTATGTTAACATAAATCTCTAAAAAATGCAATAGAAATATATATTTGTCTTACATATATTGAAGAAATTCTTGTTATCATATAAAATTATATATATAATTCTATATAAAGTAAATATTAAAGTTAAAAATAAAACTAAAAATAATTTTAGGGGGTCAAACCATGAGCGCTAAAATAAACAATGAATTTGGAACTATAGAAATAGACAAGCAAGTAATAGCACAAATAGCATATAAATCTGCTATGGAAAGTTATGGACTAGTTGGTTTAGCACATAAAAGTAAAGGTATTGTTGAATTACTAAAAGGTGAAAATGCAACTAAAGGTGTTAGTGTACAAGAATTAGAAGATGGAACAATAGCTATAGAGCTTTACGTTATAATGCAATATGGAACAAATATATCAACTGTTGCAAATAACATAATAGATAAAGTAAAATATACACTTGAGAAAATGACAGCAATAAAAGTAAGTAGAATAGATGTTAATGTTCAAGGAATAAGAGTTAAGTAATTTAGGAGGAAAAATATGATTCAATATATTGATGGGAAAAATCTAAGAGATATGATGATCTCTGGAGCTAATAATCTCCAAAATAATAAAGATTTAGTAGATAAGCTAAATGTATTCCCAGTTCCAGATGGAGATACAGGTACGAATATGTCCCTTACTATATCTTATGCTATGAAGGAGTTATCAAAAGTTAATGATGATGATATAACTAATATAGGTAAGTCTTTAGCTAAGGGATCTTTAATGGGAGCAAGAGGTAACTCTGGAGTTATATTATCCCAAATTATAAGAGGATTTACAAAGTCTATAGAAGGAAAAGATAAATTAAGTTCTATGGATTTAGCTAATGCATTAAAAAGCGGATCAGATACAGCATACAAAGCTGTTATAAAGCCAATAGAAGGAACTATATTAACTGTAGTTAGAGAAAGTGGAGAATATGCTGTAAAAGCTGCAAAGAAAGAACAAGATATATTAAAGTTTCTAGAGTTAGTTATAAAAGAAGCTAATGCATCTTTAGATAGAACTCCAGATTTACTTAAAAATTTAAAAGATGCTGGAGTTGTAGATTCTGGAGGTAAGGGATTAGTACTTATATATGAAGGAATGTATGAAGCCCTAAAAGGAAATATAATAAAAGCGGACGGAAATAGTAAAATTAACACATCTTCATCAGAATCAGCTCAAAGTGAAATAAATACTGAAGATATAAAATTTGCTTACTGTACAGAGTTTATATTAGAAAGTGATAAAATAACTTATGACAAGATAAGAGATATAATGCTAGGTTATGGAGATAGCTTAGCTGTAGTAGGAGATGAAGGAGTAATAAAAGTTCATGTACATACAAATGAACCTGGTTCAGTGCTTCAAGAAGCTTTAAAATATGGACAATTAATAACTATAAAAATAGAAAATATGAAAGTACAACATGAAAATATATTAATTGAAAATCAAACAGCTGTATCACAAGAACCAATGAAGGAATATGGATTTATAGCAACATCAATGGGAAGTGGATTAGCTGATATATTTAAGGATTTTGGAGTTGACTATATTATAGAAGGTGGTCAAACAATGAATCCTAGTACTGAAGACTTTATGAAAGCAATAGATTCAATAAATGCAGAAAATATTATCATATTACCAAACAATAGCAATATAATAATGGCAGCAAATCAAGCTAAAGCTTTAAGTGATAAAAATATAATAGTTATACCAAGTAAAACTGTTCCTCAAGGATTTACATCTCTTGTAAGCTTTAATGCAGATGCATCAGTTGAAGAAAATGAAGCTACTATGTTAGAAGCTTTATCAATAGTTAAATCAGGACAAGTAACTTATGCAGTTAGAGATACAATTATGAATGATATAGAAGTAAAAGAAGGAAACTTCATAGGTATAGGTGAAGGTAAATTATTATCAGCTGGAGAAAGTAAGGACGATATAACTTTAGGACTAATAGAAAAGCTTGTTGATGAAGATAGTGCTATAATAACTTTATTTTATGGTGAAGATGTAAGTGAACATGAAGCTAATAATTTTAAAAACATGCTAGAAGAAAAGTATGAAGATATAGATGTAGAACTTTACTACGGAGGACAACCAATTTATTATTATTTAATATCTGTTGAATAATATTTTTAAAATCCTGTATAATCTTACTATTAGGTAAGTTAAATTATACGGGATTTTTTATTTTAAGGTGATAAATATGAGTGATTTAAATAAAGAGATTAAATATGTAAAAGGTATAGGACCAAAGAGGGCTAATAAACTAAACAAATTAGGAATATTTACTGTATCCGATTTAATATATTATTTTCCTAGACAATACGAAGATAGAAATAATTTAAAGAAAATATTTGAACTAGAAGATGAAGAAAAAGTAACTATAAGAGTGATTGTAAATAGTATAGAAACTTCTAATATTAGAAAAGGGTTAGTTATAACTAAAATAGGAGTAAGAGATGAAACTGGATTTGCAAGATTAGTATTTTTTAATCAAGAATATATAAGTAGTACTCTAAAAAAAGGAGATACTATATTAGTTTTTGGTAAGGTTAAAAAAAATTCTCATGGAATAGAATTAAACTCATGTGAAATAGAACAAATGACTAATAATCCTAAAAGTACATGTGGTATAATGCCCATATATTCATTAACTTATGGATTAACCAATAAAGAACTCATAAATATAATAAAGACAGTATTTAACAATGAACAAATTAAAATAAAAGAATATTTACCAAAACGAATTATAGAAAAATACAAATTATGTGGTATTGACTATGCGGTTAAAAATTTACATGCACCTTCAAGTAAAGAAAGTTTAAAAATAGCACTTTATAGAATGGTGTTTGAAGAATTTTTAATGCTTCAATTAGGTTTATTTTTATTTAAAAATGGAGTAACTGAAAAATCAGGAATATTTTTTGAAAAAAATCAAAATTTAAAACAAGTATTAAATTCTCTACCATTTAATTTAACTAATGCTCAAAATAGAGCATTAAATGAGATATTAAACGATATGAACTCTAATAAAGTTATGAATAGGCTAGTTCAAGGGGATGTAGGTAGTGGTAAAACAGTAGTTGCACTTTTATCATTAGCAAATTGCGTTTTAAATGGATATCAAGGAGCTTTAATGGCTCCAACTGAAATATTAGCCGAACAACATTACTTATCTCTAAATGAAACGCTATCACAGTTTGGTATAAAAATAGGTTTATTAGTTGGAAGCCTAACAAAAAAACAAAAGGAAGTTACATTAGCAAAAGTTAAGAATAATGATATAGATATATTAATAGGAACGCATGCATTAATAGAAGATAAGGTACAGTTTAATAACCTAGGTATTGTAATAACAGATGAACAACATAGATTTGGGGTTAGACAAAGAAATAAGTTATCAGAAAAAGGATATAATCCAGATATATTAGTAATGACAGCAACTCCTATACCTAGGACATTAGCATTGATTTTATATGGAGATTTAGATATATCAATAATTGATGAATTACCACCAGGAAGACAACCAATAGAGACTTTAGCTGTATATAAAGATAAAAGAGATAGAGCTTATAATAGTTTAGTTCGCTCTGAAGTTGAAAAAGGTAGACAAGTATATATCGTATGTCCTTTAGTTGAAGAAAGTGAATCTATAGAAGCAAAAGCTGCTGTAGACTTAGTAGAAGAATTAAAAAGTGAATATTTTGCCGACTTGAGATTAGGGCTTTTGCATGGTAAAATGAAACCTAGTGAAAAAGACGGTATAATGAAAAAGTTTAAAAATAGAGAATTGGATATATTAGTTTCAACTACTGTTATAGAAGTTGGAGTTAATGTTCCAAATGCAACACTTATGATAATTGAAAATGCAGAAAGATTTGGATTAGCTCAACTTCATCAGTTAAGAGGAAGGGTTGGAAGAGGAAGTCATAAATCTTATTGTATATTGATTTACTCATCAAAATCAGAAGTTTGTTCTCAGAGAATGGGAATAATGGAAGAAACTACAGATGGGTTTAAAATTTCTGAAAAGGATCTTGAGATAAGAGGACCGGGTGAGTTTTTTGGAACAAGACAACATGGTCTACCAGAACTTAAAGTAGCAAATATATTTAAACATATGAAAATATTAAAAATAGCTCAGCAAGAAGCTAGATATATAGTAGGGGAAGACCCAAAATTAGTAAATTATGAGAATAAAGATTTAAAAAAAGAAGTGTTAAAAAAGTTTGAAAATAGATTGAAAGAAATATCATTAAATTAAATGTAATTTATGGTAAAATAAAGTGGAAGGAGCAGTTATATTGAGAGTAATTTCAGGAAAAGCTAGAGGACTAAAATTAAATACGCCTAAAAATGAAGATGTGAGACCTACTACCGATAGGGTTAAGGAATCACTATTTAATATAATAAATGGATACATAATAGATGGAGATGTTCTAGACTTATTTGCAGGAACAGGTTCATTAGGTATAGAGTGTTTATCTAGAGGAGCTAATAAATGTGTATTTGTAGATGTAAATAAAACTAGCATAGATATAGTAAAAAGTAATATAAAAAAGGCTAGAGTAGAAGATAATGCTGAAATTTTAAATATAGATTATAAATCTGCAATAGACAAAGTTAAGAACAAAACTTATAAATTTGACATAATATTTATGGACCCTCCATATTATGAAAATATGTTTATAGATGCATTAAAAAAAATAGATGGATCTGATATATTAAAAGCTGATGGAATTATAGTTGTGGAACATGATACAAAGCAGGAATTCCCTGAAAGTATAGGGAAGCTAATAAAAGATAGAAGCAAAAAGTACGGGAATACTACGCTTACATTCTATTGTATGGAGGATTAATAATGGAAAGTACAGTTAGAAAAGCTATATTTGCAGGAAGTTTTGATCCTATAACTAATGGACATCTGGATATAATAGAAAGAGCTGCAAAATTATTTGATGAATTACAAATAGGAGTATTATATAATCCTAACAAAAAAGGACTTTTTACATTTGAAGAAAGAATAGATTTAATAAAAGTATGTACAAGCCATATTAAAAATATAAAAATAGTTAGTTTTGATGGATTATTAGTTAATTATTGCGAGAAACATGGTATTCAAACTTTAGTAAGAGGGATAAGAAGCGGAGCTGACGTAGAGTATGAACTTCAGATGGCTCATATGAATAAAGAATTAAACCCGAATATAGAAACTGTAATACTACCTACAACTACAAAGTATTCATATATAAGTTCATCGCTTATAAAAGAAGTATTACATTTTGATGTTAATATAGAGAATTTAGTTCCTAAGGTAATAATAGATGAATTAAAAAGAAAAACTAATAGGGGGAGATAATATGAATATAGACTTAGAAATAATGGAATTATTAGAGGAGTTAGAAAGCACTATAAATAATGCTAGTTCAATTCCTTTTTCTCATAAATCAGGGATAGATAAAGAAGAAGTATTAAATATAATAGCTGATATAAAAGCAATACTTCCTGAAGAAGTAAAACAAGCAGTTTGGATAAATAAAGAAAGACAAAAAATATTAAATAATGCTAATCAAGATGCAGAAATTTTAATAGAACAAGCTACTAAAGAAGCTGAGCAAATTATAGAAAAAGCTGTGAAAGAAACTGAAGATATGAAGAAAAATTCAGAAGATATAATAAAATCATATATTGATTCAGATGGGTTAGTAGTAGAAGCTGAAGAAAAAGCCAAAGCTATAATAGAAAAAGCTGATTATACAGCAAGAGAAATAAAGTTAGGTTCTATAAGATATGCAGATGATGTATTAGAAGGATTACAATATAATCTTCAAAACATAATGGATGAAATTTCAACAAATAGAAGAGAATTAAGTGAATAATAAAAATAGCTATCTATAAATTTATAGATAGCTATTTTTATTTAGTATGAGTATTTAATCGTTTTAATAAAAAGAAGGTAAATATTACATATATAAGTATTAACAAAGGTAAAATAAAATAGTAATTATCTATATAGTAGTTCCAAATAAAATTATTATATAATATATTAGATATACTTGTTAACTTTTCGAATAATGGATTTAGATTTATTAATGGATAAAATATGAATGTAAATATAAATGCAAATATACCATGTAAAAATTTAGAAAATATGTATGTGCTTATACTTATATCAGTTTGGGCTAAAAAGCTAGAACATTGAGCTAAAATAGATAAACCACTAAAAGCTATTATAAAACTGCATAAAGAAATTCTAAGAATTTCAGGAATATTTGAAATACTAGAAATGTGATTACAACCTATAGTTATTTCAAATAACCCGCTTATAAAAGCAGAGCATAACTCTTTAGAAAATCCAAAAAAAGATAAAGGCAAGTAAATAACAGCAGATACTAAGTCTATAAGATTAAATATTGATAATACTTTAAACACAACTGAGAATATTATTACAAATCCTCCTACCATAAGAATTGTGTTTATACCATTAAATACTGCATCTCCAAACAAAACAAAAAAACCTTTATTTTCTTTTTTTCTATTAGCTACAATAAGATTAACTTCTGATTTAAAGTCTATATTTTCACGTTTAATAGATTCTTTACCATAATTTTTAAATAGTAATCCTACTGTCAAAGAAGCTAAATAATGACATATAAGAATTAGGTATCCTAAAGAAGTATTATTAAACATTCCAATTGCGACAGCTCCAACTATAAATAATGGACCAGAAGTAGAGCAAAATGATACTAATCTTTGGGCTTCATATCTAGAAATTTCATTATTTTGTCTAAGCTCAGAAGCTAATTTTGCTCCAACGGGGTATCCAGATACTGTAGATATAGCAAAAACTAAAGAACTTTTCCCCGACACATTAAAAAGTTTTCTAGTTAATGGATTTACTAGCAAACCTAATATATCTACAAATTTTAATTTTACTATTAAGTTAGCTGCTATAATGAATGGAAGTAATGAAGGTATTAAGGTATCTACCCATATTGAAAACCCATTTTTAGCGGCATTTATAGATTCGGTTGGAAATAATATTATACCTATAATTATTATCATTACGATTAAAGATGGAATTAAAAATTTTATAAATTTACTTTTTTTCACTTCACCACCTACTTTTAATATAATCTACAATAATTATATTAAATTAAATTACAAACTATGATAAAAAACCTACCATGTAAATGGTAGGTTTTACTTTATGTATATAGGGGAAAGATAAAAATCCATAGGCCCTTTAAGCAAATTCATGTTGTTTTTATAGTATGGAATATTATACATATTTGTAGCTTTTATATCATATTTAATTAAAGTTTCAAAGACTCTATCATCTTCAAAGTTAACATTAGAAAATTTATTAATGATTTTTATTTCTGAGTTTAATTTTATCTGCTTTATAATTTCTCTACCCTTATCATTAAAAGCTAATATGCGTACATAAGGTAATTTCATTATATTTTTTACAGTGTTCATATCATCTTTAGTTATGCCTAAAAGTATATTATTTAGTATTCTTTTTACCTTTGTTAACGTATATCTTTTTGATTTTATTGATTGTTGAAGTTCAAATATATTTTTACACGAAAATACTGATTTATATATTTTATTCTCAATTCCTTCATTTATATCAAAATAAGAATCTAATATACTTAAATCCCTAATAACTAATTCCCTTATTGTATCGAAATAATATTCATCAAACATAGGATTAAAGTTATTATCTATACACTTAGATATTAATTCAAATGTCTTAATAGGAACAACATTAGATACACTATCTAAATTATTATATTCTTTAAGAGTTTTTCGTATTGCTGTGGCCGAACAAATATTACTTTCTATAGTTTCAGAATTATAATCTGCTTGAATTCTAGTTATTGAATATGGTTTTATAGTACTTTTATGCTTTAATAAACTTTTAATATATTCAATACCCAATATATTATTAGGGGTACTTAATATATCATTTAATTTATTTTCATCTATATTTAGATTTGTATCATTTAACATATACTCTGAAAGTGCTTTACTTCTTGCTAAAGCAAATAAAATACCTTCATCTAAATTTCTTTTTAAAAGAGTTTTAAATTTATTAGGTTCATTAATTAATATTTTTGAAATTTCAACTAATAAATCTATATCTCCATGCTCACTACCAAAGCAAAGTGAATCTATGCAGTTTAATGAGTTTAGTAAAGTTATAGCACCATGAGCAAATATCTCAGCACTTTGACAAGCATAAAGTGTTGGAAGTTCTACAACCAAATCAACTCCATTTGAAACTGCCATTTCAGCTCTTTTATATTTATCAAATAAAGCAGGTTCTCCTCTTTGTAAAAAGTTTCCGCTCATTACTGCTATACTATGAGTGGAATTAGTTATCTCTAAAGATTTTTTTAAGTGATATAAATGACCATTGTGGAATGGATTATATTCAACTATTAATCCTAATATTTTCATGAAAATCTCCTTTACGCTAAATTTCTTTAAAATATATCAAAATAACAGAAGGTCTGTTATTATATAAGTAGAATTAAAATATTATAAAAAATAAATTATATTTATTATAATATTAAACAAAAATGAGAACAATAATTCTTGAATTAAATGTACATATAACTTAAAAAATTAAAAAATCTTATAAAGTATGTACTTTTATCAAAAAAAATGATATAGTAATAATGAATAAATTTGTTTAATGTATACAAGTAATATTGTTCAATTTTTAATTGTAGATAAAATTATTACATAATTATTGGTAAAGATTTAAGGAGGTATACTAATGAAAGTATTAGTATTAAACTGTGGTAGTTCTTCATTAAAATATCAATTAATAGATATGTCAAATGAAGAAGTTTTATGTATAGGATTAGTTGAAAGAATAGGAATAGAAGGTTCTATATTAAAGCAAGAGAAAGATGGAGTAGAAGGTAAGCTTGTAGTTGAGCAACCAATGGAAAATCACCAAGATGCTATAAAATTAGTATTAGAAGGTGTTGTTCACCCAGAATTCGGTGGAGTTAAAGATATAAGTGAAGTTGAAGCTGTTGGACACAGAGTAGTTCACGGTGGAGAGAAATTCGCTAGCTCAGTTAAAATAAACGAAGAAGTTATGGCTGCAATAGAAGAATGTGTTGAATTAGCACCACTTCATAACCCAGCTAACATAATGGGAATAAAAGCTTGTGAAGCTATACTTCCAGGAGTACCAATGGTTGCTGTATTTGATACTGCATTCCATCAAACTATGCCTAAGAAGTCTTATTTATATGGATTACCTCATGAATTATATACTAAATATGGCGTAAGAAGATACGGATTCCACGGAACTTCTCACAAGTATGTATCTCAAAGAGCTGCAGATATGTTAGGAAAGAACATAGAAGATGTAAAAATAATAACTTGTCACTTAGGAAACGGAGCTTCTATAGCTGCTGTTGATGGTGGTAAATGTGTAGATACTTCTATGGGATTCACTCCATTAGAAGGTTTAATAATGGGAACTAGATGTGGAGATATAGATGCTGCTATATTACCATTCTTAATGGAAAAAGAAGGATTAAATGCTGCTGGTTTATCTGATTTAATGAACAAGCAATCTGGAGTATACGGAATGACTGGTATATCAAGTGACTTCAGAGATATAGAAGGAGCTGCTGCAAAAGGAGATGAAAAAGCTCAAGTTGCATTAGATGCTTATGTTCAAAGAGTTCAAAAATATATAGGAGCTTACGCTGCAGAAATGAACGGAGTAGATGCTGTAGTATTTACTGCTGGTGTTGGTGAAAATGGTATAGATATAAGAGAAACTATAGCTTCTAACATGGAATTCTTAGGAATGAAATTAGACAAAGAAGCTAACAAAGTTAGAGGTAAAGAAAGAGTAATATCTACAGAAGATTCTAAAACTAAGATATTATTAATACCAACTAACGAAGAATTAATGATAGCAAAAGATACTGTTGCATTAGTAAAATAATTGTAACTGGATATAATACTATTAAGGTAGGTTAAAACCTACCTTAATTTTTGCCAATAAAGGAATTAACTATCAAGTAAAAATACTTGACAAACATAGTTTATATTTGTATAATAAATTTGGCAATAAATTGAGGTGAACTTAATGAAAATTAGTTTAGATAAAATTATAAGAAGAGAAACTGATAATTTACACTTGAATTTTTGCGAAAAAATTGATAGTATTAATTATTGTGATAATACTTATAAATTAACTTCTCCTATAATTTTAAACGGGAAAATAAGTAAAACCAATAAAGGTTTATTTCTAGATTGCAATGTTGAATTTACTTTAATTGATAATTGCGCTAGATGTTTAGATGAAGTAGAAGTAAAATTAACTTATCCTATACAAGGATTTTTAATTAAAGAAGAAGTTGACGAAAATGAAGTAGAAGAATTTGATGTTTATACTTATATAAATGATGAAGTAGACTTTATTGATTTAATAGAACAAACATTGGATTTCAATTTACCTCAAAGAGTTCTTTGTAGTGAAGATTGCAAAGGTCTTTGTTCAACTTGTGGGACAAACTTAAATAAAAAAGTTTGTTCTTGTGATGAAGTCGCGAACGACGAGGATGTAATAGATCCCCGTTTTGCTAAATTAAAAGAAATGTTTAAAAATGACTAAGGAGGTGGCGTAAATGGCAGTACCAAAGCGTAAAACATCTAAATCAAATACAAAAATGAGAAGAGCAGCTAACTCAAAAATGGTAGCAACTGGATTCGTAAGTTGCCCACAATGTCATGAGCCAAAGTTACCACATAGAGTATGTCCAGACTGTGGATATTATAAAGGTAAAGAAGTTGTATCTAAGTAATACTTCTAAAAAACATGTAGAATACTCTACATGTTTTTTTTTGCTTAATTACGGCAAAACTTATGATAAAATTTAAATATATCTAAAATTATAAATAAAAGATAAATAATGGTTGATTATTTATAATTAATATTATATACTACTATTAGTAGTTGGTACTAATTCCAACTATAAAAACTTGGAGGTAATATGAAAAAGAAAAGCAAAGCAGAAAGACAACATGAACTTGTCGAGATGCTAAAGGATGATCCTTTTTATACAGATGAAGAATTGGCAAATGTATTTGATGTAAGTATACAAACTATAAGACTTGATAGACTTTCATTAAATATTCCAGAGCTTAGAGAAAGAGTTAAGCAGATAGCTGAAACTGAAACATCTAAAGTTAAGACTTTAGGTATAAAAGAGATAACAGGAGAGATAATTGACCTATCTGTTGGTCAATTAGGCATATCTATGTTAGATATTACCGAAGATATGATTTACTCCAAAACTGGAACTCTTAAAGATGAATATATATTTTCACTAGCAAATTCTTTAGCTATGGCTATAATAGATGCACCTCAAGTAATAATGAGATTTGCGAACATAAAAACGCTTAAGCATATACAACAAAAAGATAGACTTATAGCAAAAGCGGAAATATATAAAAATGTTGATAAAAAACATTATGTAAAAGTTGTAGTTAATAATAAAGCGCAAGAACAGATATTTAGAGGAAAATTTATATTTGAAGAGTTAGTTTAGGAGGAGAAATTTATGAAAATTGTAATTGATGGAATGGGCGGAGATAACGCACCAAAGTCTAATGTAGAAGGTGTAGTTAGCGCTATAAAAGAGTACGGTATAGATGTAATAATTACTGGAGATAAAAATATTTTAGAAGATGAATTTTCAAAATACGAATTTGATAGAGATAAGTTAGAAATAGTGCATACTACTGAAATTATAGAAAACGAAGATAAACCAGTAAAAGCAATAAGATCTAAAAAAGATTCATCTATGGTTGTTGCTTTGAAAATGGTCAAAGAAAATAAAGCTGATGCAATAGTGTCTGCAGGTAATACAGGAGCATTATTAGCAGGAGGGCTATTTGTAGTAGGAAGAATAAAAGGAATAGACAGACCTTGTTTATGTCCAGCAATACCAAATGTAAAAGGAGGAATGACTCTTATTGCAGATGGAGGAGCAAATGCAGACTGTAAGCCAATTAATTTAGTTGAATTTGCAGGTATGAGTAATATATATGCTAAAAAGGTACTGGGTCTTCAAAATCCAAGAGTTGCCCTTGCTAATGTTGGGACTGAAGAGGGTAAAGGAAATGATTTAGTAAAAAAATCATATGAAGAACTTAAGAAGTTAGATTTAAACTTTATCGGAAATATAGAAGCTAGAGAACTTATAAATTCATATACAGATATAGTTGTGTGTGATGGATTTACTGGAAATATATTACTAAAATCAGCAGAAGGAATTGCAATGTCTATACTAGGACTCCTAAAAGAAACATTTTTAGCAAGTACTAAAGGTAAATTAGGAGCCCTTCTTTTAAAAGATGACTTGAGAAAATTAAAAACTATGATGGACTACTCAGAATATGGAGGAGCACCTCTTTTAGGAGTTAATGGAGGAGTTATAAAGGCACATGGAAGTTCTGATGCAAAAGCTATAAAAAATGCTATAAATCAAGCTATTAAGTTTTCTAAAGGAAATGTAGTTGAAGATATAAAAGAATTTATAAAGACTATTGAAGAAGAAGATTAAGATAAATAGAAATAATCCAACTTGGAGGTTAATTTATGAATACAAAGGCTGGTATATTAGGAGTTGGAAGTTATTTACCTGAAAAAATAATTTCAAACTTTGACCTTGAAAAGATAATGGATACATCAGATGAATGGATAAGAACTAGAACAGGTATAAAAGAAAGAAGAGTTGCAGATGAAAATGAGGCAACTTCAGACCTTGCAACAAAAGCAGCTTTAAATGCTATAAAAGATGCAAATTTAACTCCAGAAGATATAGACTTAATAATTGTAGCTACAATAACTCCAGATATGATATTTCCCTCTACAGCATGTTTAGTTCAAGCTAATATAAAAGCAACAAAAGCAGCATGCTTTGATTTAGAAGCAGCATGTTCAGGATTTATATATGGTATGACAGTAGCTAAACAATTTATAGAAACTAATACATATAAATATGTCTTAGTCATAGGAGCAGAAGCTTTATCTAGAATATTAGATTATGAAGATAGATCTACAGCAATACTTTTTGGAGACGGAGCAGGTGCTGTGGTTATGGGATCTGTAAATGAAGGTGGAGTATTATCTACTAATTTAGGTTCTGATGGAAATGGAAAAGATTATCTTAATATACCAGCTGGAGGTTCAAAAAATCCAGCCAGTGAAGAAACTTTAAAAAATAGGTTGCACTATGTCAAGATGGCAGGAAATGATGTGTTTAAGTTTGCGGTTAGAATAATGCAAGATGCATCAATTAAGTGTGTTGAAAGTGCAAACCTTGATATACAAGATATAGATTACCTTATACCACACCAAGCTAATATAAGAATAATAGAAGCTTCAGCAAAAAGACTTAAATTAAATATGGATAAAGTTTATGTTAATTTAGATAGATATGGAAATATGTCGGCAGCATCAATTCCAGTAGCATTAGATGAAGCTTATAGAGAAGGTAAAATAAAAAAAGGCGATAATATAGTGTTAGTAGGATTTGGAGGCGGTTTAACTTGGGGAGCTTCTGTAATTAGATGGAGTATATAAGGAGGAAACAATGAATAAATTATGTGAGATTTTAAATATAAAGTATCCAATAATTCAAGGTGGAATGGCTTGGGTAGCAACTGCAGAGTTGGCAGCTGGAGTTTCAAATGCAGGTGGATTAGGAATTATAGCTGCAGGAAATGCTCCAAAGGATATTGTAAAAAAACAAATAATAAAATGTAGAGAGCTAACAGATAAGCCATTTGGAGTTAACGTAATGTTACTTTCTCCGTTTGTAGATGAAATAATTGATTTAGTAATAGAAGAGAAAATAGAAGTTATAACAACAGGAGCTGGAAATCCAGCAAAATACATGGATAGATTGAAAGAAGTAAATATTAAAGTTATACCTGTAGTACCAACAATAGCATTAGCAAAGAGAATGGAAAAGTATGGAGCAGATGCGATTATAGTTGAAGGTACAGAAGCAGGAGGTCACATAGGAGAATTAACAACTATGGTCTTAACTCCTCAAGTTGCAGATAACGTTAACATACCTGTTATTGCAGCTGGAGGAATAGCTAATGGTAAAGGACTAGCAGCAGCATTGTGTTTAGGAGCTAGTGGAGTTCAGGTAGGAACTAGATTTATATGTAGTGATGAATGTATAGTTCATGAAAATTATAAAAAATTTATTTTAAAATCTAAGGATAGGGATGCAATAGTAACTGGGAGAAGTACTGGTCATCCAGTAAGAACATTAAAAAATAAGTTAGCTAAAGATATATTAAATATGGAAAAAGAAGGGACTAATATTTTAGAAATAGATAAAAAAGGAATAGGGTCATTAAGAGCTGCAGCTATAGATGGTGATTTAGATTATGGGTCTTTTATGGCAGGTCAGATAGCATCATATATAAATGATATAAAACCTTGTAAACAAATAATTGAAGATATGATAAAAGATGCTAAATCTGTAATATCTAATATAAATATAGACTTGGAGGTATCACATGGGTAAAATTGCATTAGTTTTTCCAGGGCAAGGTGCTCAATATGTAGGAATGGCAAATGACATATACAATAGTGATGATATAGCGAGAAAAGTAATTGATGAGGCACAAGACTCAATAGGTATACAATTAAAGAAAATAATGTTTGAAGGTAGTGATGAAGAGTTATCTAAAACAGAAAATACTCAGCCTGCTATAGTAACACATAGTATAGCATTATTTGAAAGTCTAAAGAATAAAATCGACTTAAGATATGATGCATGCTTAGGACTTTCTTTAGGTGAATATAGTGCATTAGTAGCTGCAGATGCAATGGATTTTAAAGATGCTGTGTCCATAGTAAAAAAAAGGGGAAAGTATATGCAAGAAAGTGTGCCTATAGGAAAAGGAAGCATGGCAGCTATATTAGGGTTAGATAGGGATAAAGTAAATAAGGTTATAAATGAAATAAATAACGGAGTAATAGAAGTTGCAAATTACAACTCACCAGGTCAAATTGTCATATCTGGAGAAATTGATACAGTTAAAGATAGTATTAATTTATTTAAAGAAAATGGAGCTAAAAAAGCAATTTTATTAAATGTAAGTGCACCATTTCACTCATCTATGTTAAAGCTAGCAGGATATAAACTTAAAAAAGAGTTAGATAATATTAATTTAAGGAAATGTAAGGTTTCTGTAGTTTCAAATGTAAATGCAGACTACTATACAGAAAATTATAAAGAGTTATTGGTTAATCAGGTTAGTTCATCTGTTTTATGGGAAGATTCAATAGAAAAACTAATAGATGAAGGATTTGATACATTCATAGAGATAGGACCGGGGAAAACGTTAAAGGGATTTATAAAGAAAATATCTAGTAAGAAAAAAATTAATGTAAATGTTTACAATATAGAAGATTCAGAATCTATGAATATATTTATAGATTCTTACAAAAGAGGTGAAGTGTAATGGTTAACTTAGACGGTAAAGTTTGTTTGATAACTGGAGGTTCAAGGGGTATAGGTAAAGCTATAGCTAAAAAACTAGCATTACATAAGGCAAATATAATAATTAATTATACATCAAATGAAAATGATGCCCTAAAGGTTAAAGAAGAAATAAAAGAATATGGTGTTAAATGTGTACTTATTAAATGTGATGTATCTAAAAATAGTGATGTTGAAAATATGATTGAAACTGCAATTAATGAGTTTGGTAAAATTGATATATTAGTGAACAATGCAGGTGTAACTAAAGATGGGCTTTTAATCAGAATGAAAGAGGAAGACTTTGATAAAGTTATAGATATAAATTTAAAAGGAGTTTTCAATTGTACTAAATTAGTATGTAAGTATATGATGAAAAAAAGATATGGAAAGATAATAAATATATCATCTGTAGTAGGGATTACTGGAAATATAGGTCAAGTTAATTATTGTGCATCTAAAGCTGGGGTTATTGGGCTTACAAAATCAAGTGCAAGAGAACTTGCTTCGAGAAATATAAATGTAAATGCAATAGCTCCAGGCTTTATAGATACAGATATGACTAGTATTTTAAATGAAAATCTAAAAGAACAAATGCTAAAAAATATTCCGCAAAATAGATTTGGAGAAGCTGAAGATGTAGCTAATTTAGTTTTATTTTTAGCTAGTGATATGGCAAGTTATATAACAGGTCAGGTTATAAATGTAGATGGTGGAATGGTAATGCAGTAAACATTTTAAAATATAATAAAATAAAAAATTTAGGAGGATTTAATTATGTTTGAAAAAGTTGTAGAAATAATAAAGGATCAATTAGGGATAGATGATAAAGAGATAAATATGGAGACTTCATTAATGAAAGATTTAGAAGCAGACTCATTAGATGCAGTTGAAATAATGATGGCACTTGAAGATGAATTTTCAATAGAAATCCCAGATACAGAAGCAGAAAAATTTGTATGTATAGGAGATATAGTAAGATACATAGAAGCTAACAAATAGTGGAGGTTACGTTATGAGAAAGAGAGTTGTTATAACAGGCTTAGGATGTGTGACTCCAGTTGGTACAGGTAAAGATGAATTTTGGACCAACATAAAAAATGGTATTTGTGGCATAGATAAAATAACAAGATTTGATTCATCTTCATTTCAAACTCAAATAGCAGGAGAAGTTAAAGATTTTAATCCAGAAGATTATATGAATAAAAAAGAATCAAAGAGAATGGATAGATTTACTCATTTTGCTATAGCATCTGCATCTTTGGCAGTGAAAGATGCAAATCTTGATTTTGACTTGTTAGATAGAGAAAAAGTAGGTGTTATAATAGGATCTGGTATAGGTGGAGTTGAGACTATAGAAGAACAACACAAAATACTATTAGAAAAAGGGAATAAAAGGGTTAGTCCATTTTTTGTTCCTATGATGATATCTAATATGGCTACAGGTCAAGTATCTATTATGTTAGGAGCAAAAGGTCCAAATACTAATGTATCAACAGCTTGCGCATCTGGCTCGCACGCTATAGGAGATGCATTTAAAATAGTGCAAAGAGGAGATGCAACTATTATGGTTGCAGGAGGTAGTGAAGCTGGAATTACTCCACTTTCATTTGCGGGGTTTTGTAATATGAAAGCCATGTCTACTAGAAATGATAGTCCTGAAACTGCATCTAGACCATTTGACAAAGACAGAGATGGATTTGTAATGGGAGAAGGAGCAGGAATAGTTATATTAGAAGAATTAGAACATGCTTTAAAAAGAGGGGCTAAAATCTATGCTGAAGTAGTTGGATATGGCTTAACAGCAGATGCACACCATATGACAACTCCAGCAGAAAATGGTGAAGGTGCATCTAGAGCAATAAATATGGCAATAAAGGATGGAAATATACCTCTTAGTGAAGTGGATTATATAAATGCACATGGAACATCTACTTATTATAATGACAAGTTTGAGACTATGGCTATAAAAGATGTATTTAAAGCACACGCATATGACTTATGTGTATCATCTACAAAATCTATGACAGGGCACTTACTAGGAGCTGCAGGAGCGATAGAAGCTATTGTATGTGCAATGTCTATATATGATGGATATGCTCCACCTACTATAAATGTAGAAAATGTAGATGAAGAATTAGATTTAGATTATGTTATAAATAAAGGTAGAGAAAAAAATGTTAGGTATGCTTTATCAAATTCATTAGGATTTGGAGGACATAATGCAACGCTAGCATTTAAAAAATACGATTAATAAAAAACCTTAGCTAATGAAAGTTAGCTAAGGTTTTTTTAGTTTTAATAAATAAATTAAGATAAATATTTTTATAAATAAATTTTAAACATTTTGGCATATATAGCTTTGCGTGAAAATATAATTATATAAACAAAGGAGGACAAGGATTATGAAAAAACTTTCAGATGAAATTTTAAATTCAGTATCACCTAGTTTAAGAGAAAAGATAATTAATATACAAGATAATGATATAAATATAGAAGAAATAAGGCTTAGAGTACAAAAGCCACTAATAGTAAATTCCAATAGTAAAGATTATTTTTACAATAAATCAATTAAAAATTTAGATACTAGAAATTTAAATCCATACATAGTTACAAAGGAAGATATAGAACAGACTTTTCAACTTATGTGTAAATATTCAATACATTCTTTTATTGATGATATAAAAAAAGGGTTTATAACCTTAAAGGGAGGTCATAGAGTTGGAATAGTAGGAAAAGTAATTATAGAAGATGGTAATGTAAAAAATATTAAGCATATATCATCTTTAAATATAAGGGTTTCTAGAGAAGTAAAAAATTGTTCTGAGAAAATTTTAGGGCATATAATAAAAAATTTTAAGGAAGTAAACAATACCTTGATAATATCACCACCACAATGTGGTAAAACAACTTTACTTAGAGATATAGTTAGAAATTTAAGTAATGGGAATAAAGATAGAGGATTTGAAGGAATAAAAGTAGCATTAATAGATGAAAGAAATGAGATATCGGGATCTTATTTAGGAGTTCCTCAAATGGATGTAGGAATAAGAACTGATGTTATTGAAACTTGTCCTAAAGATATAGGGATTACGATGCTTCTAAGAGCAATGTCGCCAAACGTAATAGTTACAGATGAGATAGGTAGCGAAAAAGAGATAAAAGCTCTTTATACAGCATTAAATGGAGGGGTTAGTTTAATAACAACTGTACATGGTGATTCTATAGAGGATATAAAAGAAAGAAATGAATTGAGTAAGTTGTTGGATAAAGAATTATTTAAAAAAGTAATAATTTTATCCGCAAGAAATGGACCTGGCACTGTAGAAAAAGTATATGACCTAGAAGAGAAGAGGTGGTATTTTGCAAATTAAAATAGTTATGATTGGGATATTAGTAGCTTGTAGCTATTTGATAGGCGAATACATATATAAAGCATATGTAAAAAGACATAAGCAGATAAGTGAACTTATAAGGATTTTAGAAGTAATGAGAATGGACTTATCATTTGGATTATACACCTTGGAAGAAATATTTTTTAGAGTAGGAGAAAATAAAGAATTTACAACTAGTAAATTTTTTAAAAATATGAGCGAAGATTTAAAGTATGAAAATAATATCACACTAGAAAAGATACTAGAAAATAATTTTTGTTATATGGAAAAAGAAACGTATCTTCAAGAAAAGGAACTAGATGAATTAAAAAAATTAATATTGTCACTTGGAAGAGGAGATATATATTCTCAAGAAAGGATGATTGATTTATCTATTGAAAACCTTAAAAAGTTAACGTCAGAATGTAAAGAAGATATAAATAAAAAAGGAGTAGTATATAAAAAATTATCAACTATAATTGGGCTAGTTATAGGAATTTTTCTAATTTAGGAGGAGTAATATGGATATAACTTTGATATTTAAAGTAGCAGGTATTGGGTTGTTAATATCTGTACTTAATATGGTGCTTGAAAAAACAGATAGAAAAGATTGGACTACTTTAACTACACTTGCAGGGGTAATAATAGTCCTTACAATGGTTATAACAGAGATTAATGATTTATTTAATGCAGTAAGAACTATGTTTCAATTGTATTAAGGAGGAGATTTTTTGGATGTAATGAAATTAGTAGGTCTTGCCCTTATATCTACTATACTTTGTTTGATTATAAAAAAAGACAGGCCAGAAATGGCAATGTTTATAGGTATATTAACAGGAATAATGATTTTGTTGTCAGTAACATATAAGTTCAATTTTATAATTGAAAGTATAAATGAATTAGCTGATAAGGCAAATATACCTACTATGTATATATCTTTAATAATAAAGCTTATTGGAATAGCATATTTAATGGAATTTGCTATTCAAATATGCAAAGATTGTGGGGAAGGAAATATTGCAACCAAGCTTGAATTTGGAGGGAAAATTATAGTTATGACGATGTCATTCCCTATTTTGATATCTATTATAGATATGATTTTAAATATAATTCCATAGGAGAATGATTACTTATGAAAAAAATTTTGGCTAGTATAATAATTTGTATACTAATTGGAGTTACATTTGCCAATATATCATTTGCAAATGAAAAAGAAGCTAAAGAAAGTGTAGAATCATATATAAATGATCAGATAAGTAAAATAAATTTAGAAGATATACAAAAGCATATTAAAGAAGAAAGTTTAATAGAAGATGTAGATATAAAGACTTTTATAAAAGACTTAATATCGGGTAAAAAGACAATGTTAGATTTAATTGATAAAGAAGGAATCAAGTTAGTTTTATTTGATGAACTTCAATCAAGTTTAAAAGTAGCTTCAATAATATTTGTTTTAGCACTTTTATCATCTATATTAAAAAGTTTAGATAATTCATTTTCATCAGGATCAATAAGTCAGATCACAACATATATAGTGTTTATTGTCATGGTAACTTTAATGCTAATAGGATTTAAAGATGTTTTAAATATATGTAGCACAACTATTAATAGCATGATAAATTTAATGCAGATTGTAATGCCGATACTAATTACATTTTTAGTAGTTATGGGATTTCCAATGACATCTACAGTTATGACTCCTATATTTATGGGAGGTGTAACTTTTATAAATATTATATTTAAAAATTTTCTTTTTATATCTATAACTATAGGATTCTCAATATTAGTTATAAATAATATATCAAAAAGTATAAAATTAAAAAAATTATCATCTTTTATAAAGCAAATAAATTTAATAACTATAGGTGCGGTATTTACTATATATCTTGCTCTTGTTTCTATGCAAGGCATGTATGTAAAAAGTTTGGATGGATTTGCAGTAAAAAGTACTAAATTTGCGATAGGAAACTTTATACCTGTTGTGGGTGGATTTGTATCAGATTCATTTGATATAATTTTATCTTCATCTCAATTGATAAAAAATTTATTTGGAGGCGTAGGGTTAATTATATTAGTAGGAATATGCCTAATACCTATAATAAAGATAGTTTCTATAATTTTAGTTTATAAAACATCGGCTATGGTTGTAGAGCCAGTTGGAGAAGAGAGTATATCAAATTTTTTAAATGAAGTTTCTAATCTTATGGGGATAATGTTAGCATGTATAATCGCTATAACAATAATGTTTTTCGTTACAATTGCAATAGTAATATCTATTAGTGTTGTAGCTCAGTAAAAGGAGGGAAAAATGTTAGAAAGTGTTAAAACTTGGATAGTAAGTATTTTAATAGCTGCATTTATAGTAAATATAGTTAATATGGTTTTGCCTTCTTCAAAAATTAAATCATATATAAATTTAGTTTTAAATTTTATATTCATATTTATAGTTATAAGTCCTGTAATAGACTTTTTTTCAGAAAATATAAGTCTTGAAGAGAGACTATTAAAAACATATACAAAATATAATCAAGATTATATAGAGAGTATGAACAATTTATCAAAAAATATAGGTAATACAAGTATAAAATCAGGATATGAAGATGGATTAAAGAGCGTATTAAAGCTTAAACTAGAGGGATCTGGATATGAATTAGAAGATATACAATTTGATGGATCGGATATAAGTAAAATAAAAGTAAAAGATAATAGTAATAAAAATGAAAATAAAGACATAGAATTTAACAGAAGTGAAAAGGACAAGCAAGTATTTAAAGAAAATTCAGATTATAATTCAGATAGTAAAGATGAAAAAATAAAAAAAGATTTAGTAGATATACTTGATATATCAATTGAAAGCATAGAAATTGATTAATGGGAGTTGAGTAGATATGTTTAAAAATTTTAAAGAAGAAGATAAGAAAAAGATATATAGTTTAGCTGCTTTATCATTTGTATGTATTATGGGTTTAGTTATTTTTTCTAAGGGTTTTGAAGTAGAAAACAATAAAGGTAAGTTAATTGAAAGTGAAAATACAAAAATTAAGGAAACTCAAACTAAGGAAGATGATGATTTAGAAAGTAAGCTAGAAAATATATTATCTCAAATAGAAGGAGCAGGAGAAGTTAAAGCAATGATAACATTTAAATCAGGTGAACAAATAGAACCAGCATTTAACTCAAATTCTACAAAAGAAGAAACGACAGAAAAAGATTCTCAAGGTGGAGAAAGGACTGTTACAACATCAAGTGAAAATAAAACTATGATAACATCAAGTGAAAATAAACCAGTAGTATTAAAAACGTCAGAACCAGAGATAAAGGGAGTTTTAGTAGTTTCAAGTGGAGCAAATGATCCAGTTGTAAAAGAAAAATTATACTCTGCAGTACAAACAGCACTTCAAATTTCAGGTCATCAAGTACAAATTTACTCAAAATAAAAAAAATAATCATAATAGTAAAGCTCGTACATATAAATATTACAAGAAAATAAATTTTAATTAGGGGGAATACAAATGAAGTTTAATAAGAATGTATTTAGAAGCAGAGGGTTTGTTGTAATGACGTTAACATTAATGTTAGTAGTAGTTGGAACAGTAAACTATAATTTAAGTAAGAAGTCGGTTTTACAGGCATCTAAAGAAATGGAAATGTATGAAAACCAACAACTTGCAAAAAATAATGATAAAAAAGAAGCTAAAGTAGTAGATAGTAAAGAAACTGTAGTTAATGAAAAAGCAAAAGAAACTAGTAATAAAATAAAAACTCAAATAACTTCTGAGAAAAATATGAAAAAGGCATCATATGCAGTTGATATGAAAATGAATAGAGAAAAACAAAGAAATGAATTAACAGAAGATTTAAATGAAATAATAAATAATCCTTCTACAGCAGAAGAAACAAGAAAACAAGCATCAAATATGAAATTACAACTTGTTAAAGACCAAGAGATGGAACTTAAGATAGAAGATTTATTAGGGGCTAAAGGATTTTCAAATTCATTAGTTTACATAAGTAATGATACTGTTAATGTAGTTGTTAATGAAGAGAAATTAAATAAGCAAGATGCGACTAAAATATTTGATTTAGTAGTGAATGAATCAAACGTAAAGCATGAAAATATTAAACTTATGAATAATAAATTAAAATAAGTATAAAAGCCTCAGCTATACTGGGGCGTTTTTTGTTGCAAAGTAAATTACTATTTGGTATTATTATATAATAAAATAGTTAATATAGGGATGTGATATATGATGGAAAATAATAACTTTGGTCAAGTTAAGATATCAAATGATGTCATCGCGACTATAGCAGGACTTGCAGCTATAGAAGTAGAAGGAGTAGAAACTACATCGACTTTCACAGATAAATTACTAAAGAACAATGGAGTTAAGATACAAATAGAGGAAGATGAAGTTATCTTAGATGTAATGATAATAATTGATTATGGAATATCTATACCTGATATAGCTTTTAAAGTACAAGAAAATGTAAAAAACACAGTTGAAACAATGACTGGATTAAAAGTTTCTCAAGTTAATATACATGTTCAAGGAATCAACTTTAAAAAAGAAAAAGTTGAAAAGACAGAAACAAAGTAAGCATCTACTATAAGTTAATATGACCCTCTGAAAATCAGAGGGTTTTTTTATGACTAAATATGTATATAATAAATTCAAAGGAGGAAGCAGCAAATGAAAAAAGCAAAGATGATAACAACGAGAGAGTATATGATGAAATTTATATACCAAATAGACATAAATAAAGAGGATTTAGAAGATATAAACTCTAAATTAGATGATTTTTTAAATAATAACTTTGAATATATAAAGAACAGATATGAGGAATTAAAATTACAATTTTCAGATGAAGCTAATGTTGAATTAAGTGAAACTAAGTTAGATGAAATAATAGATATAAATTATGCCAATGAAGTAGCTCAAAATATAAAAGAACATAAAGAACATATAGATGAATTAATAAACAAATATGCTAAAAATTGGACTATAAATAGAATGGCTAAAGCAGATTTAGCTATACTTAGACTTGCAGTATGTGAAATACTATATGTTTCAAATGTACCTACTAAAGTTTCTATAAACGAAGCAATAGAGATATCTAAACTTTACTGTGATGATAAATCTCCTAAATTTATAAATGGTATATTAGGAAGTATAGCAAGTGAATCTTCACAAAAATAAAAATATAATAATAGGAATAGATACTAGCTGCTATACGACTTCTATAGCAGCTATATCTTTAGATAAGAATATAGTATTTAATAAAAAGATAATGCTAAAGGTAGGTAAAGAATGTAAGGGTCTTAGACAAAGTGAAATGGTATTTCAACATGTGAATAATTTAGGTAGTTTAAGTGAGAAAATAGAAAAATTAATGACTGAATATAATGTAGTTGCTATATGTGCATCAGAAAAACCACGACCAGTTAAAGAATCATATATGCCTGCATTTACAGTGGGATATAACTTTGCAAAGCTATTTAGTAGTATGAACAATATAAGTCTATACAAAACAACACATCAAGAAAATCATATATATGCTAGTTTACATACTAATGAGTTAAAGAATAATAAATTTATATCTGTTCATATGTCAGGAGGAACAACCGAAATACTATTAGTTGAAAATGTTAAAAATGATTTAAAAATAGAA
The DNA here is from genome assembly GCF_039521565.1 of Paraclostridium tenue. Classification (NCBI taxonomy): domain Bacteria; kingdom Bacillati; phylum Bacillota; class Clostridia; order Peptostreptococcales; family Peptostreptococcaceae; genus Paraclostridium; species Paraclostridium tenue. Next base: position 135,131 of record NZ_BAAACP010000001.1, read on the forward strand.
ATAGTAGGAGGTAGTAAAGATATAAGTTTTGGCCAGCTTATTGATAGACTTGGTGTTAAGTTAGGATATGATTTTCCATGTGGAAAAAATATAGATGAAAATGCTTTAGATTGTAAAGAAAATATAAAAGTAGGTCTTAAAACATCTGTAAAAGATGGATATATGAATTTATCTGGAATTGAAAATCAGGTAAATAAATATACAAAAGAGTATGATGAAATATATTTATCAAAGTTATTAATGGACTCAATAGTTAGAAATTTATATAAATCACTTAAATATGTATGTTATAAATATAATATAAATGAAGTAGTATTTGCAGGTGGTGTAGCATCTAGTAAATATATAAAAAAGAATCTAAATGAAAAGTTATATAAAGATAAAATAAAATGTTATTTTACAGAAAGTGAGTATAGTACTGATAATGCAGTTGGATGTGCTAAGATAGGATTAAATAAATTTATAGGAGAATAGAGATGAAATTAAGAGCTTTAGATGTCAGTGAAGTTAATTCATATATAAAAAGAATCTTAAGTAATGATGCTATTTTATTTAACCTAAAAGTAAAAGGTGAAATTTCAAACTTTAAAATTCATAGTAGTAAGAATGTATATTTAACGTTAAAAGATAGTTCATCTAAAATAAATTGTGTAATATTTAAAAATAATTACGATGAAAGTCTAGGATTAGAAGATGGAATTAAAGTAATTGCTAATGGATATATATCTGTTTATGAAAAAGATGGTTCATATCAATTATATATAGACTCCATAGAAATTGATGGATTAGGAAATTTATATTTAGAGTTTAATAAGTTAAAAGAAAAATTAAGCAAAGGAGGTTTATTTGATATTAAATATAAAAAGCCTATACCAAGCATTCCTAAAAATATAGGAGTAGTTACATCTGATACTGGAGCTGTAATTAAGGACATAATAAATGTAATAAAACGCAGATATCCTAAAGTTAATATAAAATTGTATCCTGTTGCTGTTCAAGGAAAAAAATCATCAATAGAGATATGTGAAGGAATTAAATTTTTTAATAATGCTAATAATGTAGATACAATAATAATTGGAAGAGGCGGAGGTTCTATAGAAGAATTGTGGTCTTTTAATGAAGAAATAGTAGCTAGGGAAATTTTCAACTCTAAGATACCTATAATTTCAGCAGTTGGACATGAAACTGACTTTACAATAGCTGATTTTGTTGCAGACATGAGAGCTCCAACACCATCTGCAGCAGCAGAAATAGCAACTCCAAAGTTAGATGAATTGCTATTTAAATTAGAAAATATAAAACATAGAATGGATAATTCGATTGTAAATCAATCAAAATTAGATAAAAATAAATTAAATAGTACTTTTGATAAGATAAATACAATTGTTGGTTCTTATATAATAAGAGATAAAATTATACAAATAGATATAATATATGATAAAATAACTAATAAGATTAAAGATACAATAAATTTAAGAAAAAAAGATTTAAATACTAATGCTACGGTACTTAATAGTTTAAGTCCATTATCAACTTTAGATAGAGGATATAGTATTTTACAAAAAAATGAAAGATTGATAAAGAGTGTAGGGGAATTAGACAAAAGAGATTTAATAGAAATAACTTTAAGAGACGGAAAAGTAGATTGTATTGTAGAAAAAATAAAATTTAAAGAGGTATAAAAATGAATTTATCTTATGAAGAGGCATATAAAAGTTTAGAAGATATTTTACTTAAGTTAGAATCAGGAAATACTAGTTTGGATGAATCACTTAGTTTATATGAAGAGGGAATAAAGCTTTATAGACATTGTAATAAATTGCTAGATGAGGCTACTCTAAAAATAAATAAATTCAATAAAGATGGTAAGGAGATACCCTTTAGCATAGAGGAGGAATAGCTATGAATTTTAAGGATGAGTTAAAAAATAGAGTTAACAATATAGAAATATTATTAAATGAGTATATGCCAAAAGAAGAAGGATATCAAAAAACTATATTTGAAGCTATGAATTATAGCTTAAGTGCAGGTGGAAAAAGATTAAGACCAATTCTTACATTAGAAGCTTGTAAATTAGTTGGGGGAAATGAAAAAGATGCTATTCCATTTGCGGCAGCGATAGAAATGATACATACATATTCGCTTATACATGATGATTTACCAGCGCTTGATAATGATGATTTAAGAAGAGGTAGAAAAACAAATCATAAAGTATATGGAGAAGCAATGGCTATACTTGCAGGAGATGGACTTTTAAATTATGCTTATGAAATAATGCTTAAGGAATCTATCGGAAAAGATGATTCAAATAAATATTTAAAAGCTATAAATGAAATTGCTAAAGCATCGGGTATATATGGAATGATAGGTGGACAAGTTGTTGATATTGAAAGTGAAGGAAAGTCAATAGATAAGGATAAGTTAGATTTTATACATATGAATAAGACAGCAGCTATAATAATTGGATGTATGAGAGCTGGAGCTATAATAGGTGGTGCTAGTGAAAATCAATTAGAGAATATAACTAAATATGCAAAAAATATAGGATTATCATTCCAAATAGTAGATGATATATTAGATGTAGTTGGAGATGAAGCTAAACTTGGTAAAAAAGTAGGTAGTGATATAGACAATGAAAAATCTACGTATCCATCACTAATAGGACTTGATAAATCAAAAGAAATTGCAAAAAATTTAATAGAAGAAGCTAAGTTAAGTATTAGTAATATTGATAAAGATAGGGAATTTTTAAATTCATTAGCAGATTATATAGTGGATAGAGAGTATTAAGGAGGAAAAATGAGCTTTATTTCAGAAATTTTTAGCAACAAAGTATTGGGGATAAGTATGTTTGCTTGTTTTTTAGCACAATTTTTCAAAGTGTTTACTGGAGATGAAAAAAGAATACAAATATCTAGAATTTTTACTTCAGGAGGCATGCCAAGTTCTCATAGTTCTTTTGTAACTTCACTATCTACATTAGTTGGTATAGATTTTGGATTTGATTCAATTGAATTTGCAGTAGTTGCTGTATTTTCTATGATAATAATGTATGATGCATCTGGAGTTAGACGTGCAGTTGGAAAACAAGCAGTTATATTAAATAAAATAGTAGATGACTTACATCATAAAAAACATATAGAACATAAAAGGTTAAAGGAATTAGTAGGTCATACTCCCATAGAAGTTTTCATTGGAGCTATTTTAGGAATTATTATAGCCTTAATATTTAATTAATATTTATTAAGGTAAAAACTAATTAGATAAAGGTGAGAAACGATGTATAATTATTTAGATAATATAAATTCTCCTAAAGATATAAAAAATTTGAACACTAAAGAGCTAGATTTATTAGCTAAAGATATAAGAAAGTTTTTAGTTAGATCAGTCTCAAATACAGGAGGACATTTAGCATCAAACTTAGGTGTTGTAGAACTTACACTAGCTTTACACAAAGTATTTGATAGTCCTAAAGATAAGTTTATATGGGATGTAGGACATCAAGCTTATGTTCATAAAATACTAACTGGAAGAAAAGATCAATTTAATACATTAAGACAATTTAATGGGTTAAGCGGATTTCCAAAAGAAAGTGAAAGTGAACATGATACATTTGATACAGGACATAGTAGTACATCAATTTCTGTGGGAACTGGGATTGCTTGTGCTAGGGATATAAAAGGTGAAGATTTCTCTGTTGTATCTATAATTGGAGATGGATCAATAACAGGAGGTATGGCTTTAGAAGCTCTTAATCACTTAGGATATATAAAGACTAATATGATAATTATTCTTAATGATAATGAAATGTCTATAGATGAAAATGTTGGAGGGATGTCTAAACATTTATCCTCTATAATTAAAAATTCTACTGTAAATAAAGTTAAAGATGAGGTAGAAAAAATATTAAATGTGACACCTGGAGGAAACATAATATCTAAAACAGCAAACAAAGTAAAAGATAGTATAAAAGGTAAATTCTCTTTACAAGAATGTGCTTTTTTTGATTCCTTGGGAATAAATTATTTAGGACCAATTGATGGGCATAATATAGATGAAATAATAAAAGCTTTAGAAAAAGCTAAAAATCAAAATGGGCCTATATTACTACATGTTATAACTAAAAAAGGTAAAGGTTATAAGTTTGCAGAGGATAAACCACATAAATATCATGGGGTTTCTAAGTTTGATATAAAAACAGGACTAAAACCATCAACAACAAAAAGCATATCAGCTGTTGTAGGTGATAAACTAGTTGATTTAGCAACTAAAGATGATAAAGTAGTAGCTATAACTGCTGCAATGCCATCAGGAACAGGACTTAATAAATTTAGTGAAGTATATCCTAATAGATATTATGATGTTGGTATAGCAGAACAGCATGCTGTAACTTTTAGTTGTGGTTTAGCTAAAGCTGGAATGAAACCATATTTTGCTGTATATTCGTCATTTTTACAAAGGGCTTATGATCAAATAATTCACGACATGGCTATAACCAAAAAAGATGTTAAGCTACTTATAGATAGAGCAGGACTTGTTGGAAATGATGGAGAAACTCATCATGGAATATTTGATTTAAGTTATTTAAATAGTATTCCTAACATGGTTGTTATGGCACCTAAAGATACTAAAGAACTTGAATTAATGATGGATTTATCTTTAGATATAAAAGGACCTATGGCAATTAGATATCCAAGAGGTAATAGTTATTTTGTTGATAAAGGAAGTTATAAGCCTATAAAGCTTGGAGAATATGAGATACTAAATCAAGGAAAGGATGTACTTATATTAGCGATAGGAAATATGGTTAAACAAGCCATAGAGGCTATAGATATATTAAATGAGAAAAATATAAATCCAACACTTGTAAATGCAAGATTTTTAAAACCAATAGATGAAAAATTAATAAGTGAATTATTAAAAGAGCATAAACATGTTTTAACCATAGAAGATAATGTTATTACAGGTGGATTTGGAAGTAGAATAAATAAATTTTTAATAGATAATAAATTTAACAATAATATTGTTAATATGGGTATAGATGATGAATTTATTCATCATGGAGATGTTAATACTTTATATAAACAATGTAAAATCTCATCTGAGTGTATTTCTGAAAAAGTTGAGAGTTTGTTAAGATAGAAAGGTAACTTATATGAAAAAAAGAATAGACATATTACTTGTAGAGCAAGGTTTTTTTGAAAGTAGAGAAAGAGCTAAAAAAGCTATTATGGCTGGATTAGTTTTTGTAGATAACCAAAGATGTGATAAGGCTGGATCTGAATTTAAGGAAGAGTGTAATATAGAGGTTAAAGGTAATCCTATACCTTATGTTAGTAGAGGTGGATTAAAGCTAGAAAAAGCTATGAAAAACTTTGATATAACTTTAGAAAATAAAGTGTGCTTAGATATAGGAGCATCAACAGGAGGATTTACTGATTGTATGCTTCAAAACGGAGCGAAAAAAGTATTTTCAATAGATGTTGGATATGGTCAATTAGCATGGAAACTTAGACAAGATGAAAGAGTTGTCTGCATGGAAAGAACTAATATAAGACACGTAACTATAGAAGATACTAAAGAATTTGGGCAATTTGCATCTATAGATGTATCTTTTATATCTTTAAAACTAGTTTTACCAAAAGCAAAGGAACTATTAGAGCTTAATGGACAAATTGTAGCTTTAATAAAGCCTCAATTTGAAGCAGGAAGAGAAAAAGTAGGAAAAAAAGGTGTTGTTAGAGAAAAGTCTACGCATATAGAAGTTATAGAAAAAATATCTAATTTTGCAGTAGAATCAGGATTTGAAATATTAGGATTAGATTACTCACCTATAAAAGGTCCAGAAGGTAATATTGAATATCTAATACATTTAAAAAATTCCAATGAAGGATATGAATACAACAAAGAAGAATTTAAGCTGACTATAGATAAGGTTGTGGACAATTCTCATAATTTAATGTAATAAAGAGGGGGATTTAGATTGATCCTTGAATTATATATGAAAAATTGTGCCTTAGTTGATGAATTAAGGTTACACATAGATAAAAATTTAAACATACTAACAGGAGAAACAGGTTCAGGAAAATCTATAATTATAGGTGCCCTGGGCCTATGTTTAGGTGGAAAATATGATAGATCTTTTTTAAGAAAAGGAACAGAAAAAGGATTAGTAGAAGCAATATTTGATATAAATAATAAGAAATTAAAAGAAAAGTTATTAGAAAATGGAATAGATATAGAAGAAGATAATCAAATAATAATAAGTAGAGAAATATTTGATGATGGAAAGAGTGTATCTAGAATAAATGGAAGAAGTGTAAAAGTATCTTTTTTAAGAGAGATATCTACATATTTAATAGATATACATGGACAACATCAAAATCAAGTTTTATTTGATAAAGATACACATATAGATTTTTTAGATTTATTTGGAGAAGAAAATTTATTTGAATGTAAAAATGAATATGAAAGCATATTTAATGAATATAATGAGCTTAAAAAAGCTTTAAATCTATTAACAGAAAATAAAGATGATATGCAAATTCAAAGAGAAATAGATTTGATTAAATTTCAAATAAATGAAATTGAATCAGCTAACTTAAATAGTAATGAATATGAAGATTTATTAAAACAAAGAGAAGTATATAGAAATAGTGAGAAAATATATACAAACTTAAATAATGCATATTCGAATTTATATGATGGAAGTATAAATTCTGTAGATCTTATATCTAAATCACTAGGAGATTTAAGTTCTATAGCTAAGTATGATGATAGATTAAATGAATATAATGAAACAATAGAAAGAATAATGTATGAACTTCAAGATATATCTAGAGATATTAGAAGTTATAAAGACAGTATAGATTTTTCTCCATATGAATTAGATCAAATAGAACAAAGAGTAGATGAAATAAACACATTAAGAAGAAAGTATGGAGATACTATAGATGAAATTTTAATGTACAAAAACAAGATTTCTACTAGATTAGATGAAATACTTAACAGAGATGAAAAGGTTGAAAAATTAAAATCAAAACTTCAGGATATCGAGGTAGTATTAAAATCTAAGGCAGACAAACTAACTGAAAAAAGAAAAGATGTAGCTAAAGACCTCCAAGAAAAATTACTATATGAACTTAAAAGTTTAAATATGAAAAATATCGTATTTGAAGTTGCTTTTAATAAAAGTAATTTTAATTTAAAAGGTCAAGATGATATAGAATTTATGATTTCTTTTAACTTAGGAGAAGACATTAAGCCTATATACAAAGTAGCTTCTGGAGGAGAAATGTCAAGATTTATGTTAGCTTTTAAAACTATACTAGCTGATATAGATGAGATAGACACTTTGGTATTTGATGAAATAGATACAGGTATAAGTGGAATAGCAGCACAAATTGTAGGAGAAAAATTATCTGTTATAGCGAAGAAGAAGCAAATACTTTGTATAACTCATCTTCCTCAAATTGCTGCCAATGCAGATACTCATTATTGTATAGAGAAAAAGACCTCTACAGATAGAACATTTACTTTAATAAGTAGATTAAATGATGAAGAACGAAAAAATGAAATAGCTAGACTTATAGCTGGAAGTAATATAACTGAAAAAACAATGGAACATGCTAGTGAAATAATAGAACTTGCTAAAAAGGTACCTAATTAGGTACCTTTTTTATTTTATGTTTATGATGGATAAAAAATAGAAAAATTGGAACTATATGTATATGAATATATGAGAAGGGACATGGAATAGAAAATGAAAAAAATTTATTTATTGTTAATTATATCTATGTTTATATTAGGGATAGCGAGAGTAAATAGTAGTGAAAAAAAAGAAGTTAAGCACTTAATTCCATTAGGTAATATTGTAGGTATAAGAGCTAACACAGATGGAATATTAGTTTTAGAAAATGAGGAAGATTATATAGATGGAATAAAATCAGGTGATAACATTGTTAGTATAGAAGGAAAACGGGTGTACAATAGCAAGGATGTGAAAAAAATTATAAATCACTGTAATAAAGATTTCGTAGATGTTTTAGTAGATAGAGATGGTGAGCACATACAAAAAGAAGTTAAGTTGAAGAAAAATGGCAATGGATATAAATTAGGATTATGGATTAGAGATAAAATTTCTGGAATAGGTACTATGACATTTTACAATCCTGAAGATAATACATTTTCAGCTATAGGACATGCGATAAAAGATATAGATACTAAAGAGCTGATAAAAGTTAAAAAAGGAAACATATATAATGCTAAAGATATAGAAATTATAAAGGGAGATGATGGATGTGTTGGGCAAATAAAGGCTAATTTTAATGTTGATAAATCTATAGGTAATTTTAATGATAATGATGATTTTGGTATAAATGGAAAATTAACGACATATGATAATGGTGGAAAACATAAAATATTAGAAGTAAGTGATAAGAAGGATGTGAGAGCTGGTCCAGCTAGTATATTATTTCAAAATAAAGATGGAATAATAGAAGAATATAAGGTAGTAATAAAAAAAATAAATAATAAAGACAGAAAATATGGTAAGGATATGATAGTTGAGGTAGTAGACGATAGACTAATAGATTATACTGGAGGAATAATCCAGGGTATGAGTGGAGCACCTATAATACAAAATAATAAAATAATCGGTGCACTAACACATGTTTTTCTAGATAACTCTAAAATAGGATATGGAATTTTTATAGATAAGATGATAATATAATTATATGTATAAAAATAAAATAAGTAGAAGGATTATAAATATTAAATGTCGAATAAGTTAATTAGTGAAAAATAAAGATAATATTTTTAATAAATTATAAATTCTATGGGGGGAAAAATAATGAACGAAAAAATAAAGATAGTTTTAGCTGATGATAATAGGGACTTTTGTCAAGTATTAAAAGAGTATTTATCTAATGAAGATGATATAGAAATATTAGGGATTGCAAAAGATGGGATTGAAGCATTAGATTTAGTTTCTAGAACACAACCAGATGTATTAGTTTTAGATGTTATAATGCCACATCTTGATGGATTAGGGGTAATAGAAAAATTAAATTCTATGAACTTAGACAAAATGCCTAAGATCATAGTTTTATCTGCAGTAGGTCAAGATAAAATAACTCAAAGTGCAATTAATTTAGGAGCAGATTATTATATAGTTAAACCTTTTGATTTTGTAATATTTATAAATAGAATAAGAGGTTTAGTTTCAAATAAAAATACAGTTGTAGAGTCTAAATCTAGAGGAAATATGGATATAAAAATGACTAAGGCTGATTTTGTAAAAAATGTAGGTAATATAGAAACTGAAATTACTAATATAATACATGAAATAGGGGTTCCAGCGCATATAAAGGGTTACTTATATTTAAGAGAAGCTATAAAGATGGTTATAGATAATGTAGAATTATTAGGAGCTGTTACAAAAGAGTTATACCCAAGTATTGCTAAAAAGTTTAATACTACTCCAAGTAGAGTTGAAAGAGCTATAAGACATGCTATAGAAGTTGCTTGGAGCAGAGGTAAGGTTGATACTATAAATCAATTATTTGGATATACAGTACACAATACTAAAGGAAAGCCAACTAATTCAGAGTTTATAGCTATGATAGCTGACAAATTAAGATTAGAACACAGTATGGTTAAGTAATAGATAAAATAAAGTCTTCAATAAAATGAAGGCTTTATTTTTTTATCTAAATGTATAAAATATATAATAGTTAATTTAGTAGAGGTGAGAATATGAAATTACAAATACCAAAAGATGTAGAATACATAATTAATAAAATATATGATAATGGATATGAGGCTTTTATTGTTGGAGGGTGTGTAAGAGATTCTATAATAGGATTAAAACCTAATGATTACGATATAACTACTAGTGCAAAGCCAAACGAAATTATGAGTATATTTAAAAATGAAAAAATAATTGAAACTGGAATTAAACATGGAACTATTACTTTAATAAAAAATGGTATTGAGTATGAAATTACAACGTACAGGATAGATGGAGAATATAATGATAATAGAAGACCAGATTTTGTAGAATTTACAAATGACATAAATAAAGATTTACAAAGAAGAGATTTCACAATAAATTCTATAGCATATAACCATAGAATTGGTATATTTGATACCTTTGATGGAATAGGTGATATTCGTAAAAAGTTAATAAAAACAGTTGGAAAAGCTGATGAGAGGTTTAATGAAGATGGATTAAGAATAATAAGAGCTGTTAGATTTAGTTGCAAATTAGGATTTGATATAGAAAAAGACACATTAAAAAGTATTTATAAAAATATAAAGTTGATAAAAAATGTAAGTATTGAAAGAATACAAAATGAATTTAATAAAATACTACTTAGTGATAGTCCTGAAAATTTAGATATACTTTACCAAGCAGGAATGTTTGAAATTTTAGGAATTAATAATGTGAAAATAAATAAAAATGAATTAAAATATATAAAAAAATCAAAAAAAGATTTAATTATAAGATTAGCTATATTCATGTACACAATAGGAGATGTTGAAGAAAGTAAAAATATACTTAATATATTTAGATATTCAAATAAAATTAAGAAACAATGTAGTATTTTAATAGATAATTTAGACAACAAAATAATAGCTGATAAAGTATGCATAAAATTATATTTAAATAAAATTGGTAAGGAAAATTTAAGTTATTTATTATATATTAAAAAAATTCTTAAAAAAGAATTTATTAATGAAGACTATGACAAGATTTATGAAATTATAAATGAAATAGAACAAAATAAAGAGTGTTACTCTCTAGATAAATTGGCTATAGATGGCAATGATTTAAGAGCTTTAGGGTATGGTGGAAAAGACATAGGGCAAAAACTTGACTACTTACTAAAAAATGTTATAGAAAATCCAAAAATTAACAACAAGATGGATTTAATTAGTATTGTTAGGGACGTATAAGTCTATTGACCAATTTTAATTATTTAAATTGTTATAAAATAATGCTATAATGTAATGTGATTTCAAAAACGAAAAGTGGAGGTTTTAAGTATGAGAGTCGAAGCCCCTATTAAGGTAGACAGAAAAACTAAAAGGCTTGCAAAGCGACTTACTGGCGGAGAAATAGCAGTTATAAATCATAAAGATATAGATGAAGTTGCTGCGAATTCATTAGTAGAAGGAAAGATAAAACTTGTTATAAATGCAGCCCAGTCTATAAGTGGAAGATATCCAAATAAAGGACCTGGTATACTTGTAGATAAAAATATACTTATTGTAGATAACGTAGGAGAAGAAGTATTCAACAATCTACAAGAAGGCCAAGTAATAGAGGTTATAGATGGAAAAATCTATAGAGATGGTGAATTATTAGGTCAAGGAGAAGTATTAGATAAAAATGAAGTTGATAACAAGATAAAATTAGCATATGAAAATTTATCTGTAGAATTAGATAGATTTATAGATAATACTATAGATTATGCTAAAAAAGAAAAAGGATTTATACTTGGTGAAGTTGAAATACCAAAAGTAAATACAAACTATAAGAATAGACATGTATTAATTGTTGTAAGAGGACAGGACTATAAGCAAGATTTAAGCACAATAATATCTTACATAGAAGAAATGAAGCCTATATTAGTAGGTGTAGATGGTGGTGCTGATGCTCTTTTAGAATTCGGCTACACTCCAGATGTAATAGTAGGAGATATGGATAGTGTAAGTGATGAAGCTTTAAAAAAGACAAAAGAAATAGTTGTGCATGCATATACAGATGGTAGGGCACCAGGACTTAAAAGAGTTCAAGATTTAGGATTAGACGCTATAGTTTTTCCTGCACCAGGAACTAGTGAAGATATAGCTATGCTTACAGCTTATGAATATAAAGCTGAACTAATAGTAGCTGTAGGGACTCATTCTAATATGATAGATTTCTTAGAAAAAGGAAGACCTGGTATGGCCAGTACATTTTTAGTTAGACTTAAGATAGGTTCTAAACTTATAGATGCAAAAGGTGTAAATTTATTATATAGAAGCAAATTAAAATTAAAGTATATATGGGCATTAATAGCTACAGCATTATTCCCAGTAATAATACTTGCTTCAATTTTACCAAGCGTTCAGCAGTTTATGCATTTGATGGAATTAAAAATTAAATTATTATTACAGATGTAATTAGTTGAGGAGGATTAATATGCACATAAATATGAAGTATTACATAGTTACAATAGGTGCTATATTTATTGCATTAGGCATAGGAATTTTAGTAGGTTTTAACTTAAATTATGACCAAGCACTTAGCAAGCAACAAACTTCGATAATAGGTGATTTAGATAACAAATTTGAGGAAATAAAAACAACAAACAAGGATTTAGAGAAAAAATTATCAAAAAATAAAAATGAATATAATAAGTTAGTTGAATATGTAAATGACAATTATGCCAAATTAATAAAAGATGAACTTCAAGACAAACATATAGGAATAATTTCAACTACAGAAAATTATGATTATACTGAAGATGTAGCTAATACAATAACAGATGCAAGTGGACAAGTATCATTTAATATAATATTAAAAGATGGTATAAATAATAAAGATAAGATAAAAGAACTTTCTAGTTCTCAAAACTTAGAATTAAAATCTAGTAAAGATGTAATAAACTATTTAGTTGACTCTTTAAAAGAATCAAATGCAATTGAGAAATTACAAGAACTTGAAAAATTAGATATGATAAAAATTAATTCTATAGCTGATAATTATGTAGATTATTCACAAGTAGTTATAGCTTCAGGAAATAATAGTGAAGATTCTAAAAAGTTTGTAGACATTGATAAAAACTTAATAAGCAAATTAAAATCAGAAGATAAGTACATAGTAGCTACTCAAAAAAGTGATGTAGGATTTTCATATATAGATATGTATAAAAAATCAAAAATACCTACTATAAATAATTCAGAAGAAGGATTAGGAAAATTATCTTTAGTTTATACACTTAAAAACTCTACAGAACAAGGTAATTTTGGTAGAGGAGAAAGTGCAGATTCTATAATACCATTTAAGTAAAAATAAAGGAGATTTAATTATGAATCCTTATGTTAGTATAATAGTACCAGCATATAATGAAGAACAAAAAATAAAAGATACACTTTTAGGAATAGTAAATATAGACGAAATAAATGAAATAATAGTTGTAGATGATGGATCAAGTGATAACACAGAAAAGATGGCTAAATCAGTAAATAATGATAAAGTAAAAGTTTTTAAATTAGATAAAAATAAAGGTAAAGGTTACGCATTAAACTATGGACTTGATATAGCCATGAAAAATGCAAATATAATAGGGTTTTTAGATGGTGATTTAGGTAGTTCATCTAGTGAAACTATAAAACTTATAAAACCTGTTATAAATAATGAAGTGGATGTAACGATAGCCAAATTCCCACCTGCTAAGAAAAAAGGAGGGATGGGTTTTGTAAAAAGATTAGCTAAAGAATCTGTTTTAGAAATGACAGGTGTTGAATTAGATGCTACAATATCAGGTCAGAGAATATTTAAAAGAGAAGTTTTAGAAAAATTTAAAGAGATACCTTATGGATATGGTGTTGAAGTAGGAATGACTATAGATATATTAAAATATGGATACTCTATAAAAGAAGTTCTAGTTAACATGACTCATAGTGAAACTGGAAGAGACCTAAAAGGATTTATACATAGAGGTAAGCAATTTTATCATATAAAAAAAATAGTTAATAAGAAAAAGAAAGAATGGAGGTAGTGTTATTGAATACTTCTATATTATATATAATAATGCTACTAGCAGGTATATTAGTAACATATATCGTTATACCATTTTTTAAAAATATGTTAATTTCAAGTGATGTAATAAGACCTAATTACAAAAAAGATATGATACCAGTAAGTATGGGATTAGTATTTTTACCTACAATAGTTATAAATGGAATTATATTAGCATATTTTACTAAAAATTATGAAAATATAGCTTATATATTTATGTATATGTTTGGATTAATGGCAATGTGTTTAGCAGGTATATTAGATGATATTGTTGGAAATAGAGATGTAAGTGGATTAAAGGGCCATTTTAAAAGTTTATTAAAAGGAAATCTAACAACTGGTGGATTTAAAGCATTATTTGGAGGATTTGTAGGACTTATTATATCTATTGCGATTTCTAAAGATTTAACTGATATAATTATAAATACATTAATAATAGCTTTATCTACAAATTTAATGAATTTATTAGATTTAAGGCCAGGAAGGGCTATAAAGGTATATTTACTTATAGCTATAATTTTATTTTTAACATTGGTAGGATATCCTAAAGGATTACTACTTATATTATTACCAAGTGTATGTGTATACTTTATAGATGATTTAAAAGCTAAAGCTATGATGGGTGATACTGGATCAAATGTTTTAGGAATATCTATAGGTATACTTATATCAATGGGGTATGATATGCCTATAAGAATATCATGGTTAGTATTTTTAATATTTATACATATACTAACTGAAAAATATTCTTTAACTAAAATAATAGAAAATAATAAAGTTTTAAACTTTATTGATAAACTAGGAAGGTAATCTTATGATAAGTAAAAAGATTGGGTTGGTAGAATCTATAATAAGTAAATCAGAAACTTTAGAAGAAATAACTGTAAATGTTAATGGAAATATAGCAAAAGCATATAATTATCCGAAAATGACAGGAAATGTAGATATAGGAAATGAAGTAGTATTAAATACTACTGCAGTTGAATTAAGTCTTGGAACAGGTGGATACCACTTTGTTATAGCAAACCTAAATAAACTAGAGTCTAATATGACTCCTGGTGGACATATAATGAAGTTAAGATATACACCTATGCAAGTGAAAGTAGATTCAGTTGAAGAACAAGATAGTAAATTACATGATAAAATAAATGAATTTAAAAGCTTAGAGAACCTTCCTGTAGTAGTAGGAACTCTACATAGTATGCTGACTCCATTTGTTGCTTCATATAAAAGACATAATCCAAATAAAAAGCTTGTGTATATAATGACAGATGGAGCTTCTTTACCTATATACCTAAGTAAAAATGTAGAGAATTTAAAAAATAAAAAATTAATAGATAATACTATAACAATAGGTAATGCATTTGGTGGAGACTATGAGTGTATAAATATTTACTCAGCGTTAATAACAGCTAAAGAAATTTTAAATGCTGATGTTGTATTTGTAAGTATGGGACCAGGAATAGCAGGTACAGGAACTAAATATGGATTTACAGGAATAGAACAAGGACCTATATTAGATGCAGTTAAGAAGTTAGGTGGAAATCCAATTGCTATACCTAGAATTAGCTTTGCTGACAAAAGAGATAGACATGTAGGAATTAGTCACCATAGTATTACTGTATTAAGTGAAATTGTAAATGTAAATGTTAATATACCAATAGGGATTGAAGATAAAGATAAACTTGAATATATAAACAAACAGATTGAAAAAAATAATTTACAGGAAAAACATAATATAGTATATATCAAACCAGGTAATACTTTTGATGATTTAAATTACTATGGATTAAAAGTTAAAAGCATGGGCAGAAATTACGAACAAGATAGTGAATTTTTTGATGCAGCAAGCAATGCGGCATATTACTTAATGGAGGTTTGTTATGATAATAGAGGAACAGACAGTAAGTAGTGATAGGATATATACTGGAAAAGTTATAAGTTTGAAGGTAGATACAGTAGAAGTTCCTAGAAAGGGATATCAAAAAAGGGAAATAATTGAACATCCTGGAGCAGTAGGTATAGTAGCTATAACTAATGAAAATAAAGTTGTATTAGTTAAACAATATAGAAAAGCTATAGAAAAAGCAATATGGGAAATACCTGCAGGAAAATTAGAGCAAGGTGAAAATCCAAGAGATTGTGCTATTAGAGAATTGAAAGAAGAAACAGGATATACTGCTAATAATATAAAGCTAATACATAAGTTTTATACTTCAGCTGGTTTTTCGAATCAAAAAATATATATTTATTTAGCTACAGATTTAGAAGCAGGAGAAGCTAGCTTAGAAGAAGATGAATTTTTAGATGTTCAAGAAGTAGATTTAAAAGAAATTTTTGAAATGATCAAAAAAAATGATATAGAAGATGCTAAGACATCTATAGGACTTTTGCTTGCAAAAGAACTTTTATAAATTGGAATAACCTCCTCTTATCTTGCATAAAAATTATGTAAGTACAAAAGAGGGGGTTGTAATTTTTGAGAAGATTAAACAAAAGAAATATGTTAGACAAAATTAATAAGGAGATAATACTTATATCTGGTTTATTTATGGTATTTGTAATTATAGGATCACTATTAAATAAATTTTTTCCTCAATATATTGATGACGTAAGCGAGAAAGTATCATATACTGCAAATTACTATAACTCAGATATAAACTTAAAAGAAATATTAATATCAAATCTTAAAATGGATTTAAGTTTTTTATTAATTATGACAATAGGTACAATATCTATAATACTATCTCCAATTGCTATTATAGTTTTTGCAATAAAAGGGCTATCTATAGGATATACTATAAATAGTTTTATAATAGCTATGAAATTAAGTTCATTTAAAATAGTACTGATAACACTTATTAAATTTGTTGTAGTATTACCAGGTATGTTGATTTTAGCATTGATATCCTTTAAATATTTACTTGAAGCAATACACGAAATTAAAAAGAAAAATAAAACAAATTGTGTATATTTAATGAAAAGATATTTAATAAATTCAACTTTGATAATAACGGGAACAATATTTGTACAAACTATTTTAAATGCTTTGTCTATATTAACTTTACAAATATTTTGAAAGTAAAGGGTTAAAAAATGCAACTATTAAACGAATATATAGAATATATAAAATCTATAAGAAATTTGAGTGACAATACTATTAACTCTTATTTTATAGATATAAAAAAGTACTTAAAATATATAAAAAATAAAAATATTGACTTATTTGATTCGACAGAAAATGATATAATAAGCTATATAATAGAATTAGAAAAGTTAGATTTATCTATATCCACTGTATCTAGAAGTATATCATCTATAAAGTCATTTTATGAATATTTATTTTTAAATAGATATATCAAAATTAATGTATCTAAAAATATAAAAAAACCCAAAATAGAAAAAAAGGAAATAAATATTTTAACAAAAGAAGAAATTGAGTCATTACTTAACTTTCAAAATCTAGATAATATAAAAGATATAAGAGATAAAGCTATATTTGAAGTATTATATGGAACAGGTATGAAAGTAACTGAATTAATAGAATTAGACTTAGATGATGTAAACATAGAGTTTGACTATATTTGCTGTAAGTCAGGCAAAAACCCGAGGGTGATACCTTTATCACAAATTACAAGCAAATATCTTAATAAATATTTAAATGAATCAAGAAATGAGATTTTAAAATTCAACTATGAGGAAAAGGCTTTATTTATAAGTTCTAATGGAACTAGGTTTACAAGACAAGGTCTTTGGAAACTTATAAAAAAACATGCAAAAAGAGCTAATATAAATAAAAGTATAAATCCAACTATATTAAGAAATTCATTTGCTATACATTTGATTAATGAAGGTGCAAATATAGCTGTAGTCAGCAAAATATTAGGTAATTCTAATTTATCTAGTTTACAATATTATTTAAATTGTATAGATAAAAATGTAAGAAAAGAATTAAAAGAAAAACATCCTAGAAAATAATACATTATAGGAGGAAATTTTATGAGCAGAGTTATATGGATGGTAATTGATAGTGTTGGAATAGGAGCCCTTCCTGATTCTGAAAAATTTGGAGATGTAAATGTAAATACTTTAGGAAACATAGTTAAAACATATAAGGATATAAAAATACCTAATATGATAAACTTAGGATTAAGTAATATAGAAGGTGTTGAAAGTTTAGAAAGTATAAGTAATCCTAAAGGCTCATTTGGACGAGCTAAGGAAGTGTCTAAAGGTAAAGATACAACAACAGGGCACTGGGAAATGACTGGAGTTTTAGTTGAAACACCTTTTAAAACTTACGAAAATGGATTCCCAAGAGAAATCATAGAGGAATTTGAAAGAAAAACAAATAGAAAAGTGATAGGTAATAAACCTGCATCAGGAACAGCTATATTAGATGAATTAGGTGAACAACAAATGAAAACTGGAGAAGTTATAGTTTATACTTCTGCAGATAGTGTATTCCAAATTGCAGCACATGAGGAAGTAATACCTTTAGATGAATTGTATAAAATGTGTGAAATTGCTAGAGAAATAATGATGGGTGAAAATGCTGTAGCTAGAATAATAGCTAGACCATTTATAGGAACTCCAGGAGCATTTGAAAGAACTTCAAATAGAAGAGATTATTCTTTAAGCCCATTTGAAGATACTGTATTAGATAATATAAAAAATTCTAACTTAGATGTTATAGGAGTTGGAAAAATAGAAGATATATTCAATAAGCAAGGAATCACTGAGGCTATACATACCAAGGATAACATGGATGGAGTAGACCAAACTATAAATTATATGAAAAAAGATAATAAAGGTCTTATATTTACTAACTTAGTAGATTTTGATTCTAAATATGGACATAGAAGAGATGTAGAGGGATATAAAAATGCATTAGAAGAATTTGATGCTAGAATACCTGAGATTTTAGAAAATATGAAAGATGATGATATATTAATCATAAACTCAGACCATGGTAATGACCCAACATACAAAGGGACAGACCATACAAGAGAATATATACCTATACTAGTTTATGGTAAAAATGTAGTTAATGGATACAATTTAGGAACTAGAAATAGTTTTGCAGATATAGGTGCAACTGTAGCAGATATATTAAATGTGGATGGTCCTAAAAATGGTAAGAGTTTTAAAAATGAAATTATTAAATAACTTAGTGTATAAAGGGGATTAGCATGAACAGTTTATATAATAAAATACAAGAGAGTAAAAACTATATACTATCTAAGATAGACAAATCTCCAGAAATAGGGCTTATATTAGGTTCAGGGTTAGGAGTTTTAGGTGATGAAATTGAAAATCCAGTAAAAATAAAATATGATGAGATCCCTAATTTTCCAGTTTCAACAGTAGAAGGGCATAATGGTCAATTAGTTATAGGTCAATTGCAAGGAAAGAGTGTAATTGCTATGCAAGGGCGTTTTCATTTTTATGAAGGATACTCAATGGAGTCAGTAACATTTCCAGTTAGAGTTATGAAAGAATTAGGTGTAAAAACAGTTATAGTTACTAATGCAGCCGGAGGAGCTAATAAAGATTTCAATCCAGGAGATTTAATGATAATAAAAGATCATATAAACTTTAGTGGACATCATCCATTAATAGGACCTAATGATAGTAGATTAGGAGTAAGATTTCCTGATATGTCAACGGCATATACTCCAAGATATATAGAATTAGCTAAAGAATGTGCTAAAGATTTAGGGATAGATGTAAAAGAAGGGGTATATACTTTCTTTAGTGGTCCAACATATGAAACACCAGCAGAAGTAAGATTAGCTCAAATCTTAGGGTCAGATGCAGTGGGCATGTCAACTGTGCCAGAGGTTATAGTGGCTAGACATTCGAACTTAGATGTTATAGGCATATCTTGTATAACAAATATGGCAGCAGGAATATTAAATCAGCCTTTAAATCATGAAGAAGTTATAGAAACAACACAAAAAGTAAAATCAGAGTTTTTAAGTTTAGTAAAATCAATAATAAATAAATTATAAATATTGTTAAAGTATATAACTAATAATAAGGAGATTAGCTATGAGAATTTATGACATTATAAAGAAAAAAAGAGATAATGAAGTTTTAAGCAAAGAAGAAATTAATTTTTTTGTAGAGAAATATTCTAAAGGAGAAATTCCAGATTATCAAGCATCAGCTCTTTTAATGGCTATATATTTAAATAAAATGAACAAAGAAGAAACTGCTTATTTAACAGAAGCCATGATGAATTCTGGAGAAGTTATAGATTTATCTGCTATAAATGGAATAAAAGTGGACAAGCATAGTACAGGTGGAGTAGGTGATAAAACAACTATAGCATTGGCACCTTTAGTAGCATCTTGTAATGCTCCAGTACCTAAAATGTCAGGAAGAGGGCTTGGTCATACAGGGGGAACATTAGATAAGTTAGAATCTATACCTGGTTTTTCAATTGAAATGGAACCAAGCAAATTTATAGATTCAGTAAATAAACACAAAATAGCAGTATGTGGACAAACAGCATCAATAGCAGTTGCAGATAAAAAAATGTATGCATTAAGAGATGTTACAGCTACAGTTGATAATATATCATTAATTGCAAGTAGTATAATGTGTAAAAAACTTGCTTCAGGTGCAGACGCTATAGTTTTAGATGTTAAAACTGGAGATGGAGCATTTATGAAGACTATAGATGATTCATTTGCACTTGCAAAAGAAATGGTTGATATTGGAGATAATATGAATAGAGAAACTATAGCTCTTATAACTGATATGGATGAACCTTTAGGATTTGCAGTAGGGAATTCTTTAGAAGTTATAGAAGCAATAGAAACTCTAAAAGGGAGAGGTCCGAAAGACTTTGTAATGTTATGTGAAACTTTAGGTGCATATATGTTGTTGTTAGCTAAAGTAGTTGAAAGTTTTGAAGAAGGTAAAGAAAAAATACAAGAAGCTATATCTAGTGGAAGAGCACTTGATAAATTAAGAGAATTTATAGATAATCAAGGTGGAAACAGCAAAGTAGTAGATGATTATTCATTACTTCCTCAAGCAAAAGAAATACTAGAAATAAAATCTCCTAAAAAAGGATATATAAAGAAAATAGAAGCTGAAGAAGTAGGAGTTTCAGCTATGATTTTAGGAGCAGGTAGAGAAACTAAAGAAGATGAACTAGATTTATCAGCTGGTATAGTTTTAACTAAAAAAGTTTCAGACTTTGTTGAAGAAGGAGAGACTATAGCTTATATGCATTATAATAAACTAGACAAAATAGAAGTAGCTAAAGAAAGATTTTTAAATGCATATACAATATCTGATGAAAAAGTAGATGAAGGTAAATTAGTTTATGGGGTTGTAACTAAAGATAAAATTTTAAAATTCTAAAGATATGATTAAAAAAAGCCTAACGTGTAAAAAATAACGTTAGGCTTTTTATTTTGTTTCGACAATTTTATTGAAAATTTTTATACTAAGATTTATAATATAAAGGATATAAATATGCATAAGGAGTAGATAAACCTATGAATTTTAGGAAGATAAACTTAAAAGTTATAAGTATTATAACGATAATTATACTAGGTTTAATAGCTGGATATATATATATTCAAATAGGTCCATATGATAAAAATAGCAAAAAAGAAATAATAGTAAAAATACCTAATGGATCAACTTTAACAGACGTATCAAATATTTTAAAAGAAAATAAAGTTATAAAAAATAAAGTTTTATTTAAAGCAGTTAGTAAATTTAAACCAAATGAACATGGTGTTAAAGCTGGCAAGTATTTATTACGTCAAAGCTATTCAAATTCTAAGGTACTAGATATACTTTTTAGTGGTAAAACTTATAATGATGGAATAAAGGTAACAATACCAGAGGGTTCGACTTATAAAGAAGTAATAAAATACTTAACATCTAAAGGAATCGGAAATAAGGAAGTTTATGAAAAATTAATAAATAATCCTAAAGAATTCTATAGTGAATTTAAATTCTTAGATGAAAAAGATATTATAAGTTTAGAAGGTTTTTTATATCCTGATACTTATCATTTTGATAAAAATGTTACTGAAAAAGAAGTTTTATCTACTATGTTAAAAAGATTTGAAAAAATGTATACAGATAAGTTTAAAAGAGAGCAAAAAGAAAGAGGTTTAACTCTTCAACAAGTAGTTAATTTAGCATCTATAATTGAAAAAGAAGCTGTTTTAGATGAAGATAGACCTATGATTGCGAGCGTGTTCTACAATAGATTGGATGTTGATATGCCTCTGCAATCAGATGCTACTATACAATATATATTTGATGAAAGAAAAGACAGAGTTATGTATAAAGATTTAAAGATAAAATCTCCGTATAACTCCTACATTAATAAAGGATTACCGCCTACACCTATATCTAATCCAGGTGTTAAATCTATACAAGCTGTATTGAATCCAGCAAATAGTGATTATTTATATTTTGTGGCAACTATAGATGGTAAAAATAATTATAGTAAAACTTATGAAGAACATTTAAAACATGTTGAAAGTTATAAAAAAGATAGAGATAAATTAAATCAAGAAAAATCAGAAAAGTAAATAAAATATTTGTCCACAAAGGCAAAGGATTATCGCTAAAAATTTAAATTAGTATTTTATTTAAAGCGAAACTTTTGCCTTTTTTAGGGCAATCAAGGAGCTGAAAATATGAGTAATATAGTTGATGATTTAGTAGAAGATTATATAAGAAACACATTAAAAGATAAAGAAGGATTATTAAAGGAATTAGAAGATTATGCAAATGAGTATAATGTACCGATAATACATAAAGAAGTGTCAGACTTTTTAAAAGTTTTATTAAAAATGCAAAAGCCAAAGAGAATCTTAGAAGTTGGATGTGCAATAGGATACTCATCTATTTTCTTTGCAACAGTACTAAATAAAAATGTTGAAATAATAACTGTTGAAAGAAATGAAAAAATGATAGAAAAAGCTAAAGAAAATATAAAAAGAGCAGGTATGGAAGATAATATAACTATATTAGAAGGTGATGCTGAAGAACTTTTAAAAGAAGTTGAAGGAGAATTTGATATGATTTTCATAGATGCAGCTAAAGGCCAGTATAAGTTATTTTATGATATGGTAATAGATAAGTTAAAAGTAGATGGATTACTTGTATCAGATAACATTCTTTATAAAGGTATGGTAGCTCACGATAGTTATGTTATAAGAAGAAAAAAAACTATAGTAAAGAGAATGAGAAATTACTTAGATTATATATGTAATTGTGACTACTTAGATACATCAATAATTCCTATAGGAGATGGAGTTACACTTAGTTATAAAAAGAAAGTAAGAGGTGATTTAGATGCATAAAATCGAACTTTTATCATATGCTAAAGATTTGAATAATTTAAAAATAGCGTTAGAAAGTGGTGCAGATGCTGTATATATAGGTGGAGATTCTTTTGGAATTGATGCAATTAATAAAAACTTTTCAAAAGAAGATTTAGAAAGTGGAATAAATTTTGCTCATGAAAAAGGAAAAAAAGTTTATATAGCTGTAAATGTTATGCCACATAATGAAGATTTTGATAAATTACAAGAATACTTATTAAATCTTGAAAAAATAAAAGTAGACGCTATAATAGTTTCAGACCCAGGTGTACTTGCTGTAGTAAAGGAAACTATACCTAAAGTTAAAGTTCATATGGGACAGCAAGCTAATGTCACTAATTACAATAGTGCAAACTTTTGGTATGACCAAGGTATAAAAAGAATAATCATAACTAGTGAATTATCTTTTGATGAGATAAATAAAATTAGAGCCAAGACTCCGCTAGATTTAGAAATAGAAGCTTTTGTACATGGTCCTATATGTATATCTTACTCAGGAAGACGCCTTATAAGTAGTTATTTAAATGGGAAAGATAATGCTAACTATGAAAAAGATAATAAAAGGTATAATTTATTAGAAGAAAAAAGACAAGGTGAGTATTACCCAGTATATGAAGATGAAAAAGGAACATTTTTCTTTAACTCAAAAGATTTATGTATGCTAAAATATCTACCAGAATTTATAAAAGCAGGTGTAACTAGTTTAAAAATTGATGGAAGGTTACAAAGCGATGAATATTTAGAAACAGTTATAAAAGTTTATAGAGAAGCTCTAGATAAGTTTTATAAAAATCCAAACGAATATGAGTTTAATCCTAAATGGTTAGAAAATATACAATCTAAAAGTCATAGACCATTGACAAATGGATTTTATACAGGCGATTCTATGCCAGATGATTATGAATAATCTATAACTAATTATAAAAACAAATCATATAAATAAAAACTTTTAAGGAGAGAGACATATGAAAAAAGAAAAAAAGACACTTATAATAGGTATAACAGGTGGAACAGGATCAGGAAAAAGTACAGTATGTAAATCTATTAAAGAAAGTATACCAGAAGAAAATATCGCTATAATAGAACAAGATGCATATTACAAAGATCAATCTCACTTATCATTTGAAGAAAGATTAAAAACAAACTATGACCATCCTCTAGCTTTTGATAATAAATTATTAATAAAGCACTTAGATATGTTATGCAATGGAGAAACTATAGAAAAACCAATATATGATTATGAACTTCATACTAGAAATCTAGAAGAAACTATAACTACAGAAGCAAAAGATATAATTATAGTAGAAGGTATAATGATACTAGAAGATGAAGAATTAAGAAATAAATTAGATATAAAGATATATGTAGATACAGAAGACGATTTAAGAATATTAAGAAGGATACAAAGAGATATAAAAGAAAGAGGAAGAACAGTTGATTCTGTTATAGATCAATATTTAACAACTGTAAAGCCTGCACATGATCAATTTATAGAGCCATATAAAAAATATGCAGATATAATTATACCAGAAGGTGGGCAAAATGAAGTTGCTATAGATATGGTAATAGCAAGAATAAAAACACAATTACATTAATAAATAGTATTAACCCCTTAGAAATTGTCAAGAATTACAATTACTAAGGGGTGATTTTATGTCTAGAAAAAAAAGTGTAATAAAGTATACTAGTAAAAATAGGATATATTTTATATTTATAATGTGTATATTAATTTATGTTTTTTTAATATATAGATTAGTAGATATACAAATAATAAAATCTAATTATTATGAGCAATGTGCAAAAAAGCAAAGTAATTCAACTTTAAATTTAAGTTCTGGAAGAGGAATTATATATGATAGAAACAATAAAAAATTAACTGATATAAAAACAGAAAATATAATAATAATTCAAAAAGATCAAATTAGCATAAATGATAGATATATGGAACTTATACAAATGGTTACTGGGTTAAGCAGCATGGAGATATATGAAAAAATTCAAGAAAATCCACTATCTCCTATTGTTGAACTTAAAATAAAGAATATAGATGAAAATTTAAAATCTAAGTTAAAAGAAGAAAATATATTAGTAGATAAAAAAACTTATCGATATTCAGAAGAAAGTATTTTAGCTCACACTATAGGGTATATAGATAGTGATAATCAAGCTATAAGTGGAATAGAAAAAAGTCAGGATAGTATTTTAAAAGATAAAAATTTAGAATATGTAGAAGTGTTTAAGGCTGGAAGTTCTGGAAACTCTGGTAAGTCTAAAAAAATTGGAGTTTTAAATGGAAGTGTTAAAAGCAATAAAAATAAAGATGATAGACATTTAAAGCTTACAGTTGATTATGATATACAAAAAAAATTAGAGGCTCTAGTTGATAAAGAAGAAAATCCAAGTGCAGTAGTTATATCAGATATAAAAACTGGAGAAATTTTAGCTATTTCATCAAGACCTAATTATAATCAAAATTCAATTGAAGATTTTTTAAATGCATCTAATGGAGAATTACAAAATAGAGCTATTAGATATATGTATGCTCCAGGATCTGTATTTAAGATTGTAGTTTTATATGCAGCATTAGAAAATAATATAATTGATGAAAACTATACTTATACATGTACAGGATCAAAAGAAGTAAATGGTAGAAAATTAAATTGTAACAATTTAGATGGACATGGCCATTTAACACTTAAACAAGCTTTTGCTAATTCTTGTAATCCTGCTTTTTTAGATATAGCTCTAAAAGTAGGCAAAGAAAATATATTAAAAGCAGCTAAGAAGCTACATTTGGATCAAGAAGTAGGAATTGATATATATGGAGAGAAAAGCGGAAGTATACAAGATGACATAGATATAGTGAATTTATCTATAGGACAAGGAAAAATGATGTTTACACCTCTTCAAGTTAATCAAATGACTCAAGTAATTGCTAATGGTGGACTATATAAGCAATTACATATTTATGATAGCATTATTGATAATAATAAAAATATACTAAAAACTTTTAAAACTACAAAGGAAGAAGAAGTAATATCTCCTTATATTATGACTAAGATAAAAGATATGATGAATTCAGTTTCTGAAGAAGGAACAGCTAAGGAATTATCTATTTTAGAAAAAAGAAGTGGAGTTAAAACAGGAACAACTCAGGCTAAAATTAATGTAAAGAATGCAGATAAAACAATCAAAAAACAAAATATTTCTCATGGGTGGATAACAGGGTTTTACCCCCAAGAAAGTGCTAAGTATGCAATAACAGTTATAATTGAAGGAACTAAAGATTCAAGTAAATCAGCAATACCTTTATTTAAAGACATATGTGAGAACATATTAAAATAATTTTTTTATACAAGCAATTTTATCAGGCCACTTTCATATAATTTAAAATGACATGGAAGGAAGAAAGGGGTGGCCTGATTGACTATGTTAAAATCTTTTGAAAAGCCCTTAACTCCTGAAGAAGAATATAATTATCTAACTAAATTTAAATTTGAAAAAGATGAATCAGCTAAGGAAGTTTTAATTGAAAGAAACATGAGATTAGTGGCACATATAGCGAAAAAGTATAATAATTCAAATGAAGATCAAGATGATCTTATATCTATAGGAACTATAGGTCTTATAAAAGCTATAGAGACTTACAATGTAGAAAAAGGTACAAGATTAGCAACTTATGCATCTAAATGTATAGAAAATGAAATACTAATGAATATAAGAACCAATAAAAAGAACAAAGTTCAAGTTTCCTTACAAGATCCAATTGGAACTGATAAGGAAGGAAATGAGATAAGTCTAATTGATATATTAGGTACTGACATAGATCATATTTTAGATCAAGTGGAACTTAAAGTACAGATAAGTAAGCTATATGAAAAATTAGAAAATATATTAACTCCTAGAGAACGTGAGATAGTCCAGTTAAGATATGGTTTAACTACCCTTGGATATAAAACTCAAAGAGAAATAGCACAAAAATTAGATATATCTAGGTCATATGTATCTAGGATAGAAAAAAGAGCATTAAAAAAATTGAGAAAAGAATTAAAATCAGAAAAAAGCCTTAATTAAGGCTTTTTTTTATTTTTTTTAACTTAATCAAGAAATGACAAAATATTTGAAAAGCATGTGCTAATATTATTGTAAATAGTAAATAAGTAGATAAAAGGTGGGAATATATGATTAATTATACAAGTAATTTAGAAAAAATCTTGGACATAAATTTAATCATTATAGTAGCTTTACTCATAAACGGTATATATATAGGGTTTATTGAAAAATTTAAGAATATCAAATACTTAAATGTTATGTACTTTGTAGAAACTTTAATATATGTAGTGTTAATTTACAATAATAAATATATATACATATATAAATTTATATTAATTTTATACACTTTGGGCAAAATTATATTTTTATATTTATCAAAAAGAAAATTAAAATTTAGAAATCTACAGTTAGCTTTAATATTTATGTTAACTATATTAAGTTTAGTTTGTATAAGATTAAATATAAGCATATATTTTTTAATCAATATAATTATTAATTTATTTATATGCAAATTTATTATATTAAATAAATTAAAGGCTAGTTATAATAGATTAGAATATAAGAAAAAGAAAGTAACTAAATTTAATGAAAATATAAATATTATAAACAATAAAATAGAAAAAGAGAAAATAATTCAAAGTGAATATAAAGAAGAGATATTAAATATAGAAGAAGATATAAACAAAGCTATAGAAGAATCTGACATGCCTATAGTTATATTAAATGAAGAAAATAATATAATTTATTGTAATAAACATTCTTGGAATACAAAAAGTATAAATTTAAATAAAGTAAATATTTTGAAATATTTAAGTGAAAGTTTTAAAAATGGAGAAGAATGTTTAAATATGATAAGTAGTTTACAATGTAATAAATATGATTCTATAAATTTATATAGCTATGAAGATAAAGTATATAGATTTATATGTACTAAAGAAAAAAGAGAAGATAAAGAATTAAAAATATGTATCTTTAATGATATAACTCAAAGTACTTTAATCCAAAAACAAATAAAAGAAAGTGAAGAAAAATATAGAAAACTTATGGATTTATTAATAGATGGTGTCATAATTCATGATATTGAAAACATAAGTTATATTAATGACTCTGCAATTAATATATTTAATATTGATAAAAAAAGTAAAAATATAAGCTTTCAAAATATAAAAGACAAAATAGATAAATCTAGTATTAGAAAATTAAATGAAAGTTTAAATATTGTAAATAAAGGTAGCATTAAAAAATCAGTTAATAAATTTAAAACTATAGATGGAATGCATATAGAGTTTATAACTACAAAAATTGAAGTAAAAGATTCTGATGCATTATTAAGTATAGTTGTAGATATAACTGATATGGAAACTGCATTAAAGCAATTAGAAGGAAGTAAAAAAACATATCAAGCATTGGCTCAAAATTTACCAGATGGAATAATTGTTATAGATAAAGAAAGCAAAGAATATGTATATCAAAATAAATCTATGATAAAAATTCTAAAAAAAGTTAAGATGGATTCTATAAATAAATTTATAAATGATTATATCTCTAATGAATATTATGGACAAACTAAAAGATATGATATTAATAAAAATAATAGTTATCCAATAGGTATGACTATAAAAGAGATTAAAGAAGAAAATCAATTAATGGTCATAATAAGACCTTTAGAATATGAAGATAGAATTTTAGAAGCTATTAAGGAACTAGACTTGGTAAATGTCCAACATCATGTGAAAAATGAATTTTTAATCAATACATCTAAATGTCTAAAAGATCCTATAGAAAATATAATAAATATAAATAAAACATTAGAAGCGAATAAATCTAGATATAAATCTAATCATGTGGATAATTATAATAATCTTGTTAAGCGAAATTGTTATAGATTAAAAAGGTTGATAAATAATATGAATGAAGTTGTAGAAGTTGAAAATGGTTCATGTTTAACTAATTTTGTATACTGTGACATAATTAAATTTACACAAAATTTAATTAGACATACAAATGATTATTTATTTGATAAAGGTATTAGTATAAATTTCGAAACAGATATAGATTCAACTATTTTAAAAGTTGACATAGATAAGATGGAGCGTATAATACTAAATTTAATATCTAATGCTATAAAATTTAGCAATTTTAAAAATTCTATAGATGTAGAAATAACAAAGGATAAAGATTATATAAATATAAGTATAAAAGATTATGGAGTAGGTATACCAAAAGATCGATTGAGTTTTATATTTACAAAGTTTGGACAAGTAGATAAAACTTTATCTAGAAATACCGAAGGTAGTGGGATTGGATTATCTTTAGTTAAGGCTTTTGTAAATCTACATGGAGGTAATATTAATGTGGAAAGTGAAGAAGGAAAAGGAAGTAAGTTTACGATATCTTTAAAAGAAATCTTAAATATAAATGACGAAAACTTAATAGAAGTAAATAACTACAATTTGCCGATATGGGAAAAAATGCATATAGAGTTTGCTGATATATACTTTTAAAAAGTATAATCATAAATTTATAGGGGGAAGAAGTTATGGCTGATAAGTTAATATATATAATAAATTTATCGCTTTTAATATCTAGTATATTTTGTATAACTGATAATAAAAATAAAAAAAATATAAGAATTAATTTAATTATAGTTTTAATATTTTTTCTAAACTTTTTTAATTTTAAAATGTTAAGTTATATATATATACTATCTTCATTTTTTAGTTTAAATTATATTTTGATTATAAGTGATTATGATTTAAAAAAAGATAAATATAAAAATGTAAAGTTAATTAATTTGGTATTAATTATTTCAAGTATTATTATATTAAAATATAAATTCAAGTATTTAAGTTTGATTAATATATTATTAAACTCATATATATTATTAAAAATATTTTATAAAAGAATATATGAAACTACTGAAAAAGATAAACATGTGTATAAGGATTTACAAATTTTAAAAGATAAAGCCAGTAGTGATATTAAGGTTTTAAAAGATAATGAAGATGTAACTAAAGAAATATACAATACATTAAATAATAAAAAAGAAATGCTAAATATTATATTAGAACAGAATAATAAATGTGTAATAGTTATAGATAAGTATGGGTATATATCCAATGAAGATAATAGCTTTTCAAATACATGGAAAGAATATGAATTCTGTAATTATAAAATTAAGTTTTCACACTTTTTAAGTAAAAGTGTAGAAAATAGCACTGAAGTTTTATTGGATGTTCAAAAAGTATATGATATAGGAATAGAGATAAATAGAGAAGTAATTAGTAAGGATAACAGATATTTTGATTGTAAGTACACACCTTTAAAAGTTAATAATGAAACTATTGGAGTAATATGCATAATGACAGATATAACTTATAAAAAGTACTCTCAAAAGATGTTAGATTTTAACAAGATTAAATACAAAAAAACTATAGAAACTATTCCTCATACTATTGTTGTAACAAAAGGTGAAGAGATTATTTATAATAACAATAAAAATTTAGACATAGATGTATATAACGAAGATTTAAAAGATTTTATAATAAATACAAAAGTTAAAGGAAACTTTGAAGGTAATGAAAAAAACATAGGTAAAAAGTATTTAAATATAAGTAAGACAAATTTTAAAGAAAATAATATAACTAAAGAAATAGCTATAGTAAGAGATGTAACACAATATAAAACATTATTAGATAATATAGAAAATAGTTCGAAAAAATATATATCATTAGTAGATTCAATACCACAAGGTATATATATATATGATTTTGAATCTAAAAAAACTATTTATGCAAATAATGTACTTCTTAATATGTCTGGATTTGAAAATGTAGAAGAATTCAACAAAAGCAATATAATAAAAGATATATCTTGGATTTTAAATAAGTTTGGACAAGATGTCAAATTTATAAGGCATAAGATACAAAATAGAGATGGAGAAAGTATAGATGTAGAATTAGGGGGAATTACCCTGGAAATAAATAATAAAATGAAATGTATTGGAATTATGAATGATATAACTGAAAAAATTAAGGCAGAAAATATAGAAAGAGAAATTACTAAGAAAAGATTAGAATATAAACAAAAAAATCATTTTTTTATAAATATGTCTCATGAATTGAAAACACCACTTAATTTAATAATGTCATCTAATCAATTGATGGAATCTATATTTAAAGATGAAATATTTAAAAATCCTAAAGGAGAAATAGCCAAGGCTACTAAAATAGTTAAGAAGCAAAGTTATATATCTTTAAGACTTATTGAAAATATAATAACTTTAGCTAAATTAGAATCAGATTTTTATAAACCAAAATTAGATTATTATGATATTGTAAATATAGTTGAAGATATAATAATTGAAGTTAATAAGTATTCTAAAGATGATGGGATAGAGTTTATATTTGATACAGATATAGAAGAAAAAATAATAAAAATAGATCCTTATGATATAGAAAGAGTAATCTTACTATTATTTAGTAAAATAGTAAAGCAATCTAAATCTAAGAGTATTATATATGTAGAGTTTTCGAATAAAAACAATAATGTAAATATATCTATAAAAAATAAAGGTGGATATAATAAATATTCATATTTAAATAATCAATCTAAAGAAAATATAAATATGAATATTGAAGTTGCTAAATCTATAATGAAAATTTATGAAGGTTGCATAGATATTTTTGAATATGAAAAAGACATAGAAATAGTTATAAATTTAAGATCAGGAAACAAAATAAATTATGAAAATAAAAAGGAATCAATCTTAAATAAGGAAGCCATTTATGCTGAATATTCTATGATGAATGCATTATAAACTAAAGGCTATATTAAAACTTAGTATAGTAGTGATTTAAAAATTGTTATTATACTTAATTATGTTTTAATATAGCTTATTTTGTATCTAATGAAAATTAAACTATAAAATTGTATAATAAATAAAGTAAATGGCAATAAAAGTTATTAGGAGGAAAATATGGATATAAATGCAAAAACTAAATTAATATGTTTAATAGGTCATCCAATTGAACATAGTTTATCACCAGATATACACAATTATCTTTTAAATAAATACAAATTAAATATGAATTATGTATGTTTTGATGTAGAAAGAGAAAATTTAAAAGAAGCTGTAAAAGGTTTAAAAGTATTAGGGATAAAAGGATGTAATGTTACAATTCCTCATAAAGTAGATATTATGAAATATTTAGATGAAGTAGATAATAATGCTAAATTAATAGGAGCTGTAAATACAGTAAAAAACGAAAATGGGAAACTTATAGGATATAATACAGATGGAGTAGGATTTGTTAAATCCATAATAGATAAAGGATATGAGTTGAAGGATAAAAAAATTTTAATTATAGGATCAGGTGGTGCTTGTAGAAGTATTGCTATAGAATTGGCATCTAATGGTGTAAAAGAAATACAAATAAGAAATAGAAGTATAGAAAATGCAGATATTATATGTAACATAATAAACAAACATTTTAACACTAAGAGTAAATGCTCAGTAAAACCTATAAATAAACATGATTTAGAAGACATAGATATAATTATAAATACTACACCTATTGGAATGGATAAAGATAAAGACAATTGTCCTATAGATGAAGATTTAGTTATAGATAAAAAAATGCTTTTATGTGATATAGTTTATAATCCTCATGAAACTAAATTTATAGCTTGGGGTAAGAAAAATAATTTTGATATTGTATATGGCATAGATATGCTTATAAATCAGGCTATACATGGATTTTACATATGGACTAACATAAAGGCTGATGAAGCAAAAAATTTAAAATATAAATTGAAAGGTATTTAAATTGAAAGTCAAACGAAATGGATTTCTTATTTTAGAAAATGTTATAGCTTTAAGCTTAATAGGACTAATGTCATCGCTAGTTGTATGTGTTTTTTCAACTAGCATTTTTTGTATGAATAAGTCTTATAAAAGTACGGAAATGCTAAATATAGCAAAAAAGGAGATGTGTGATATAGAATATTTTATAGATAATACAGATGTAGAAGAAGAATATGTTACAAAAACAATAAAAGATTATGGAATAGATTATAAAATAAAAAAGAGTGATAAATATTATAATTGCTATAAAGTTGATGTTACTGTAAGGCATAAAGATAAAGAAATAAATTTAAATAGTTATGTGGTGAAAAATTGAGGAAAAGATTAGGTTCTGTAATGATTACAACACTTTTTTGCTTTTCTATACTAAGTGTTATATGTTTAAGTTGTTTAGATATAATACGTTCCAATAATGATATAGTAAGTGTTTATGAAGATTCATTAAGCTTACAATATGAAGTAAAAGGAGGAGTTAATTTAGCATATAGTAAAATCTTAGAAGAGGTTAATAAAGCGATAGAAATAGTAAAAGAAGATGAATATCCTAAAGATAAATATAAGGATTATTTTCTAGGAAGTAATAAAATAAATTTTATAAAATCTATAGAGACTTTAGATTCTGAAAATATAAATTTAGATGTAATTAATAATAAAATTTACATAGAAGGTGACTACATAAGATTAGATATAAGTTGTTCTAAAAGTAATAAAGAAATAAAAAAAAGTGCTAAGTGTTCATTTAAAATAAATATGAATATAGAAGATACCAATAAAAATCAGGTATATAAATACAACTATAAGGAGATATAGAATATGAAAAGAGAAGGAATGTGACTTTAATAGAGTTAGTTATAGGTATAGGAATAGCATTAATAGCTATATGTATAAGTTTCCCAAAAGACAAAGCATATAAATATCAAATAGATTCTTTTGCAAGACAGCTTGTTTCAGATATAAGGTATGTAAGAAGCATGAATATAAATGGAAATATGGATTTATATTTAGAAAATATAAAGACTTTTGATAATCCAAGATATATAATAAAAGACAATTCTAGTATAATAAAAACTGTAAACCTTCCAAAGAATTCAAGCCTATTAGCTCCAACGTCTATAATTAAATTTAAATCAGATGGAACTTTAAATTCAAAGGGAGAAACTATAATTATTAATTCAGAAAATAGAAAAATCGAGATAACAATAGTACCTTTTAGTGGAAGAGTTTTATTGAAAGAGGATAAGTATGAAAACTAAAAATGGATATTTAATTATAGAAGCTTCACTATCTATATGTATATCACTAGTGATAACTATTGGACTATATGGTTTATTATTTTCAAGTTTAAAAATTTATAAAAAAATTCATAGTAGTATAGAGATACAACAACAAGGTATTGAAATACAAAAACATATAGAAAAAGAATTGAATGAGGGTATAGAAGTAGTAAGTATTAAAACTCAAAATAATCAAGTATTAACATCGAAAAATTTTGATTTTAAAAACGTAATATCAATTAAATATAAACCTATAGATAGATTATCTAGTATGGGATTAGATGAATTATTTTTAAATAAAAAAACACAAAAAATATTTATAAAAAGACGAAATTCTATGTCAGGGTATGAAATTGGGGATTATTTAGATAATATGTATATATCGAAAGAAAAAGATGGAGAATTAATAAGTATAAAGTTAGAATTATCAAAAAATAAACAGTTAAATATTATTGAATTTAAACTATATAATAAGTATATAAATATGGGAGAGAGTATATGAAAAATGTAATTTTAATTGGATTTATGGGTAGTGGAAAAACTACTATAGGAAAAATTATAGCAGATAAAAAAAATATGAAATTTATAGATATGGACTTAGAAATTGAGAAAATAGAAAATAAAAATATTAATCAGATTTTTAGTGAAAATGGAGAAAAATATTTTAGAGAGAAAGAATCAAATTTATTAAAAGAATTATGCTTAATGGAAAATACTGTTATATCCACAGGCGGTGGCATAATAGAAAGTGAATTTAATATAGAAATTTTAAAAAAACAACTATGTGTTATATGGCTTAATGCAAATGAAAATACAATAGAAAATAACGTTAAAAATGAAATAGATAAAAGACCAAAATTAAAAGAAGATGACAATTTAAAATTATCTATAAAAAATCTTTTAAATAAACGATATGATAAATATAAAGAAACTGCGAATATAAGAGTAAATGTTAATAATAAAAATGTAGACCAAGTGGTAAGTGAGATACTTGTTTATATTTAACAAAATATGTTATTATATTAATGTAAATAAGTTTTATGAAAAAGGTTAGGTGAATGTTATAAAGATATTAATAATAAATGGACCAAACCTAAATATGTTAGGAAAAAGAGAACCTAATGTATATGGAAAAAATACTCTAGAGGATTTAGAATGTAGTATAAGAAAAACATTTAAAGACAATATTGAATTTGAATTTTTTCAAAGTAATCATGAAGGTTTTATAATAGACAAATTACATGAAGCTAATTGCAAATTTGATGGAATTGTTTTAAATCCTGGAGCATTTACTCACTATAGCTATGCTATAGCAGATGCTATAAGATCTATAAGCACAAAGGTTGTAGAGGTGCATATTTCTAATATTCATAATAGAGAAGAATTTAGGACAAAAAGTGTTACTGCAAGTGCATGTATAGGTCAAATTTCAGGTTTTGGATTTTATAGTTATATTTTAGGTATAAATTCAATAATTAATTATGAGGTGGAGTAAGTGGAAAGAAGAGTTTTAAAATTAAGAGAAGAAATGGTTAGATTAAACTTAGATGCAGTTTTGATTGAAGATTCTAAAAATAAAAGATATATATCTAATTTTACAGGTACGGCTGGGTCTATAATAATAACTAAAGAAAAAAATATATTATTTACTGATTTTAGATATACGCAACAAGCTAAAAATCAAACTATTAATTTTGATATAGTTGAGATATCTAGAACTAATCCTATAACTAATTTCTTAAAGAAAATGAATATAAAAAGATTAGGGTTTGAAGATGATAAGATGAGTTTTGCTACATATTCAAATTATAATAAAAATTTATCTGATACAGAAATGGTTCCATTAAATGGATTAATGTTGGATTTAAGAGCTGTTAAGGATGAAAAAGAACTAGAAATCATAAGACAATCTTCTAAAATTGCAGATGATGGATTTATGCATATAATGAACTTTATAAAACCGGGAATGAAGGAAAGTGAAGTAGCTTTAGAACTAGAATTTTTTATGAGAAAAAAAGGTGCTACAGGAGTGTCATTTGATTTTATAGTAGCTTCTGGTAAAAGATCAT
Organism: Paraclostridium tenue; assembly: GCF_039521565.1. Classification (NCBI taxonomy): domain Bacteria; kingdom Bacillati; phylum Bacillota; class Clostridia; order Peptostreptococcales; family Peptostreptococcaceae; genus Paraclostridium; species Paraclostridium tenue. The sequence goes on from NZ_BAAACP010000001.1 coordinate 171,556, forward strand.
CTATGCCTCATGGAGTTGCTAGTGATAAAGTAATTGAAATAGGAGATTTTGTTACAATAGATTTTGGATGCGTATATAATGGATATTGTTCAGATATGACTAGAACTATAGTTGTAGGAAAAGCAACTGATAAGCAAAAAGAAATATACAATATAGTACTAGAGGCACAACTTAAAGTCATAGAGCATGCTAAAGCTAATATGAGTGGAATAGAACTTGACAATATCGCAAGACAATATATAATTGAAAAAGGATATGGTGATAAATTTGGTCATGGCTTAGGACACGGAATAGGCCTTGATGTACATGAACTTCCAAATGTTAATACATTAGGAGAAAAGATATTAAAGCCTAATATGGTAATAAGTGATGAGCCAGGTATATACATAGAAGATTTTGGTGGTGTAAGAATTGAAGATTTACTTATAATAACAGAAGATGGATGTGAAGTAATCAATTCATCACCAAAGGAATTAATAGAATTAGAATTTTAAAAATCGTAAAATTATGGAGGGACAAATATGGTAACAGCAGGTGATTTTAGAAAAGGTGTAACATTTGAAAAGGATGGACAACCATGTTTAATAGTTGACTTCCAACATGTTAAGCCAGGTAAAGGTGCAGCATTTGTTAGAACTAAGTACAAAAACTTAAAAACAGGAGCTATAAGAGAAGAAGCTTTCAACCCAAGTGATAAGTTTCCTAAAGCTCATATAGATACTAGACAAATGCAATACTTATACAATGATGGAGAATTATACTACTTCATGGATAACGAAACATTTGAACAAATACCACTAGATTATGAAAAGGTTGAGGATGCAATCAAATTCTTAAAAGAAAATGAAACTGCAACAATAAGATTCTACCAAGGACAACCATTCCAAGTTGAAGCTCCAAACTTTGCAGAACTTGAAATAGTTGAAACAGAACCAGGAATAAAAGGAGATACTGCAAGTAACGTTACTAAATCAGCTACAGTTGAAACTGGTGCAGTAGTTCAAGTACCTTTATTCATAAATATAGGAGATAGAATAAAGATAGATACAAGAACTGGAGAATATTTATCAAGAGTTTAATAATAACATGTATATAAAAGCTTATATATCTAATAATAGATATATGGGCTTTTAAATTTATATAAACAAAATTATGAAAGTGAGGGGTACAAATGAAACATTTATATGAAGAAGTTGCATACTTAAAAGGTCTTGCTGAAGGTCTAGAGATAAGTGAAGATACAAAAGAAGGCAAAATAATACATAAAATAGTAGATGTTTTAGAAAGTTTTGCAGATGCTATAGTAGAATTAGAAGAAGAACAAATAGAACTTATTGATTATGTTGAATCTATAGATGAAGATTTAGCAGATATAGAAGATGACATATATGAAGACGATGAAGATGATGAATTCAATTATATAGAAATGGAATGCCCAAGTTGCAATGATTTTGTAGAAATAGATGAAGATTTATTATATGATGAAGATGTTGATATTGTATGTCCTAATTGTCAATCAATAATTTTATCAGCTGATGAATTAGATTCTGATTGTGATTGTTATGACGAAAAGTAAAATTTTATAGTGTAATAAAATATAAAGCCTATGAATTCATATAAGTTTCATAGGCCTTTATATTTTATCTTTTGCAATAATTTTAGAAAAATAGTACACTATAGTCTAGAGAGATTTAAGCTGGAGGTAGTTAAATGAAAATAAAATCAAGTATATTAAGCAATATATCTAATTTCGAAGATATAATAAAATATAAATTCAAAAATAAAGAATATATATTAGAAGCTTTAACACATAGTTCATACTCTAATGAAAATAAAGCATACTCGTTTAATGAGAGATTAGAATTTTTAGGTGATTCTGTATTAGGAATAGTAATAAGTGATTACTTATTTAAAAATGAGACAAAACTCCCAGAAGGTGAGTTAACAAAATTAAGAGCCAATATAGTTTGTGAAGAGTCTTTAAGTGATGTAGCTAAGGAGATAAAACTTGGTAGACATATTCTTTTAGGTAGAGGAGAAGAAGCCACAGGGGGAAGAGAACGTTCATCTATATTAGCAGATGCTTTTGAAGCTGTTATAGCAGCTATATACTTAGATGGTGGAATAGAAGAAGCTAAAGTATTTGTTTTGGACCATATGAAAGAAATAATACAAGACTCTATAAAAGGAAGAATCTTCAGAGACTATAAGACTCATTTACAAGAAGTTGTACAAAGCCAGGGAGAAAGCAATATAACTTATAATTTAGTTGAAGAAATTGGACCAGACCATAATAAAAGATTTGTAATGCAAGTTAAGTTAAATGATGAAGTATTAGGACGTGGAGAAGGAAAGAGTAAGAAAGAAGCAGAACAATCAGCTGCAAAACAAGCATTAAGAAGGATGATGTAATATGAAAAAAAGAATAATACCTATATTTGTTCCACATAGAGGTTGTCCACATGATTGTATATTTTGTAATCAAAAAAAGATAACTGGAGTAAGTACAGATATTACTAGCGATGATGTTAGAAGAATAATTGAAGAATATTTAACTACTATAGACAAAGATGCAAGTATTGAAATAGCATTTTTTGGAGGTAGTTTTACAGCTATAGATATGGATATACAAAGAAATTTACTTTCTGTAGCGAAAGAATATGTAGACAAAAATATAGTAAGTGATATAAGAATGTCTACAAGACCAGATTGTATAAATGATGAAATATTAACTATGTTAAAAGAATATAAAGTTAGTATAATAGAACTTGGAGTACAATCATTAGATGATAGAGTTTTAATTGATAGTGTAAGAGGTCATAGTGATAAAGATGTATTTGAAAGTGCTAATCTTATAAAAAAATATGGAATAAAACTAGGGCTTCAAATGATGATAGGACTTCCATCTGATACTGAAGAAAAATGTATATATACAGCTAAAGAATTTATAAAATTAAATCCAGATTGTGTAAGGGTGTACCCTACATTAGTAGTTAAAGAGACAGGACTTGAAAAATTATTAGAAGAAAATAAATATATACCATTTACATTAAATGAAAGTATAGAAATTGTCAAAAAAGTATTAGTACTGTTTTATACAAATAACATAAATGTTATAAGAGTTGGATTACAAGCTACAGAAGATATAGCTATAGGTAAAGAAGTATTGGCTGGTCCATACCATCCAGCATATAGAGAGTTAGTTGAAAGTAAAATGTATGGAGATTATATTGAATATTTAATAAATAAATATGAGGCTAAAGAAAATATTAAAGTGTTAGTTAATAAGAAAAATGTATCTAGAATATTAGGCAATAAAAAATCTAATGTTAAAGAATTAAAAGAAAAATACGGAATTTTATTAAAAACTAAGGAAGATGATTTGGATATAGATAAATTAGGTTTTATTATAGATGATAAAAAACTCATAGAGATTAATATTAATGAGATATATAGTGTTTTAAAACAAATATATAACCTTTAGTTTTATTATTGAAGGGAGAGACAGATATTGTATTTAAAAAGATTAGAACTTAAAGGATTTAAATCTTTTCCGGCTAAAACGGATGTACTTTTTAATGAAGGTATAACTGCTATAGTTGGACCAAATGGAAGTGGTAAAAGTAATATATCAGATGCTGTAAGATGGGTATTAGGAGAACAAAGTATAAAAAGTTTAAGAGGGGATAAATTAGAAGATGTAGTTTTTGCAGGAACAGATACTAAAAAAGCTATGAATTATTGTGAAGTTGCATTAACTATAGATAACAGTGATAAAAAGTTAGACTTAGAATATAGTGAAATAACTATAAAAAGAAGAGCTTATAGAAGTGGAGAAAGTGAATTTTTCTTAAATAATAAATCATGTAGATTAAAAGATATAAAAGAACTTTTACTTGATACAGGAATAGGTAAAGATGGATATTCTATAATAGAACAAGGTAAAGTAGATGAAATACTTAGCAATAATCCTGTAAATAGAAGAAAAGTGTTCGATGAAGCTTGTGGAATTTCTAAATATAGATATAAAAAACAAGAAGCAGAGAGAAATTTGAAAAATACAAAAGAAAACCTAAATAGAATTGAAGATATATATATTGAAATAGAAAATCAACTAAAACCTTTAGAGGTTCAGCAAAAAAAAGCTATTAAATATTTAGAAATAAAAGAAAAATTAAAAACTCTTGAAGTTAATAGTTATATAAAGGAAATAGAAGATGTAGACAATCAAGTTAATGAGTCGATAAATCATAATAATTTATTATTAAACCAAATTAAAGATGTTAAAATTAAAAAAGATAAATTAGAAAACTCATTAACTAAATCTAATGAAGAAATTGTAGATATAGATGATAAGATAAATAAGACTGTTGAATATATAAACACAATAAATGGAGTAATAAATAAAAAATATTCAGAATTAAGTGTTCTTAATGAAAAGATAAAAAATTGTAATAATGATATATTAAGAAATGATAATGAAATAACTACTATAAATGAGAAATTAAATAACAATAAGATAGAATTAAGTAATTTAAATCAAAATAAAGACGATGTTTTTAATAATTTAAATGATATAAAAAATCAAATAAATGATATAGAATTACAAAATAAAAATAAAAAAGATAATATAAGCAGTTTAATTCAAGAAGTTGAAAACTTAAAAGATGAAATAATAAGTTTATTAGATTCTAAACAAAACAGTGCAAATAAATTATCTACTTTAAATGCAAATATAGAAAATATTGAAAAAAGAACTGAGACTATAAATACAGAAATAAATTACATAGAAAAAAATATATGTAGTAAAAATGAAGAAATATTAAATTATAATAAAGTTAAAGAAGAGTTTTTAAACTTAATAGAAAAATTAAGACAAGATTGTAGTGAAGTTGATAAAAATATAAGCTCTTTAAAAGAAGGGTATAAGAAAGTTGAAAGAGATATTCAACACTCTAAGTTAAAGTTAAATGAATATAATTCTAAGTTAAATATATATATAGATATGGAAAAGCACTATGAAGGATTTAATAAAGGTGTAAAAGAAATTTTAAAAAATAAAAATTTAGATGGTATATATGGAGCACTAGGACAAGTTATATCATCTTCTAAAGAATATGAAAAAGCATTAGAAGCATCACTAGGTAGTTATATGCAAAATATAATAACTAAAGATGAGAACAGCGCAAAATTAGCTATAAATTATTTAAAGAAAAATAACTTAGGAAGAGTTACATTTTTACCTTTAAATATAATTAAATCTAATAAGATAGATAAAAACTCAATAAAAAGTACTACAAAATACATAGGAATAGCTAGTGAGTTAGTCAATTTTGATAATAAATATAAAAATATAATAGAAAATATATTAGGTCGAACTATAGTTATAAGTAATATGGATGAAGCTATAAAATTTGCTAGGGAAACTAATCACAGATATAAAGTTGTGACATTAGATGGAGAAATACTAAATCCAGGAGGAGCTTTAACTGGAGGAACAATAAGGACTAATGGGAATATACTTTCAAGAAAAAGACTTATTGAAGAATTTAAAGAAAAAATCGTAACAGAGAAAAAATCTTTAGATTTATTCGATGAAAATAAATTAAAACTAAGTAATGATATTAATTTAGAGTCAGAAAAAATAGAAAACATAAAGTTAGAGTTAAGCGAAAATGATAAAAAACTAGTATTTATAAATACTAGTATAAAAAATTCAAATGATGAATTAAAAAACTTAGAAGATAATTTATCAAAATTACAAAATGAAAAGAAAGGTCTATCAGAGAATTTAGAGTATATTTTAACAAAAACAAATTCTTTAAAAGATGAGATAAGTGATATAGATAAAAAGCATATATTTAATAAAGGTGAGATTGATAAATTAAATTTAAAACTTAAAGAATTTAATGATATATATGAAGTTGATAAAAATAAATTTGATGGTTTAAATATAGAATATACTAAATTAAATCAAATTTATGAAAGTATACTAAAAGATATAGAAAGAATTGATAAAGAAAACAAATATCAATTAAGTGTATTGGAATCAGCAAAGATACAACTTAAAAACAATAAAGAGAGTAAGATTAAGTTACAAGAACAAATAAAGATAGAAACATCTGAAAAAGAAAATTTAGAAAATCAAATTATAGATGAAAATAAAAAGTTAAATTTACAAAAAGAGCAAAAAGAATCTATAAAGAAAAATAGAGACAACTTATCTATAGAATTGAAAAATATAGATAGACAGTTTATGAAAATCCAAGAAAGCTTATTTAAAGTAGAAAATAAGATAGAAAGATTAAAAACATCTCAAGAAAATTATATAGAGAAGTTAATAGAAGAATATGAGATAACTCTTGAGGAAGCAATTAAATTAAAGGATGAATCTATAGTTATAGATAAAAAAGAATTAGAATCTTTAAAAAGAGATATGAAAAATCTAGGAAATGTAAATCTTGATTCTATAAAAGAGTATGAAGAAATAAAAGAAAGATATGACTTTTATAGTGAGCAAAAGAAAGATCTAGAAGAATCTATAGATGTAATATATAAACTTATAAGAGAACTTGAAGATAATATGAAAAAAGAATTTAAGGAAAAATTCACATTAATAAATGAGAATTTTAAGTTTGTATATAAAAAGTTATTTGGTGGAGGTAATGGTGAACTTAAAATAGTAGATAAAGAAAGTATACTAGAAAGTGATATAGAAATAGTTGCACAACCACCAGGAAAGAAAATGAAAAATCTAAATCTTTTATCAGGAGGAGAAAAAGCACTTACAGCAATAAGTATATTATTTGCAATACTTTTAGCTAAACCAACTCCATTTTGTATACTAGATGAGATAGAAGCTCCATTAGATGATGCTAATATATATCGATTTGGAGAATTTTTAAAAGAATTATCTAAGGACACACAATTTATATCAATAACACATAGAAGAGGAACTATGGAGGTTGCAGATTATATATATGGAGTTACAATGCAAGAAAAAGCAATATCCAAAGTTATAAGTCTTCAATTAAAAGAAGCTAAAGAATTAACAAAAGATATAGTATAAGGAGGAAAGCTATGTTTAAAAAGCTATTTAAATTTAACAAGAAAAAAGAGGAAGAAAACATAGTTGAAGAAAATAAAAAATCTGAAGAAGTAGTAGAACTTGAAGATGATAATAAAGAAAATATAAGTGAAGTTGTAGAAAATGAAGTAGCACCTGAAGAAGAAAAAATTAGTGAAGCTTCAGAATTTAATGTAGAATCTGTAGAAATTAAGGAAGAAACTATAGAAGTTGAAAAAAATGTTGATGAGATAGAAAATAAAGAAAATAATTCTTTAGAAGAAGAAGAAGAAGAAGAAGAAGAAGAAGAAGAAGAAGAAGAAGAAGAAGAAGAAGAAGAAAGTGGTGGATTGTTTGCTAGATTAAAACAAGGTTTAACAAAGGCAAAACAAGGAATAACTGACAAAATTGATGCTGTTTTAAATTCATATACAACTATAGATGAAGATCTTTTAGAAGAACTTGAAGAAATACTAATTACAGCAGACGTTGGTGTAAACACAACTATGGAAATGATAGATAGATTAAGAGATGCTATAAAATCTAAAGGTATAACAGATCCACTAGCTGTTAGAGATGAATTAAAAACTATAATTTCTGATATGTTAGGTGAGGAAGATTCAAAGTTAGATATGGAAAAAGGGCCAAATATAATCTTAATGGTAGGAGTAAATGGAGTTGGAAAAACTACTACTATAGGTAAATTAGCTAATAGATATACTAAACAAGGTAAAAAAGTAGTATTAGCAGCAGGAGATACATTTAGAGCAGCAGCTATAGAGCAATTAGAAGTATGGGCTAATAGAAGTAATGTTGATATAATAAAACATCAAGAGGGAGCTGACCCTGGAGCTGTAATATTTGATGCTGTCAAAGCAGCTAAAGCTAGAAAAGCAGATATATTAATATGTGATACAGCTGGAAGACTTCATAATAAAACTAACTTAATGAATGAACTAGGAAAAGTATTTAAAATAGTAGACAGAGAATATCCAGAAGCTAAAAAGGAAGTTTTATTAGTTGTGGACGCTACTACTGGACAAAATGCAGTTTCTCAAGCTAAAACATTTAAAGAAGTTGCAGATATTACTGGTATAGTTTTAACTAAGTTAGATGGTACTGCAAAAGGTGGAGTAGTTTTAGCTGTTAAATCAGAAGTTGATGTTCCTGTAAAACTTATAGGTGTTGGAGAACAAGTACAAGACTTACAAGATTTTGATTCAAAAGCATTTATAGATGCATTATTTGGGAACTAATTAGCTTTTTAAAATAACTGTTGACAACTTTATTAGTATGATATAAAATACAATGTGTAAAGGAAATCACCTTTACAGTATAGTAAGTGGGAAGTGTAATAATGAATCTAGAAAAATTAGTAGAGATTGGGTTATTGTTTGAACAATACAAAATGCTTCTAACTGATAAACAAAGAGAAATTGTATCCCTTTATTATAATGAAGATTATTCTCTTGGAGAAATCAGTGAAAATTTAAGTGTATCTAGACAAGGAGTTTATGATACATTAAAGCGTTCAGAAAAAATATTAAAAGATTATGAAGCCAAATTAGGTTTAGTAAAAAAGTCAAAAGAGCGTGAAAAGTTTACACAAGACATATATAATAAAGTTGTTGACATTAAACAAGATTTATTGCAAAATAGAGATTGTGCTAATTTAATCCCTAAGTTAGAAAATTTAGAAGATGTATGTAGGGAGATGTTAAAATGATATTTGAAGGATTAGCAGATAAACTACAGGGAGCTTTAGATAAATTAAAGTCTAAAGGAAAGCTTACTGAAAAAGATGTTAAAGATGCTATGAGAGAAGTTAAATTAGCTTTATTAGAAGCTGATGTTAACTTTAAGGTAGTTAAAGATTTTGTAAAGAAAGTTCAAGAAAGAGCTGTAGGTCAAGAGGTAATGGAAAGCTTGACACCAGCACAACATGTTATAAAAATAGTTAATGAAGAACTTACAAGTTTAATGGGTGATGTTCAAAGTAAAATAATGATATCACCAAAACCACCAACAGTTATAATGATGGTAGGATTACAAGGTGCAGGTAAAACAACTACATCTGGTAAACTTGGAGGATACTTTAAAAAGCAAGGTAAAAAGCCTTTATTAGTGGCTTGTGATATATATAGACCTGCAGCAATAAAGCAATTACAAGTTGTAGGAGAAAAATTAGATATACCAGTATTTAGTATGGGTGATAAAGAAAGCCCGGTAAATATTGCTAAAGCTGGATATAATCATGCATTAAAAAATAATCACGATTTAGTTATAATAGATACAGCTGGTAGACTTCATATAGATGAAACATTAATGGATGAATTAAAAAATATTAAGTCAGAAATTAAACCTCATGAGATACTATTAGTTGTTGACTCTATGACAGGGCAAGATGCAGTAAATGTTGCTGAGAGTTTTAATGATGCACTTGGAGTAGATGGTGTTATTTTAACTAAACTTGATGGTGACACTAGAGGTGGAGCAGCACTTTCAATAAGAGCTGTAACACAAAAACCTATAAAATTCATAGGTATGGGAGAAAAGCTAGATGACTTAGAGCCTTTCCATCCAGATAGAATGGCGTCTAGAATATTAGGTATGGGTGATATACTAAGCTTAATAGAAAAGGCTCAAGAAAATATAGATTTAGAAAAAGCTAAGGAATTAGAAAATAAAATCAAAAAGCAAGAACTTGATTTTGAAGATTTCTTAGAACAAATGGAACAAATTCAAAAGATGGGTCCTCTTAATAAGGTTTTAGAAATGATACCAGGAATGGGACAAGTAAAAGACCAACTTGGGGACATAGATATGAATAATAAAGAAATTGTTAGGACTAAGGCAATAGTACAGTCTATGACAATAGAAGAAAGAAGAAATCCTAGTATATTAAATGCTTCTAGAAAGAAAAGAATAGCAAGAGGTAGTGGTACTAGTGTTCAAGATGTAAACAGACTTATAAAGCAATTTGGTGAAATGAAAAAGATGATGAAGATGTTTACAGGAACTCAAAAAAGCATGAAGAAAAGGGGAGGCTTTGCCGGTTTACCTTTCTTTAAATAATAGAAAACAAAAAGATAAATTTTTTCGGAGGTGTCGATATGGCAGTTAAAATAAGATTAAAAAGAATGGGATCTAACAAAAAACCTTTCTACAGAATAGTAGTAGCAGATTCAAGATCTCCAAGAGATGGAAAGTTCATAGAAGAAATAGGATTCTACAACCCAGTTTCTCAACCAAAGCAAGTTAAAATAAACGATGAGAAAGCTGTTAAATGGTTAGGATGTGGAGCTCAACCAACTGATACAGTTAAAACTTTATTAGTTAACAACGGAGTAATGGAAAAGTTCGAAGCTTCTAAGCAAGCTAAGTAATTTTTATAGGAGCGAATTGATATGAAAGAGCTAGTACTAGATATAGCAAAAGCTCTTGTCGATAATCCAGAGGCAGTTGAAGTAGAGGAAACTTTTAATGGAGATGAAACAATTCTAAAATTAAAAGTTGCTCAAGATGACATGGGTAAGGTTATCGGTAAGCAGGGTAGAATAGCTAAAGCTATAAGAACTGTTATAAAATCTGCTTCAAATAGAGGCCATAAAAAGGTTACTCTTGAAATAATATAAAGGATTAGGTATTAACCTAATCCTTTTTGTATATACTTTGTATATATTACACAAAGATAAAGCATAATTTTTTGAAGAAGGTGAGATTATGGAAAATAAATTAACTCATTTTAAAATAGGACAAATCGTAAAGACACAAGGATTAAAAGGTGAAGTAAGAGTTTACTCTACGACTGATGATATATATAGATTTGATGACTTAAATACTTTTTATATAGGAAAAGACTTTAATACTGAATATAAAGTTGAAAGGGTTAGATATAAAGGTAATCTAGTTATAATGAAAATAAAAGGTATTGATACAGTTGAAATGGCTGAAAAATTAAGAGGTAAAAACGTATACGTATCAAGAGAAGAATCTAGAGATCTTGAAGAAGATGAATTCTTTATAGCTGATATGATAGGAATTAAAGTATATACAGTAAATGATGAATATGTAGGTACACTAGATGATGTATTACAATACTCAGCAAATGATGTATATGTTATAAAAGGTGAAGATGATAAAGAATATCTTATACCAGCAGTCATGAAATTTGTACCTGAAATAGATATAGAAGAAGGAAAAATGATAATAGACCCAATAAAGGGAATGTTAGAATAAATTTAAGGTGATATTATGAGATTTCATATAATGACTTTATTCCCAGAAATATTCAATTCATATATGAGTGAAAGTATAATGAAAAGAGCAGTAGAAAAAGGAATTATAGAAGTAAATATTTACAATATAAGAGACTTTTCAACTAACAAGCACAAAAAGGTAGATGATTATCCTTTTGGTGGAGGAGCAGGTATGGTTATGACTCCTCAACCTATATATGATACATATAAGCATATAGTCGATAAATTCAATATAAAAGAACCAAGGGTTATATACTTAACGCCTAAGGGCAAAGTACACAGTCAAAATATAGCTAGTGAAATGTCAACATTTAAAGATGTTATATTGTTATGTGGGCACTATGAAGGTATAGATCAAAGAATAATAGATTCTATAGTAACAGATGAAATATCTATAGGGGATTATGTATTAACAGGAGGAGAACTTCCTGCACTTATACTTATTGACTCTATATCAAGACTTATACCTGGAGTTTTAAATCAAAATGAATCTTTTGAAGAAGAATCATTTAAAGATAATTTATTAGAATACCCTCATTATACTAGACCTAGAGAATTTATGGGAATAGAAGTTCCAGAAGTTTTACTATCTGGAAATCATAAGAAGATAGATGAATGGAGACATGAGAAATCTATTGAAATAACTAAAGAAAGACGTCCTGATTTATACAAAAAAGCTTGTAAATAAATAGGACATATAGTATAATAAAATCTGTTGAAAAAATAAAACGGGCGTTCCTCTGTTTACAAATGGTCAAGTAATTAAGAGCGTCTATGATACCAGGAGGATTAAAATGAACGAAATATTAAGATCATTAGAGCAAGAACAATTAAAAAATGATGTTCCTAACTTTGGACCTGGGGACACAGTAAAAGTACACGTTAGAATAGTTGAAGGAAAAAGAGAAAGAATACAAGTATTCGAAGGTGTTGTATTAAAGAGACAAGGTGGAGGGGCTAGAGAAACTTTCACTGTAAGAAAAATATCTTTCAACGTTGGAGTAGAAAGAACATTCCCTGTTCATTCTCCAAAGATAGAGAAGATAGAAGTAACTAGAAAAGGTAAAGTAAGAAGAGCTAAGTTAACTTACTTAAGAGGTAGAGTAGGAAAAGCTGCTAAGATAAAAGAAGCTAGATAATTAAACTTTACTATACAGGGGACTGAAATTTCAGTCTCCTTTTTTAAATATAAGAATTTTATTGTGAATATAAACTTTAATTAATTTTAAAATATAAATAAATATAAATTATAAATTTAATATAAAAAATAATTTGTGTTTTTAATATTATAAAAAGGAGAAAAAATATGAAAATACAAAGAATGACAGATGAATATTTAAGGGATGAAAGTTTACACATAAACTGGTATCCGGGGCATATGAAAAAAACTAAAGAATTAGTTAAAAATAACTTAAAATTAGTTGATGTTGTCGTAGAGCTTTTAGATGCTAGAATTCCGTTTAGTAGTAGAAATCCAGATATTGATAGATTTGTTGGTGATAAGCCAAGAGTTGTGGTATTAAACAAGAGTGATATATCTGATCCAAATAAGTTAAATCAATGGGTTGACTATTATAAAAAAAGAGGAATTAAGGCTATACCTGTAGATACTTTAAAAGGTAAAGGTATTAATAAAATAATAGAAGAATGTAAGAATGAAACAAAAGAAAAGATGGAAGCCTTAGTTAAAAAAGGAAGAATAGAAAGACCTATAAGAATTATGATAGTAGGTATACCAAATGTAGGGAAATCTTCTCTTATAAATAAGCTTACAGGAAGAAAAAGTACTCAAACTGGAGATAAGCCAGGAGTAACTAAAGGAAAACAGTGGGTTAAGCTGAAAGGAAACTTAGAGTTATTAGATACACCAGGTATATTATGGCCTAAGTTTGAAGATGAAGAAGTTGCATTAAAATTAGCTTTTTGTAGAGCAATAAAAGATGAAGTTTTAGATGTTGATACATTAGGACTTAGATTAATTGAAAAGTTGATGGAAATAGAACCAGAAAAATTAAAAGAAAGATATAAATTAAATGAATTAGGACAAAAACCTTTAGAAACTATGGAAATGATAGGAGTAAAAAGAGGTCTTATATTAAGAAGAAATGAATTAGATTATACTAGAATAGCTACTACTGTATTAAATGAATTTAGAGATGGAAAGATAGGAAGAATAACTTTAGAAATACCTAAAGATATGATTACTGAATAAAAATATATGCAATATACAAAAGAGATTGAAAAATTAAATTGATTTAGTGATTTTGTATAAAAATTATTTTTGAAATTTAATTTATTTAATCTCTTATTTTTTTAGAAAAAAACACAAAAAATTATAAAATTAAAAATTATGTTTTTAATCAGAATAAGTTTAAAAAAAGTTAAATAATTCGATTTAGATAATAATCTGAAATTTTCAAAACATTGCATATATTTATAATATTATTGACAGTTAGGAATATATATCGTATAATATTTTCAGAATATTTAATTAAAAGAAACTTTAGAGGGGGATTTAATATGAAGGATACGAACAAAGATATAATAGTAGTAGGCTTTGCACTATTTGCTATGTTTTTTGGAGCAGGAAATCTTATATTCCCACCATTTTTAGGACTTATATCAGGTGAGAGTTGGATAACAGGGTTCTCAGGTTTTATATTAGCAGATGTAGGGTTAGCTTTAATTGCTATAGCAGCAGCAGCTAAGTGTGGAGGAGAAGTAAATAAGATATTATGTAGATCAGGAAAAACATTAGCATTAATAATAGGCGTGGCTATAATGGTATGTTTAGGACCTTTACTAGCAATACCTAGAACAGCAGCTACTACATTTGAGATGGGAATACAACCAATAATAGGAAATTCAGTATCTCCAATAATATTCTCTATAATATTCTTTGTTGTAGTATTATTACTTACAATCAGACCATCTAAGGTTGTGGATATAATAGGAAAAATATTAACGCCAGCGCTTCTTGTAGCACTAGCAGTTTTAATAATAAAAGGTATAGTTACTCCGTTAGGAGAAATAAATCCAGAAACTATGGTTCAGAATGTATTTTCAAATGGAGTTTCACAAGGATATCAAACTATGGATGCATTAGGAGCAGTTGCACTTTCAACTATAGTAATTGCATCTCTTCATAATAAAGGATATGAATCAAATTCAGAAAAAGTTAGCTTAACATTAAAAGCTGGTATAGTAGCTGGAATAGCTTTATGTTTTGTATATGGTGGACTTACATTCTTAGGTGCTACAATATCTAAAGGTTATGTGGGTCAAGATATAAGTACTATATCTCAAACATCATTAATAGTTGGAATAACAGAACAATTACTTGGATATCCTGGAAAAGTTATATTAGGTATCATAGTAGCATTAGCATGTTTAACAACTGCTATAGGATTAACTTCAGCAACAGGACAATATTTTACTAAGCTTACTAAGAATAAGTTAAAGTATGAAGTAGTAGTTACAGTAGTTTGTGTATTTAGTGCAATTGTATCAAACTTTGGAGTTGGAACTATAATAAAAGTATCAGCACCTATATTAGATATAGTTTATCCTGTAACTATATTATTAGTAGTTATGACTTTATTCTCAGATAAAATAAAAAATGATAATATATTTAAAGGTGCAGCTTATGTGACTTTAATAGTTAGTATTTTAGGAGTAGTAAACTCATTAGCTAAAACATATGGTTTACCTATAAATATACCATATTTATCTTCACTTCCATTTGCGCCTATAGGATTTAATTGGATAGTACCTGCAATAGTAGGAGGAATTTTAGGAAGTTTTATAAAGCCAAGTGAATGTGTAAGTATAGATGCAAATTGCGAATAAAGTAAGTTAATATAAGGAAATATAAAGTCGTTGATATAAATATCAGCGACTTTTTTTATTTATATTGAATGATTAATTAAACTTTAAAAATTTATTGTGTTTAACATCATACTCAAAAAGTGTATCTATATAAATAGTGTAAAAAGGGTATAACTTGGAGGTTTAATATGAAAAAAATTATAAAACGAGATGGAAGTATTGAAAAATTTAGTAAAACTAAAATAGCAGATGCCATTTACAAATCTACTATAAATAGTGAAAAAGGGATAGATGAAAAATTAGGAATAGATATATCTAATAAAGTAGAAGAAATTTTTAAAAATAGACGTAAATCATTTACTGTAGAAGAAATACAAGACTTAGTAGAAGTATTGCTTATGGAATCAAATAGAAAAGATGTAGCTAAACATTATATTCTTTATAGGGAAAAAAGAGCTAATATAAGAAAGAAACCTTGGGATATGGATGAACTTCAAAAATCTATATGGAAAAATAAATATAGATATAACGATGAAAAGTTTGATGATTGGATAAATAGAATATCTGCTAAAAATACTAGAATTGCAAAATTGATAAGACAGAAGAAATTTTTATTTGCAGGTAGGATTTTAGCAAATAGGGGTTTATATAAAGATAATTTAAAAGTTACATATTCAAATTGCTATGTACTAGAGCCACCAAAAGATAACTTAGAAGATATATTTGATACAGCAAAAAAACTTGCTAGAACTTTTAGTTATGGAGGTGGAGTAGGAATTGATATTTCAAAGTTAAGACCTAAAGGAGCTAAAGTTAATAATTCTGCTAAACATACAACTGGGTCAGTTTCTTTTATGGAGTTGTATAGTATGACTACAGGATTAATAGGCCAAAGGGGTAGAAGAGGTGCACTTATGATATCTATGGAAGTTAAGCATCCTGACATAGAAGATTTTATAGATATAAAAACTGATTTAAATAAAATAACTAAAGCAAATATATCTGTAAGAATAAATGATGAATTTATGAAAGCTGTTGAAAATAATGAAAAATACAAATGTGAATTTGCAGTTGATACAAATAAGGAACGTATAATAAAAGAAGTAGATGCAAGAAAGTTATTTATGAAGTTATGTAAAAATAATTGGGACTACGCAGAGCCTGGCATATTATTTTGGGACAATATAAAAAAATATCATCTTATGAGTGAAGATAATACTTTTTCTTTTGCTGGAGTTAATCCATGTGCAGAAGAACCACTTCCAAGTGGAGGGAGTTGTTTACTTGGCTCTATAAACTTATCAGAGTTTGTTATACAACCTTTTTATGAAGGTGCTACTTTTGATATTAATAAGTTTAAAGCATGTGTTAGAGAAGCTGTTATAGCTTTAAATGAAGTGTTAGATGAAGGTTTAAACTTACATCCTTTAGATGAGCAAAAAATAAGTGTTTCTAAATACAGACAAATAGGATTAGGGGTTATGGGTATAGGAGATATGCTTATTAAGATGAATATAAGATATGGATCAGAAAAATCTATAAACTTATGTAGTTTAATTGCAAAAACAATGTTAAATGAAGCAGTTAAACAATCGGCACTTCTTGCAAAAGAACATGGTCCATTTAAAGAATATAAAGAAGAATGTATATTTAAATCAGAATTTTTTAGAAGAAATATAGATGAAGATATAAAAGAATTAGTTAAGTTATATGGACTTAGAAATTCTCAATTACTTACAATACCACCTACGGGCTCTATATCTACAATGTTGGGAATAAGTGGAGGTATTGAGCCTATATTTAATTTATCTTATATAAGAAAAACTGAAAGTTTACATGATGAAGATGTATATTACAAAATTTATACTCCAATAGTAAAAGAATATATGGATTTAAAAAATGTAACAGATGAAAAAGATTTACCAGATATATTTGTAACAGCAATGAATTTGAATTTTAATGATAGAATAAAAATGCAACAAGCTTGGCAGCAATATATAGATGCATCAATTTCTTCTACAATTAATTTACAACATGAAGCTACTGTTGAAGATGTATATGAGATTTATATGAGTGCATGGAAAGCTAAACTTAAAGGTATAACAATATTTAGAGATGGTTGTAAAAGAAGTGGTGTACTTATAAATGAAAAACCTAAAAAAGAGAAAGAGGATACTCCTAAAAATGAGTTGTCAATAACAAAAGAAGAAAATGAAAAATTTATATGTCCAGAATGTGGAAATGAACAAATGGCAAATACAGGAGGATGCAGTATTTGCTTAAAATGTGGATATAGTGGATGTAATTAGATTGATTTTAATTAAAGTGCTTAAATTTATGTTAAGCACTTTAATTTTTTGATAAAATATAAGGATAACATAAAATTAAAGGAGATATTAAAATGAAAGATAAAAGTGTTAAGGAAATAAATGCAATTATAGAATCTATTAAACCAGATGAATATTTAAAATACATAGATATTTTAAAAAATGATGAAAGAAAATCAGTTAAAAATATAGCTATTAAGTTAGCTAAAAAACTTGATAAAATCAGAGCTGAAAATGAAAGATTAGAAATGATAAACGCCTTTGAAAATGAAGGTTATCAAAAAGGGTATACATATATAGGAGGTATAGATGAAGCTGGAAGAGGACCCTTAGCTGGACCTGTAGTTGCGGCTGTAGTAGTTTTTAAACCCGGAACTAAAATTGAAGGCATAAATGATTCTAAAAAGTTAAGTGAAGCTAAAAGAGATGAGCTATTTGACATAATAAAAGAACAAGCCCTAGATTATGGTATAGGAATTGTTCAAAAGGATGAAATAGATGAATATAATATATTAAATGCAACTTATATGGCTATGAAAAAAGCTATTAATTGCTTAAAGAAAACACCAGATTATTTATTAGTTGATGCAGCACATGTGCCTGATGTTAATATAGATCAAAAATCTATAATAAAAGGAGACTCAAAGTCTATATCTATAGCAGCAGCTAGTATATTAGCAAAAGTTACGAGAGATAGTTTAATGTATGAATATGATAAAATGTATCCTGAGTATGGATTTGCTTCTCATAAAGGATATGGAACAGATCAACATTACAAAGCTATTAGAGAACATGGGATAACTCCTATACATAGAAAGAGTTTTTTAAAGAACATATTATAAAAATAAATTGAAGTGGTATAATTAGGTTGTTAATTAAATTGAAGGGAGAGATTTAGATGCAATACAATGATATGTTAAAACATGCAAGGGAAAATTTAAATGGAAGTTGTAGAGTATGTAAAATTTGTAATGGAGTAGTTTGTGCAGGTGAAGTTCCTGGAATGGGTGGTAAAGGAAGTGGAAGTGCATTTATAGAAAACTATAAAAGTTTAGATGCAGTTAAACTAAATATGAGAGTAATACATAATGTAAAAAATCCTGATACAACTTTAGAGATGTTTGGAAAGAAAATGAAAGCTCCTATATTTGCAGCTCCTATAACTGGAACTACTTTAAATATGGGTGGAAAATTGACTGAAAGAGAGTATATAAAAAGTGTTGTAGATGGATGTGTAAAAAATGAAATATATCCTATGGTAGGAGATACTGCAGTAGATGAATTTTTAATAGAAAATTTAAGAGTTTTAAAAGAATTCGATGGTAATGGGATTGTATTTATAAAACCATGGGAAAACGCAGATATAAAAAGAAAAATAAAATTAGCTGAAGAAGCTGGAGCATTTGCTGTAGGTGTAGATATAGATGCTTGTGGATTGGTAACATTATCTATGCATGGAAAGACAGTTGAACCTAAATCAATTGATGATATAAAGGATTTAAAGGCATCTACAAACTTGCCTTTCATATTAAAAGGTATAATGACTAAAGAAGATGCTTTAATGGCAGTAGAAGCTGGAGTAGATGCTATAGTAGTATCAAATCATGGAGGGAGAGTATTAGATCACACTCCAGGAGTTTGTGATGTATTAGAAGATATAGCAAGTGCTGTTAAAGGAAAAGTTATAATACTTTCAGATGGTGGCGTTAGAACAGGAGTAGATGTGGTTAAAATGCTAGGCCTTGGAGCGGATGGGGTTTTAATAGGGAGACCATTTGTAACAGCTTCATTTGGAGGATTTAGTGAAGGTGTAGATATGTATGTTAAAAAGCTTATAAACGAATTAGAATCTACTATGATTTTAACAGGATGTCAAAGTGTAAAAGATATAGATAAGAAAGTTATATTTAAAAGACCATAAAAAGATATTATAAAGTAAGAAATAACAAAGGATAATGTGAAAATTCACATTATCCTTTGTTATTTCTTATTTAATTTTGCTAGATTTAAAAAAATTACATTTAAAAACTTGTATACAAATAAAAACTAATGCCAATACTTAAGAAAAAATTATAATGAGGAAAGTTTTATGAATAATATACAAAAAGGAGATTTAGGTGAAAGTTTAGCAACTAGATACTTACAATCTAAAGGTGCTTACATAATAGAAAATAAATTTAAAATAAAATCTGGAGAAATAGATATAATAGCAAAACTAAATGATGAAATATTATTTGTAGAAGTGAAGTCTAGAAGTAATATAAAGTATGGATATCCATCAGAATCTGTAAATTATAAAAAGAAAACAAAGATAATAAATGTAGCAAAATACTATATATTAAAACATAAATTAGAAGAAATGCCAGTAAGATTTGATGTTATAGAAGTTTATTTAAAAGATAATAAAATAAACCATATCGAAAATGCTTTTTAGAAATAATTAAAAAAAGAGGTAAATAAATGTTAAGTATCATAAAGTCTAGTACATTATTAGGTATTGAAGGAATAATAGTAAAAGTAGAGGTTGATATAACAAATGGGATACCCAGTTTTAATATAGTTGGGTTAGCAGGTACATCAATAAAGGAATCCAGAGAAAGAGTTAAATCTGCTATATTAAATAGTGGATATAAGTTTCCAAACTCACGAATAGTAGTAAATTTATCGCCAGCTGATATGAAAAAAGAAGGTGCATATTTTGATTTACCTATATCCATAGGAATACTGAGAAGTCTTATAAAAGAAGATGATAAATATATGGATGAAAGTGTATTTATAGGTGAACTATCACTAGATGGTAAACTAAGAAAAGTAAAAGGCGTTTTATCTTTAGTTATAAATGCCAAAAATAAGGGTATAAAAAGAATATTTTTGCCTAAAGAAAATGAAAGAGAAGCTTTATTTATAAAAGGTATAGATATAATACCTATAAATAACCTAAGTGAATGTATAAGCTTTATAAATAAGGAAATAGACATACTTTCAAGTAAAAGAGAAATTATTCACAATAAAGAAGAATATGATGAGGATTTTTCAGATATAAAAGGCAATTACTTTGTAAAAAGAGGTGCAGAGATAGCAGCAGCAGGAAATCACAATTTTTTAATGATAGGTCCTCCAGGTTCAGGAAAAACCATGATAGCAAAGAGAATAAGAACTATATTGCCTGAAATTAATGAAGAAGAAATTTTAGAAGTGAGCAAAATATATAGCGCTGCAGGACTTATAAAAGACAATGAAGGAATAGTAAAATCCCGACCTTTTAGATCTCCACATCATACTGCAACTAAGCAATCTATAATTGGTGGTGGAATTGATGCAAAACCTGGAGAAGTTGTACTTGCACATAAAGGTATATTGTTTTTAGATGAGATAGCAGAATTTGATAAAAAGATATTAGAAACATTAAGACAACCTATAGAAGATAAGTATATAAATGTATCTAGAGTAAAGATGAACTTAAGATATCCATGTAATACTATGTTTATAGGAGCGATGAATCCATGTCCTTGTGGGTTTTATATGTCAGATAAAGAATGTAAGTGTAGATCTTATGAGGTCAATAGATATTTAAATAAAATGTCAGGACCTTTATTAGATCGGTTTGATATGTTTATAGAAGTAAATTCAATACCTTATGATGAGTTTAATAGTAATAAAATTGAAGAAAAATCAATAGATATAAAAAAGAGAGTAGATAAAGCGAGAAATATACAAAAGCATAGATTTAAATATGAAAATATAGAATTTAATAATGAAATAAAATCTTCTAAAATTGATTTATATTGTGTATTGACTAATGAGGCAAGTGATATTTTAAAAACTATATTTAATAAATATAATTTAGGAAATAGAAGTTACATAAAATTAATTAAAATGGCTAGAACTATAGCTGATCTAGACGAAAAGGAATTTATAGAACAAAGTCATATACTAGAAGCTTTTTCTTTTAGAAAAGCTTACTACAACTATTTCATGGCAGAATAAAATAGTTTTAATTTAGAGGTGAATAATGGATAAAAAAGACATATATTTATGGTTGTTATCTATAGGTGGAATAGGAAATAAAACTATAGAAAAGATAGAAGAAAGTGTATCAAATATTGAAGAACTTATAGATTTTTCAGATAAAGATATATTAAAATTAGAAAATATAAATTTAAATATTAAGCAGAATATAGTAAAATATAAAAGTCGTACTTATATAGATTCTATAAAAGAGAAATTACAAAAGTACAATGTAAACTATATGAGTAAAAATGAAAGTATATATCCTTCTAAATTAAAGCATATTTATAATTGTCCAAGTATACTTTTTTACAAAGGAGATGTAAGTCAATTAAATAATTTATCCTTAGCTATGGTCGGATCAAGAAAACCTACACCATATGGAATATGGTGTGCTCAAAATATGAGTGAAAAACTATCTAATTATGGTATAAATATAATTAGTGGTATGGCTATAGGAATAGATGAACATTCACATAAAGGGTGTATAAAAGGAAAATCAAAAACTATAGCAGTATTAGGTTCGGGAGTTGAAAATCCTCTTCCTAAAAGCAATATAAATTTATCTGAAAAAATCCTAGAAGATGGAGGACTTTTAATATCAGAATATAATGTAGAACATCCTGTATCTGTAGGAAATTATCCTGCTAGAAATAGAATAATAAGTGGGATAAGTGAAGGAGTTATAGTAGTTGAGGCTGCTAAAAAGAGTGGAGCATTAATAACTGTTGACTTTGCACTTGAGCAAGGTAAAAACGTTTTTGCTATACCAGGTAATATTAATTCAGATATGAGCAAGGGTTGCCATAAAATAATAAAAGAAGGAGCAAAACTTGTTGATGATATAGAAGATATAATAAATGAATATAATTTAAATAATTTTAATAAAATACCCAATAACAGTGATAATAAGCCATTAAAGGGTGTTCAAAAAAGCATTTTTGATATTATAAAAATGAAAGGAAGCTTGCATATAGATAGAATTTGTGATTATACTAATATGAATATACAAGATATAAATTGCATTTTAAATATTCTTGAAATAGAAGGAATGGTTGTAGAAATGCGAAATAAGATATATAGTGTAAAATAGAATTAAAAAATTGTGGGGGTGTGGTTATATGGCAAAAAGCTTAGTCATCGTTGAGTCGCCTGCAAAAGCTAAAACCATAGAAAAATTTTTAGGAAAGAGTCATTATACAGTAAAAGCATCAGTAGGTCATGTAAGGGATTTACCTAAAAGCAAATTAGGAGTAGATATAGATAATAATTTCGAACCTCAATATATAAACATAAGAGGTAAAGGGGATGTAATAAAGGAATTAAAAAAAGAGGCAAAAAAATCAAAGAAAGTCTTTTTAGCAACCGACCCCGATAGAGAAGGTGAAGCTATATCTTGGCATCTAGCTCATATATTAGATCTAGATGATACAGAAAATTGTAGAATAGAATTTCATGAAATAACTAAAGATGCTATAAAAAAAGCGATAAAAGATCCTAGAAATATTGACTTAGATTTAGTAGATGCACAACAGGCAAGACGTGTTTTAGATAGATTATTAGGATACCAAATAAGTCCTATACTTTGGCAAAAGGTAAGAAAAGGTCTTAGTGCAGGTAGAGTACAATCTGTTACTACAAAACTAATATGCGATAGAGAAAAAGAAATAGAAGAGTTTATACCTAAGGAATATTGGACTATAGAATTAGAAGCTAAAACAAAAGAAGGAGAAAGTTTAAGCTTAAAATTCTATGGTGAAGATGATAAAAAAGTAGAACTTGAAAATAAGGAACAAGTAAACAATATATTAGAGAGAATAAAAGATAAAGATTTAATTGTAAAAAATATTGAATCTAAATCAAGAAGAAAATCAGCTCCAAAACCATTTACAACAAGTATGCTTCAACAAGAAGCGGCAAATAAACTTGGGTTTACAACTAAAAAAACTATGATGATTGCACAAGAGTTATATGAAGGTATAGATATCGAAGGTGAAGGAACTGTTGGTTTAATTTCATATATAAGAACAGATTCAAAAAGAATTTCAGAAGAAGCTAAGGAAAAAGCAAAAGAATTTATAATTGAAGAATTTAGTGATAAATACTATAAATTTGAAGATAAGAAAAAAGTAAAAGCTGAATCTAAAAAAGTTCAAGATGCACATGAGGCTATAAGACCAACATCTGTAGATAGAACTCCAAACAAAATAAGATCATCTTTAAGTAGAGATCAATATAAACTATATGATTTAATTTGGAGAAGGTTTGTAGCAAGTCAAATGGAAGATTCAGTATTTGACACTTTAAATTTAACTTGTAAAGTTGATAATATTGTATTTAAAGCAACAGGGTCAAAATTAAAATTTGATGGATATACTAAGGTATATAATTTTACAGATAGAGAAGATAAATTACTTCCTTTAGTATGTGAAGAAGATAAATTAATTACTGAAAATGTAGTACCTAATCAACACTTCACTCAACCGCCAGCAAGATATACAGAAGCTAGTTTAGTAAAAACTCTAGAAGAATTGGGAATAGGAAGACCATCTACATATGCTCCGACTATAGCTACTATACTTAATAGAGAATATGTTGAAAAAAATGGAGCAAGCTTGTGTCCAACTGAATTAGGAAAAATAGTTACTAATATATTAGAAGAAAATTTCCAAAAGTTTGTTGATGTAGACTTTACTGCAGATATGGAAAACATGCTAGATGATGTTGAAGAAGGAAATATATATTGGAAAGAAGTTGTAGCCGATGTATATGCACCTTTAAAAGAAGCAATAGAAGTAGCAATTAAAAATATTGAAAAAATAAATATGGATGAAGAAACTGATGAAATCTGTGAAACTTGTGGATCCAATATGGTTATAAAATATGGTAGATTTGGTAAATTTATAGCTTGTAAAAACTACCCTGAGTGCAAAACAACTAAACCACTTGTTAATAAAGTTGGAGTAAAGTGTCCAAAATGCAATAAAGGAGATATAATACTTAGAAAATCTAAAAAAGGTAAGGCTTTTTATGGATGTTCTAATTATCCTGAATGTGATTTTATATCATGGAACAAACCAACTGGGGAGCTATGCAGTGAATGTAATTCATATTTAATAGAGAAAGTAACTAAATCAGAGACAAAAGTAATTTGTTCTAATAAAGAATGCAAAAAAGTTAAAAATTTAGAAAATAATGATAAAAGCAGTGAAAATAGCAAATAATGTGCTGAAAAGCAATTAATGGTATTGAAAAAGATTTTAAATTATGATAAGATGACAATTGCTAAAGCAAGAACGTTATGCAATATAAATGTATTAAGGGTTATAAAAGTAGCCAAACTTCATGAGGAGATGATTAATAGATGGCGAGTCAAATGCTAGAGAAAACAAGAAAAATAAATAAAACATTACAAACTAGTGGTGGTAGTAGTGTATCTTTTAGTTTATTAGCTGAAGCATTAGGTGAAGTTTTAAACTCTAATGCGTATGTAGTAAGTACTAAAGGGAAAATATTAGGAGTATATCTTAATGTTGAAAAAGACAGCTCAGTTATAGAAGATCAAGAAACACATAAGAAAATGTTTCCAGAACCATATACAAAGAGCTTATTAAAAGTAGCTGAAACAAAAGAAAACTTAACTGGGGATGAAATGATTGAACTATTCCCTTATGAATCAGAAAGAAAGGATAAATACCTAACTATAGTTCCTATATTATCTAGTGGACAAAGATTAGGGACATTAATACTTTCTAGATATGATGAAAAGTTTACAGATGATGACTTAGTAATAGGGGAATACAGTGCTACAGTTATAGGTCTTGAAATATTAAGATCTATGGGAGAACAATTAGAAGAAGAAATGAGAAAAACAGCTGTAGTTAAAATGGCCATAGGGACATTATCTTACTCTGAATTAGAAGCTGTAGAACATATATTTGAAGAACTAAATGGAAAAGAAGGCTTACTTGTTGCTAGTAAAATAGCTGACAGAGTAGGTATAACAAGATCTGTAATAGTAAATGCATTAAGAAAATTCGAAAGTGCTGGAGTTATAGAATCAAGATCATTAGGTATGAAAGGTACGCATATAAAAGTACTTAATGATAAATTAATAGAAGAATTAGATAAAGTAAAATCTAATTAATGATAAAAAATAAGGTATCCATAATTATGGATACCTTATTTTTTATCATTAATTCCTAAAAATATTAATATGTATAAGTATACACATATTTAGGAGGGATTAAATGAATAAGTCAATGGTAGCCAAACATGCTATTTGGACTAAAGAAGAAGATATAATATTTAATTTATCAGAAAGAGCACAAGTTGATGAAAATATATTTGGAAAAGAAAATGTAATAAATTCTACTATAGGAGTACTTATAGATGATGAAGGAAAACTTGTAGCATTAGAATCTGTATATGATGAATATAAAAATTTAGATAATACTTTAATTGCATCATATGCACAGATAGCTGGACAAAAGGATTATATTGAAGCTGTAAAAAAAGCATGTTTTAAAAATCATATGCCCAAAGGACATATAAAAGTAGTAGCTTCTCCAGGTGGAACAGGTTCAATAAAATTGGCAATATTTAATTATACAAATGAAAATGAAAAAATATTAGTACCTAATTGGCATTGGGGACCATATAAGATTATTTCAGAAGAAATAAATAGAGAGCTTATAAATTATGATTTATTCAATGAAAAAGGAAATTTTAATTTTGATTCATTTAAAGATCAATTCTTAAACATATCATATAATCAAGAAAGAGTTTTTACTATATTTAATACACCAGCACATAATCCTACAGGATATACAATAGATGATGAAGAATGGGACAAAATATTAGACCTTTGCAAAAAAGTAGCATTAGAAGATAAAAAGAAAATAATACTATTTATAGATATAGCGTATATAGATTTTTCAGGAGAAGATGGTAAAGATACAAGGAAGTTTTTTGAAAAATTCTCAGATTTACCAGAAAATATATTAATAATTATAGGGTTTAGCATGTCAAAAGGTTATACTGCTTATGGTATGAGAAGTGGAGCTTGTATTTGTGTGTCATCAGATGAAGAAATAGCTGATGAATTTTATTATTCTTGTTCGCATTCAGCAAGAGCAAATTGGTCAAATTGCAATCGAGGGGCTATGGAACTTTTAACATCTATAATAAATGATAAAGAAAAGTTAAAAAAATATGAAGATGAAAAAAATAAATATAAAAATTTATTAAAAGAAAGAGCTAAAGTATTTGTAGACAAAGCTAAAGAGATAAATCTTGATATACTTCCATACAGGGATGGATTTTTTATAAGTATACCATGTGAAAATTCCATGAAAGTATGTGAAAAAGCTATAGAAAGTAAACTTTATACTATTCCGCTTAAAATGGGAATAAGATTTGCAATATGTGCTGTAAGTAAAGAGAAATGTGAAAAAGCACCTAAAATAATAAAAGAAGCAATAGATTTTGTAAGTAAAAAGAATTAATTTATATAAAACTTAAATTAAAAATTTAAATAGATTTAATAAATTACATATAGGGGGATGAATATGAAATTATTAATGACTGGGAATGAGGCTATAGCTAGAGGAGCTTATGAAGCAGGAGTTAAATATGCATCTGCATATCCAGGAACTCCAAGTACTGAAATATTAGAAAATATAGCTATGTATAAAGATAGTATACTAGCTGAATGGGCTCCTAACGAAAAGGTAGCACTAGAAGCTAGCATAGGTGGTTCTATAGCAGGAGCTAGAACACTTGCTTGCATGAAGCATGTTGGAGTAAATGTAGCAGCAGATCCATTATTTACATTTGCATATACAGGGGTTAATGGAGGTATGATACTAATTTCAGCAGATGAACCAGGAATGCACTCATCTCAGAATGAACAAGATAATAGAAATTATGCTAAATTTGCTAAAATAGGATTATTTGAGCCATCAACTAGTCAAGAAGCTAAGGATATGATAAAAGAGGCTTATAATGTTAGTGAAAAGTATGACACACCGATATTATATAGAGTAACCACTAGGTTATGTCATTCTAAAGGGATAGTTAATTGTGTTGATAGGGAAGAAGTAAAAATTAAAGATTATGTGAAAGATGTGAAAAAAAGAGTTACAGTTCCTGCACATGCAAGAAATTTAAGAATAGAAGTAGAAAAAAGATTAGATAAATTAAAAGAATATTCAAATACTACAGAACTTAATTTTATGGAAATAAATAATAATGAAATTGGTATAATATCAAGCGGTGTCTGTTATACATATGCAAAAGAAGTATTTAAAGATAATGCATCTTATTTGAAACTTGGATTTACAAATCCTATGCCAGATAAAAAAATAAAAGAATTTGCTAATAAGGTAAAAAAGATTTATGTCATAGAAGAAAATG
Source organism: Paraclostridium tenue (assembly GCF_039521565.1). NCBI lineage: Bacteria > Bacillati > Bacillota > Clostridia > Peptostreptococcales > Peptostreptococcaceae > Paraclostridium > Paraclostridium tenue. Next base: position 199,461 of record NZ_BAAACP010000001.1, read on the forward strand.
ATAAATTCATAGAAGATCAAGTAAAAGCAATGGGAATAGATGTAATAGGAAAAGATATATTTCCATATACAGGAGAAATTACTCCAGGTTTAATAAGAAAAGCTATTTTAAATGAAAATAAAGAAATTATAAAATACAATGAAGATTTAGTTGTAGGAAGACCACCAACACTATGTTCAGGATGTCCTCATAGAGGATTTTTCTATGAGATAGGTAAAAGAAAAAATGTAATGATATCAGGGGATATAGGGTGTTATTCATTAGGGTTTGCACCTCCTTATAATGCGTTAGATTCTATAGTATGTATGGGAGCTAGCTTAAGCGTAGGACATGGAGCACAACAAGTATTTAACATGAAGGAAAATAATAATATGAGAGTTGTTGGAGTTTTGGGAGATTCAACATTTTTTCATACAGGTATAAATTCACTTATAGACATAGCTTATAATAAGAGTAATACTATATCTGTAATATTAGATAATAGAATAACTGGAATGACAGGACATCAACAAAATCCAGGAACAGGATATACTTTACAGGGCAAAGAAGTTGAAGAAATTGATATAGAAAAATTAGTTTTAGCTTGTGGAATAAAAAATGTTAAAACTATAGATCCAAATAATTTAGAACAAGTTAATAAAACTTTAGATTGGGCATTAAAACTTAATGAACCTTCAGTTATTATAACTAGATGGCCTTGTGTACTTAAAAAATTATCTACAAAAGATAAAAAAGAATTTGAAGGAGTGTTCAAAGAAAAATGTGACGTAGATAAAAAGTTATGTATAGGATGTAAGTTGTGCATAAAATCGGGATGTCCATCTATATCTTTTGATAAAGAAATTAAAAAAGCTGTTATAGATAAAACTAGTTGTGTAGGTTGTGAAGTTTGTTCACAAATATGTCCCAAGCAAGCTATATATAAGGGGGATAAATAAAATGACAAATAGTATACTTTTAGTTGGAGTTGGAGGGCAAGGAACTATACTTGCTAGCAAGCTTTTAACAATAGGACTTATGGAAGCTGGATATGATGTTAAAATGAGTGAAATACATGGTATGAGTCAAAGAGGTGGTTCAGTATCTTCACAAGTTAGATATGGAGATAAAGTTTACTCTCCTGTTATAGAAATTGGAGGAGCTGATATATTAGTTTCGTTTGAAAAAATGGAAGCTTTAAGATGGTTAAAGTATCTTAAACCAGGTGGAAAAGTAATAGTTAACGATTATAAAATAAATTCTATGCCAATAATTACAGGAAAAGCTAATTATTTGGAAGATGAAATAAATGAAGAATTAAAAAGAGTTGGTGCAAGATTAGTAGATGCATCAAATGATGCAATAAAGCTAGGCAATCCTAAAACTATGAATATAATATTGCTTGGAAGTTTAGTTAAGTCTATGAATCTTGAAAATATTGACTGGAACAAAATTATAAGTGATAATGTAAAAAAGGAGTTTATAGACATAAATATAAAAGCATTTGAGGTGGGAATGAATTTAGTAAAAGGGGAGTAGTTTATGGGGTATAAAATATTAGCAATAAATCCAGGCTCAACATCTACTAAAATTGCAGTATATGAAGATGAGGGATTAGTTTTTTCAAAAAGTATAAATCATAGTGCAAATGAATTAGAAAGTTATAAAAATATAACCGATCAATTTGAAATGAGAAAAGAAAAAGTTTTAAATGTTCTCTGGGAAAATGATTTCAATATATGCGATTTAGATGCCATAGTAGGTAGAGGGGGAATATTGCCTCCAGTTAAATCAGGGGCTTATTTAATTAATGAAGTTATGGTAGATAGATTAAAAAATAGAGCTATTGTTGAACATGCATCTAACTTAGGAGCACTTATAGCTTATGAAATTTCAAAAGAATTAAATATAAATGCATATATATATGATAGTGTTTCAGTTGATGAATTAACTGATGTCGCTAGAGTATTAGGATTTCCAGAGATAGAAAGAACATGTTTAAGTCATGCACTTAATTCACGAGCTATGGCTATTAAATTTGCAAAAAATAATAAAAAAGATTACAAAGATATGAATTTAATAGTTGCACATTTAGGTGGAGGAATAACAATTGCTGCACATGAAAAAGGTAAAATGGTAGATGTAGTTTCTGATGATGAAGGGCCATTTTCTCCTGAAAGAAGTGGTAAAATACCTGTAAAAAAAGTTGTTGATATGTGTTATAGCGAAAAATATACACATAAAGAAATGCTAAGAAAAATTAGGGGAAAAGGTGGTATAGTAGGCCACTTAAATACTGTAGATATTAGAAAAGTAGAAAATATGATTGAAAATAATGATGAAAAAGCAAAATTAATATATAGTGCGCTTATTTATCAAATTGCTAAAGGAATAGGAGAATTAGCTACAGTTTTAGAAGGAAATGTAGATGCTATAATTTTGACAGGTGGAATAGCTTATTCTAAAAAGTTGACTAAAGAGTTATCTAATAAAATTAAATTTATAGCTCCTGTAAATATACTTGCAGGAGAAAATGAGTTAGAGGCACTTGCTTATGGAGCTCTTAGAATATTAAGAGGGGAAGAAAATTACAGACAATATGAAGAAAAAGAATTATTAGAAAGTTATAGTGTAAATTAATTTTAAAAAGGTATCTTAAATATATTAACAGATAGGAAAATAATATCTGATAGTATGATTTTAAGATACCTTTTTTGTAGATGTATAAGTTTCTATTTGCTTACAAAAGTTTCACAAGAAGCATCATTCATGTTTATATGAATAGCTTCAGCTTTACAAGCACCACTATGATTATGTTTACAATTAGTAGCTGCACATGATATAGAACTTGTTTGTGCAATACTAGATGATTGTTCACTATTAGTAAATGAACTAGATTCTCTATCTTGGTAAGTTGCACAAATTGTTTCACTAGTAGTATCAGCCTTACTTCCATCAACTTTTATTCCAGATGCATAACATCCTCCACTATTGTTATAAGTACAAGTTGTAGCTGAACAAGTTATAGGATTTGACATATTAAATACCTCCAAAATAATAAATTCATAGTCATTAATGACTATGAATTTATTATTTGATTATTTTAAAAAAATATTAGCAATATATAAAAATTAATTATTTAAACAATTTTCACAAAGTATATTAACATCATTATATGTTTCTCTTCCAAGATATTTATTTATATGATAAACATTTAAATTTTCACTACATCCACATTTTGAACACTGATTATTATGATATACTAAAGCTTTTTCTTTGAAAATTTGCCAATGTAAAGATTTTAAGTAAGAATCATAATCAGCTCTAAGATTAGACTCTAAAAATTTAATATAAATAGCATCTAAATCTGAAGTATTAAGATTTGTATTTTCAGGATCAAAATTTTCACACAAGTCTGCGTTTAAAGGTGTATCATTTGAAATTATACATTTTATATTATATGTGAAATCTTTATTAGGACCTTCTAGAGAAAGATGCTTGCAATATGAACAACATTTTTTCGGTAGTTTTTCTTCTAAATTTTTTATCTTAGTATTCATAAATATATCCTCCAATATTAATATGGTTATTTGTACAAGTATATTAATAAAATTAGGAGATTATGATAAAAACTTATTTGAATTAATTTATTTCAAAGGAATATTTAATATTAAAACTGAATAATTAATACATTAGCAAAATAAAATTAATTAAAAAAATATTTATTTGGAGAAGATTATGAAATCTATTGATTTTAACAAATTAAGAAAAAATATTAATGTTCATATTGATAAACAATTAGTAAATAAATCTAGAAGAGAAGAAAATAGTTTAAAAGCAATTAAAAGTTACATATCTTTTGACGTAGATAAGAATTTAAATGTAGTAAAAGATTTAAATCTTAATAATATAAAATTTAAAAATATTAACTTTGAAAGTATTGAATTTAAAAATTGCAGTTTTGAAAATAATATCTTTATAAATTGTAAATTTAATAAATTAAGTTTTATTAATTGCAATATGCAACATGCAATATTTAAAGATTTAAATATTGTAAAATTAACTACAGACTATAGTATTTTAAAAAAAAGTATAATATCAAAGTGCAATATAAATAAAATGATGGTTAAAGACTGTGATCTTAAATCTTTTAAATTTATTGAATCTAATATTAATTATTTTGAATTTGATGATAGTTTAGTAAGTCGATTTAATGAAGAAACTTTTTTTGATAAGTCAGGTTTCAAAAATCAAGAAAATAGTTATAAATTTTTTAGAGATATAGCTTACAAATTTCAGCAAAATAACTTATTAAATCATTATGGAGAGTATTTTTATATATACAAAAATATAGAACGAAATACTTTAAAAGGGCTAAGTAAATTTAAATCTATTGCTTTTTGGTTAATATGTGGTTATGGAGAAAGACCTACTTATGCTCTTATAACTTCATTAGAATTAATATTTATATTTACTATTTTATACTTGGCATTTGGGCTTAGTTTGGAAAATGAAATTATATCATATACACAAATATATTTAGAAAATAAGCCACTTACTTTAGCGATAAATGATTTTATAAGAGCATTTCATTTTAGTATAGTAACTTTTACTACAGTAGGGTATGGAGATGTAACGCCAATAGGACATAGTATATTATTATCTGGAGTAGAAATGTTTTTGGGGGTTACTATGGTTGGAATTTGGACAGCCACTTTAGCTAGAAAAATAAATAGGTAATAAATTTGCTGGATTTATAGATACATGACCTACATGGGATGCTAATAAAAAATAAGTGAGAAGCTAAGTTATATCAAGTATAAAAAGATTTTTCTTATATGAAAAATATAAAATTATAACAAAAGAAACTTTAATTATAAATAAAAGAAAAAATACAATAGACCGTCAGATGGAGTATCATAAGTTTTATAATATCAAGTCTACTACAAAATCTAATAAGTTCTCAAAAATTTCAATACAATAATTTTTATAGAGAGAAAGGTCCATGAAAAACATAATTATAAAAACAGTAATTAAATAAAATATTATATATATGAAAAAGTGGGTAATTATTGAAATATTACATTAAGTACCATTTTTATTACAATAAATTAACTACTACTATAGAAATATATAGTGTATACTTAGTCTAATAAAGAAAGGTGATGATAGAATGAAAAAGCTATTATGTTTAATGCTAGTAGTTTTAACTATGGGAACTATGTATTATTTTTCTAGCCAAAAAGGTGATGTATCTACGGTTCAATCAGATACAGCAGTTAGCGTCATAGATCAGATAAGAAATGAAGTTACACTAAAAGATCATAGATTAATAAGTATTAAAGAAAAAGTATTTAATGTACTTAAACAATATGGTAGTAAGGGGTACATAGTAAGAAAGTTAGCACATTTTAGTATATATGCTTGTATAGGAGCTTCTATAAGTTTATTTATATATGTTCTTAGTAAAAGAATATATATATCTAGTGTAGTGGCTATGATAGCAAGTATTTCATATGCATATTATGATGAGATGCGACAATTATCTGTAGCAGGAAGATCTGGAAACATGAAAGATGTCTTAATTGATTCTACTGGAGCTTTAACTGGAGTTTTGATATTACTTATTATAATAGTTGTTTTTAAAGGAATAAGAGGATTTTTAAATTTTTTATTTAAAAAGAACAAAGATGAGGAATATAAAGAAAATGTATAAAAAAGGACCTTTAAAGGGTCCTTTTTAATTACTTTTATCTTTATAATATAAAGTCAGTTATAACTTTGGCAACACCATGATTATTATTAGTCTCAGTAACATGATTTGCAATTTCTTTTATACTATCTCTAGCATTACCCATTGCAACACCGAGTCCTGCAAAATCTATCATATGTCTATCATTTTCTTCATCTCCAACAGCTATAACTTCTGATGGATTAATACCTAATTTATCGCATAAAGCTTTAAGACCTGAACCTTTATTAACTTTCTTATTTAAAAATTCTAAGAAAAATGGAGCAGAACGAACTATTGTATACTTATCATGAAACTCTTTTGGAATTTTTGGTATTATATCTTCTATAATCTCTGGCTCGTCAACAAGCATAATTTTACAGAAAGTTATATCAGAGTTTATTTCAGATTCATCCATAGAGATTACTGGTATATTATTAAGTTTAGATTCATGAACACTATACTTAGGGACTTCAGCATAAGGAATAACTAAAGAATCTGGAGTGTTTATATGAATTTTTATATCGTGTTTTTTAGCTAATTCATTATATATATAATCGAAATCTTCATGGCTCATTTCTATATTAGAAATAACATCTTGAGAAGTAATTTCTTGAACAAGACCTCCATTAAAAGTAACCACATAATTTTCTTCATCATTTAATTTTAATTCTTTTAATAAAGATTGAACTCCAGGAAGAGGTCTTCCTGTAGATAAAACAACCTTAACACCTTTTTCTTTAGCTTTTTGTATTGCATTAAATACTTCATCAGTAACTTTTTTCTCACTATTAAGCAAAGTACCGTCTATGTCTAAAGCGATTAGTTTATACATTAAATTCCTCCCAATATACTATTTTGATTTGCTAAATACAGTTTATATTATATAGAAAATTATATCAATAGTTATAAATGGAGATATTCATAAATTAAGGTTTATAGCTCAATTGACTTTGAATTACTACTATAGTAAAGTAGGGATTGAAAGATATATAGAAAAAATTTACAATAATGAAGCTATTATTTTATTAGAAATTACATAAGATAATAATTATTAATATATGTAATTAATTTTAAAGATAGGAGTGATAAAATGAAGTTCAGTGAATTTAAATATGAAAGACCTGATTATAGCAGGATAAGAATACAATTTGAAGATTTAGTAAAAGCCATGGAAAATAGTAAAAGCTATGAAGAATTAAAGAAAAATATTGATGAAATAAATAAATTAAGAAACCATATAGAGAGTATGGCTACTTTAGTATCTATAAGATACAGTATAAATACAGCAGATGAATTTTATGAAAAAGAAAAAGAATATTGGGATGAAAACGGACCTCACTATGAAGAATTAAATTCTTTATTTTATAAGCAGATAGTAAACTCTAAGTTTAAAGAGGAACTTACTAAAGATTTAGGGAAGCAATTTATGTCAATAGCAGATTATTCTCTACAAGCATTTTCAAAAGAAATAATAAGTGAGTTACAAGAAGAAAACAAGCTTGCATCTGAATATACTAAACTTTTAGCATCAGCTAAGATTCCTTTTGATGGAGAAGAAAGAAACCTTTCAGGACTTGGACCATATATGACATCTCAATTTAGAGATGAAAGAGAAAAAGCATCTAAAGCATATTATGGATATTTTGAAGAAAATGAAGAAAGATTTGATGAAATATTTGATAAATTAGTTAAGCTAAGACATAAGATGGCTAAAAAATTAGGTTTTGATAATTTTGTGCAATTAGGCTATATAAGAATGTTAAGAACTGATTACAATTCAGAAATGGTAGCTAAGTTTAGAAAACAAGTAAGTGATTACATAGTACCTGTTGCATCTAAGCTATATGATAGACAAAAACAAAGATTAGGACTTCAACAGCTTAGATACTTTGATGAAAACTTTGAGTTTAATAGTGGAAATGCAAAACCTAAGGGAGATTCTCAGTTTATAATGAATAATGGTAGATTAATGTATTCTGAGTTATCAAAAGAAACTGATGAGTTCTTTAAGTATATGCTTGAACATGAATTAATGGATTTAGAAACTAAAAAAGGTAAAGGTGCTGGAGGATATTGTACTTATATACCAGATTATAAAGCTCCATTTATATTTTCAAATTTCAACTCAACAGCAGATGATATAGATGTATTAACTCATGAAGCTGGACATGCTTTCCAAGTTTATATGTCTAGATGGATAGAAATACCTGATATAAATTTCCCAACATATGAAAGTTGTGAAATACATTCTATGAGTATGGAATTTATAACTTGGCCTTGGATGGAACTATTCTTTAAAGAAGATACTGATAAATACAAATTCACTCATTTAGGTAGTGCTATTAAGTTTATACCTTATGGAGTTTTAGTAGATGAATTCCAACATATAATATATGAAAATCCTAATATGACCAAAGAAGAAAGAAAGCTTGTATGGAGAGATTTAGAAAATAAATATCAACCACACAAAAACTATGAAGGTAATGATCTTCTTGAAAGAGGTGGATGGTGGTTTAAGCAAGGACATATATTTAAAAACCCATTCTATTATATAGATTATACTCTTGCTCAAATATGTGCTTTACAATTCTGGAAAAAGATGAGAGAAGATAGAAAGTCAGGTTGGCAAGATTATTTAAATATATGTAAAATTGGTGGAACTAAATCTTTCTTAGATATAGTAAAAGAAGCTAATTTAATATCTCCATTTGAAGAAGGCTGTGTAAGTAGTGTTATAGGAACTATAAATGAATATCTTGAATCTATAGATGATAAAAACTTATAAAAATATTCAAGAATTAAAAGACCTATATTTAGAACTTATGATATGGTATAAGAAAACAAATTTTAAATTAAAAATAAAAATTAGAAAAGTAGGAATATTTATAAAAATATAGAATAAATATAAGTCGTAAGGATGAATTAAATTGTATACAAAAAAACATGGATAATAGCTATTTCAAAGAATTGAGCAATATCAATACTTTGACAAAAAAAGGACAATTAAAACAAAAAAACTTAAAAAAATATTTAAAAAACTGTTGTATATATTTACCAACGTAGATATAATGTAATTAAGAAATACAAAGCAACAAAGGGGTTAGACAAAACTGAAAATCAAACCGTTTGAAGGTTAAGGGAGACAACTTCTAATATGGGGATATTAGAGGTGACCGAAGGGACAAACTTAAATTTATCCCAAAAAAATTTAAGTGAAATTCTCAGGTAAAAGGACTTTAACTGGACGGATCTCTGAAAAGTAATTTGACAGGGAACTAAGTGGGGACTTAGTTTCCTGTTTTTTAGTTTAACAAAAGAAACTTTGAAAGTGAGTGTAGACCTATGTTAATAATCACTAATAATCCTATGGTTGAGGAAAACGTTAAAGATGAAGAGGTTTTAATGTTAGATAAAGACTATATAGGAACACTAAAACATTGCAGAGATTTAGTTCATGAGGGGTATGAGCTATTATCACATCCGCTTTATGGGAGCGTAAAACCCAATGAGACACCATATCGTACAGTCATAATGAAAAAGGGGAAATCTTTAGACACAAATTCATTAACTTTAATTGAAGATGCAATAGAAACAGCACAAAAATTTAAAAACAACAAAGCTACTCCTTTATGGACTGAAAGAGTTTTAGACGATTTCAGAGTAATAGATTTTGATATAATGAGAAATACAATTCAAAGAATGCAATATGCATAAACTTTGATGTATATATATTAATAAAAACAGGGGGTCGTAGGTTATGGAAAATTTATATGACATAGTCATAATAGGTTGTGGACCTGCAGGTCTTGCAGCTGGCCTTTACGGTGCAAGAGCTAAAATGAAGACTTTAATACTTGAAAAAGGTAAAACAGGTGGTCAAATAGTTATAACTCATGAAGTTGCTAACTACCCAGGTTCTATAGAAAATGCTACTGGACCAAGTTTAATAGCAAGAATGGTAGAACAATGCAAAGAGTTTGGAGCTGAAATAGTTAGAGATGCTATAGTTGATACTGAATTAGATGGTGATATAAAAGTATTAAAAGGTGAAAAAGGTGAGTACAGAGCTAAGGCTGTTATAATAGCTACTGGAGCTACTCCTAAGAAATTAGGATGCCCTGGAGAAAAAGAGTTAACAGGTAAAGGAGTTTCTTACTGTGCTACATGTGATGCTGACTTCTTCGAAGACTTTGAAGTATTCGTAGTTGGTGGAGGAGACAGTGCAATAGAAGAAGCACTATACTTAACTAAATTTGCTAGAAAAGTTACTATAGTACATAGAAGACAAGGATTTAGATGTGCTAAATCTATAGAAGAAAAAGCTAGAGCTAATGATAAGATAGAATTCTTATTAGATACAGTAATAGAAGAAATAAAAGGTGATGGATTAGTTGAATCTGTAGTATTTAAAAATACTCAAACTGGTGAAACTAATGAATACTTCGCTGATGAAGAAGATGGAACAATGGGAATATTCATATTTGTAGGATTTGATTCTCAAACTGAACTATTCAAAGGTAAAGTAGACATGGATGAGCGTGGATACATAAAAACTGATGATAATATGCTTACAAATATACCAGGTGTATTTGCAGCAGGGGATTGTAGAGTAAAATCTTTAAGACAAGTTGTTACAGCTACTGCTGATGGGGCTATAGCTGCTGTTACAGCTGAAAAATATATAGAAGCAAATTTTGAAGAAGAAGTTACTAATTGCTAAGGTACTTTTACTAAGGTTATCGGGGGATGATGTTTAGGTAAAGCTTAGACATTACTTAGGACGGTACTTTAAAAAATTATAATAGCTAATAATATATTTAAAAAATATATTAAAATATATAAAATCCAATAAGGGGGATTTAGAAATGATAGCATTAGAAAAAAACACATTCGATCCAGAAGTTTTAGAAGCTGAAGGGTTAGTTTTAGTTGATTTCTGGAGTCAAGGTTGTGAACCTTGTAAAGCATTACTTCCTGATATAGAAAGATTTGCAGAAATGTATGGGGAAAATATAAAATTCTGTAAATTTGATACTACTAAAGCAAGAAGAGTTGCTATAAGAGAGAAGGTTTTAGGTCTTCCAACTATAGCTATATACAAAGATGGGGCTAAAATAGACGAAGTAACTAAGGATGATGCAACAGTTGCTAATATAGAAGCTATGATAAAGAAGTACTTATAAGAAATTAATGGGGGATATATTTCCCCGTTAAAATAAATTAAGTTCAAAAAATTAGGGGGTGCCAATATGCGTCTTGAGTTAGGGAAAATCTTTATAAAAGATGTACAATTTGGAGCAGTAACAGAAGTTAAAGATTCAGTATTATACATCAACAAAGAAGAGATGTTAAATGTAATTGGTGGAGATGAGCATATAAAATCAATAGATTTAGATATAGTTCGTCCAGGAGAAAGTGTTAGAATAATACCAGTTAAAGACGTTATAGAACCGAGAGTCAAAGTTGAAGGTAAGGGTGGAATATTCCCAGGTGTTATATCTAAAGTAGACACTGTTGGAGAAGGTAGAACTCACGCACTTAAAAATGTTGGAGTTGTTACAACTGGTAAAATAGTTGGTTTCCAAGAAGGTATAATAGATATGACTGGTCCTGGAGCTGAATATACTCCATTTTCTAAGTTAAACAACGTAGTTGTTATAGCTGAACCAGTAGATGGATTAAAGCAACATGAACATGAAAAGGCTGTTAGAATGATAGGATTTAAAGCTGCTACTTACTTAGGACAAGTTGCTAAAGATTTAACTCCAGATGAAGTAGTAACTTATGAAACTAAGCCACTACTTGAGTCAATAGCTGAGTATCCAGAACTTCCAAAAGTAGGATATGTATATATGCTTCAAACTCAAGGATTATTACATGATACATATGTATATGGAGTTGACGCTAAGCAAATAGTACCAACTTTATTATATCCAACTGAATTAATGGATGGAGCAATAGTAAGTGGTAACTGTGTTTCTGCTTGTGACAAAAACCCAAGTTATGTACACATGAATAACTCAGTAGTTGAAGACTTATATGCTCAACATGGAAAAGAAATAAACTTTGTAGGTGTTATTATAACTAATGAAAACGTATACTTAGCAGATAAAGAGAGATCTTCTAACTGGACTGCTAAATTATGTAAGCAATTAGGACTAGATGCTGTTATAGTATCTCAAGAAGGTTTCGGTAACCCAGATACTGACCTTATAATGAACTGCAAGAAAATTGAAGGTCAAGGTGTAAAAACTGTTATAGTTACTGATGAGTATGCTGGTAGAGATGGAGCTTCTCAATCATTAGCAGATGCAGATGCTAAAGCAGATGCTGTTGTAACAGGAGGAAACGCTAATCAAGTTGTTGTATTACCTAAGATGGATAGAGTAATAGGACATGTTGAGGTTGCTGATGTAATAGCTGGTGGATCTGCTGGATCTTTAAAAGAAGATGGATCTATAGTAGCTGAGATACAAGTTATAACTGGAGCTACTAATGAAACAGGATTTGGATTCTTAACTGCTAAAGGATATTAATTTAGGAATAACTTTAAAATTAAAGTTGAATATAAAATAAAAATATAAAGGAAAAGGAGAATTATTATGAGCGTATTAACTAATAAGAAAATCATAATAATAGGTGACCGTGATGGTATTCCGGGACCTGCTATAGAAGAGTGTGTAAACACTGTAGAAAATACTGAGATAGTTTTTGCTTCAACAGAATGTTTTGTCTGAACTGCTGCTGGGGCTATGGACTTAGAAAACCAAAACAGAGTTAAAGAAGCTACTGATAAATTCGGTGCTGAAAATGTTGTGGTTTTACTAGGTGCTGCTGAAGCCGAAGCTGCAGGTCTTGCAGCTGAAACAGTAACTGCTGGAGATCCAACTTTCGCTGGACCACTTGCTGGTGTTGAGTTAGGATTAGCTGTTTATCATGTTGTTGAACCAGAAGTAAAAGAATTATTTGATGAGTCAGTTTATGAAGATCAAATAAGTATGATGGAAATGGTTCTTGAAGTTGATGAAATAGTAGAAGAAATGAACAGTATAAGAGGTCAATTCTGTAAATATAATGCCTAATCAAATCAAAAGGGGTTGAGATAAGATGGAAAAGATAAGAGTAGTTCATTATGTAAACCAATTCTTTGCAGGAATTGGTGGAGAAGAAAAAGCTGATACAAAACCACATATAGCTGAAAAATTACCTCCAATAAGTGCACAATTAAACAAGTTATTAGGGGATGAAATCGAGATAGTTGGAACAGTAGTTTGTGGGGACAGCTACTTTGGAGAAAATATGGAGTCTGCTAGCCAAGAAGTTTTAGAAATGGTTAAAAGCTTCAATCCACAATTATTTATAGCTGGTCCAGCGTTCAATGCAGGTAGATACGGGGTTGCTGCAGGAACAATAACAAAGTTTGTAAAAGACGAGTTAAATATACCAGCTTTAACAGGAATGTATGTTGAAAACCCAGGAGCAGATATGTTCAAAAAAGAACTTTATATAATAGAGACTGCTGACTCTGCTGCTGGTATGAGAAAGGCTCTTCCAAAAATAGCAGCATTAGCTAAGAAGTTAGCTAAAGGTGAAGAAATAGGATCTCCAGCTGAAGAAGGTTATATACAAAGAGGAATAAGAGTTAACTACTTCGCTAAAGAAAGAGGTTCTAAGAGAGCTGTAGATATGTTATTAAAGAAAATAAAAGGTGAAGAGTTTGTAACTGAATATCCAATGCCTAACTTTGATAGAGTAGATCCAAACCCAGCTGTAAAAGATTTAGCTAATGCAAAGATAGCTTTAGTTACTTCTGGAGGTATAGTTCCTAAAGGAAACCCAGATAGAATAGAGTCATCTTCTGCTTCTAAGTACGGTGAGTACAGTATAGCAGGTGTTATGGACTTAACTGAAGACACTTATGAAACTGCTCATGGTGGATTCGACCCAGTTTATTGTAACCTAGATGCGGATAGAGTTTTACCAGTAGATGTTTTAAGAGACTTAGAAGCTGAAGGAGCTATAGGATCTTTACATGAGTTATTCTACTCAACTACAGGTAACGGAACTGCTGTTGCAAGTTCTAAGAAGTATGCTGCTGAGTTTGCTCAAAAATTAAAAGATGCAGGCGTAGATGCAGTAATATTAACTTCTACTTGAGGTACTTGTACTCGTTGCGGTGCAACGATGGTAAAAGAGATAGAAAGAGCAGGACTTCCTGTTGTTCATATCTGTACAGTAGTACCTATATCTTTAACAGTTGGAGCTAACAGAATAGTTCCTGCTATAGCTATACCTCATCCTCTTGGAAATCCTAAGTTAGATCCAGCTGAGGAAAAAGCTTTAAGAAGAAAATTAGTTGAAAAAGCTTTAGTTGCTTTAACTACTGAAGTTGACGGTCAAACAGTATTTGAAGAAGATATAACTTTAAAAGATATATCTGCAAAAGCTTAATTTAAACTTTTTATATAAGTAAATAAAAAATTAAATAGATGGGTATTTTTACCCATCTATTTTTTAGATATTATAAGTAAAATTAATAATGTAATGAATCTAATATTGTAGGTTTTAGCAACGAGGCTATTATTTAGTCCGTTGAAAAAATAATACATATATACATTGGGGGTAAATAATATGACATTTCCAGTTTTAAAAGGGGCAAGCTACATCTTAGTTCACACACCAGATATGATAGTTCAAAATGGTACTACTTGTGCTGTTGAAAGAGAAACACATCCAGATTCAGAATTTTTAAAAGAAGTAAAAAACCATATAAGAGGATATGAAGAAGTTGTAAACTATATACCAAACCAAGTTTACATAGGAAACAATAGACCAGAAGAATTAAGAGAAATAGCTCTTCCTTGGTGCGAACACAAAATGGAAGGTACTAGACAAGGAAAACTTGGGGAAATAATGCCTCAAGACGAATTTTTATTAATGATGCAAATATGTGATGCTTTTGACTTAGTTAAATTAAAAGAAGATTTTGTTAATAATATAAAACCTAATTTCGAAAATAATTACCCAGAACTAGCTCCATTCTTTGGAAAGGTTAAGGGAGATAATATAGATGATGCAAAAGAATTAATAGCTGATCACCATGCTGAAGGATTATACCATGATGGTGAATTAGTTGGATATGTAAAAAGAGCTCATGATGTTGATGTTAACTTAAATGCTCATACAATGTTTGAAAACTTAGTTGTTAAATCTTCAGGAGTTGTTGCAGCTATACAATTAATTAGAAAGAATAATATAAACCCATTAGATATAGATTATGTTATAGAATGTTCAGAAGAGGCTTGTGGAGATATGAACCAAAGAGGTGGAGGTAACTTTGCTAAGTCTATAGCTGAAATGGCTGGGCTTCAAAATGCTTCTGGTTCTGATACAAGAGGATTCTGTGCTGGACCTACTCATGCTTTAATAAATGCTGCTGCACTTGTTAAATCAGGAGTTTATAAAAATGTTATGGTAGTTGCAGGTGGAGCTAGTGCTAAACTTGGAATGAATGCTAAAGACCATGTTAAAAAAGGTCTTCCAGTTTTAGAAGACGTTGTTGGAGGATTCGCTATATTAGTTTCTGAAAACGATGGTATAAACCCAATAATAAGAACTGACTTAACAGGAAAACACAGTGTTGGAACAGGATCTTCTCCACAAGCTGTTATGACTGCTTTAATAACTACAGGTCTTGATAGAGCTAATTTAAAAATAACTGATGTTGATGTTTACTCAGTTGAAATGCAAAATCCAGATATAACTAAGCCAGCTGGAGCAGGAGATGTTCCAGAAGCTAACTACAAAATGATAGGTGCTCTTGCTGTTAAGCGTGGAGACTTAGAGAAAAAAGAATTAAAGAACTTCGTAAGTGAAAGAGGAATACCAGGATGGGCTCCAACTCAAGGTCATATACCATCAGGAGTTCCATATATAGGATTCTGTATAGATGATTTAACTAATGGTGATAAAAATAGAGCTATGATAGTAGGTAAAGGAAGTTTATTCTTAGGTAGAATGACTAACTTATTCGATGGTGTTTCTTTCATAGTAGAAAGAAACCAAGGTGTAGAAGAAGAAGCTGCTGCTATTTCTAAAGAGGAAATAAAGAAAATAATAGCAGAATCAATGAGAAAATTAGCTCAAGATATGTTAATAGAAGAATAATAAATTTGACTGAGTATAGATAAAAAGTAGAGCGTATCGCTTGCAAGGTGTGGGGTTGGTAATATAGACTTGAAATTTAAAGTACTGCAGGCTTTAAAAAAGTTAATATGACCAAAGCCAATCCTTACAAGCGATAAGGCCTTACGGTAAAAAATTATTTATGCTATCAGTTAATAATACTTCTTCTTTATTAAATTAGATTTATTTAAAAAATTCACTTTGAGAGGGGAATTGTTATGCCTAAGAAGATTATTGCTGATACTTTTCTTGATATAGCTAATGCTATTGAAAGCGGCGAATTCGGTAAAAAAGTAAGAGTTGGTTTGACTACTTTAGGTAGTGAACATGGAACTGAAAACTTAGTAAAAGGTGCTCATTTAGCTAAGTCAAATTTATTTGATATAGTGTTAATAGGGCCTAAGGTTGATACTGACTTAGATGTTGTTGAAGTTAATGATGAAAGTGAAATGCATTCTAAAATGGAAGAGTTATTAGACTCTGGTTACATTGATGCTTGTGTTACTATGCATTATAACTTCCCTATAGGAGTATCTACTGTTGGTAGAGTTTTAACTCCAGGTAGAGGTAAAGAAATGATTCTTGCTACTACTACTGGTACTAGTGCTACTCACAGAATAGAAGCTATGGTTAGAAATGCAGTTTATGGAATATCTACTGCTAAATCTATAGGAATAAAAAATCCTACTGTAGGTATATTAAATGTTGACGGTGCTAGACAAGTTGAAAAGGCACTAAAAGATTTACAAGCTAATGGATACGATATAAGTTTTGCTGAATCAGTTAGAGCTGACGGTGGTTGTGTAATGAGAGGTAATGATTTATTATGTGGGGCTCCGGATGTTATGGTTACTGATACTTTAAGCGGAAATATATTTATGAAAGTATTCTCTTCATTTACTACTGGTGGAGACTATGAAGCTAATGGATTTGGATATGGTCCTGGTGTAGGTGAAGATTACGATAGAAAGATATTAATATTATCAAGAGCATCTGGTTCTCCAGTTGTTGCTAATGCACTTAGATATGCTTATGATGTTGTTAAAGGTGACGTTACTAAAGTATCTAAGGAAGAATTTAAATCAGTTAAAAATGCAAAATACGATGATATAATAGCTGCGTTAACTAAGAAAGAAGTTAAAAAAGATGATGAGGAAGAAGTAAAAATACCAGAAAAAGAGGTAGTTACTCATCAAATATCTGGTATAGATATAATGGACTTAGAAGACGCTGTTAAAGTTTTATGGAAAAACGGTATATATGCAGAAAGTGGTATGGGATGTACGGGTCCTATAGTACTTGTTGCTGACGGAAAAGGTGAAGCGTGTGTTAAGATGCTTTTAGATGCAGGTTATACTGCAAAATAAGTAGAAATGAATCCTTGCCATGGAAAAAATAAAAGACTGGGTTGATGATGCTTTTGGTAATGGTAATATGTATATTTTAATTAATACGTATTATCATCACTTTCGGCTATCAATAACTCAGTCTTTTTTTAGGGATAATATTAAACTAAAATAAGTATCTAGCTATATTTATATGTGTTAAAATATAGTTAGTAAAAAATAAAAAATGGAGGGAATATATGAGTGCTTTAAAAAAGGTAGTTATTGGGTTAATAGTTTTTATAGTAGTAGTACCGCTTGTAGTTTTTGGATATTTCTATTTTAAACTTAACTCAATGTATGATAAAGATACTGCCAAAGACATAAAACAAAAAATCCAAAAAGTAGAAGAAAAGAATGGAATAACTAATATTTTATTAGCTGGAGTAGATGGTAACAACCTTGAAAAAGGAAATAGATCAGATTCTATGATGATACTTACTATAGATGATAAAAATAATGATATAAGAATTACATCATTAGCTAGAGATACATATGTAGATATTCCAGGTTATGGAGAGCAAAAATTAACTCATGCTTATGCTTATGGAGGACCTGCACTTTTACTTCAAACTATAGATAAAAATTTCAAAATAAAAATTGATAAATATGCAGCTGTTAGTTTTGATTCTTTTGAAAAAATAATAGATACTATAGGTGGTGTAGAAATAGATGTGCTACCGAAAGAAGTAAGCCACATACCAGGAATTGATGGACCAGGTAAACAAAATTTAAACGGAGCAGAAGCTCTAGCTTATAGCAGAATAAGATATGCAGATGATGCTTATCATAGAGATAATAGACAAAGAACTGTACTTCAAGCAGCTTATAATAAATTAGCAAAAACATCTAGTGGAGATTTAATTGAATTAGGAAACAATATAATTGGTTACACTAAAACAAATATGCCTCCAATGGAAATATTTAAGCTAGCAACTAAGGTATTAAAAATGAATAGTACTAATTTTGCTCAACTTGAATTCCCACTTGATGGCCATAGAGA
Organism: Paraclostridium tenue; assembly: GCF_039521565.1. Lineage (NCBI taxonomy): Bacteria > Bacillati > Bacillota > Clostridia > Peptostreptococcales > Peptostreptococcaceae > Paraclostridium > Paraclostridium tenue. Next base: position 217,747 of record NZ_BAAACP010000001.1, read on the forward strand.
TGGAAAAACTATTAGTAAAGAAAAAGGTTGGGTGATTATTTGGGATAAAGAATATAATAACGAACAATTACATAAATTTATCTATGATTATAAGAGTTTTGAAAATAAATAGAAAATTCAAAAATTACCCATTTTGGGTAATTTTTTGTTTATAAAAATATAAAAATATCATTAACAGTATACAAAGACAGATTGATGATATATAGAGTATTATAGGATTTAGTTTAGTTAGAAGATTTGGAGATAATAAAAAACTATATAATTATTATAAAAATAATAATTATACGCAAAAATAGTAAAGAATACAAAGAAAATGTCGATAATGGAAATTGATATCTAAAAATATAATTATACAACACTACAAAATATTTTCTATGAGAATATCGTGGAGATTATAAGGAAAATTATGTGAATCTATAGTGAGAAGATAATAATTTACCTAAAAATAAAAAATGTAAAGAAAAAAATGGAGGATAAAATGGAAGAAAGTATTGATTTAAGAGAGTATTTTCAAATTATCAAAAAAAGGTCTTGGATAATTGTAGTAATAACTATAGTGGCAATGATATTAAGTGGAGCAATAAGTTTTTTTATATTAAGTCCAGTATATGAATCAAATACAACATTAATAGTTAATACAGAGCAAAATAAAAAGGCAGAATTTATAACAGGAGATCAACTTACAGTTACTCAAAAATTAACACTAACTTATGGAGAAATAATAAAATCTAGAGCAGTATTAGACTCTGTTATAGATAAGTTAGATTTAAATTTAGATTATGAAAATCTAAGCAAAATGATATCTGTATCTCCAGTTAAGGACACACAAATTATATCAATAACAGTTCAAGATAAAGATGCTGAACAAGCAATGGATATAGCTAATGCTATACCAAGGGTATTCACAAAAGAAGTAAAAAGAATAACTAAAGCAAATAGTGTTGAAGTGATAGATAAGGCTGTTGAACCAGAAAAACCAATAAAGCCTAGAAAAGCTTTAAACATAGTGATAGCAGCATTTTTAGGATTTATAATAGGGTTATTTGCAGCATTCATACTTGATTATATGGATAACAAAGTAAAAACTCCACAAGATATAGAAAAATATACAGGATTGCCAATACTTGGAGTTATACCTAATGAAAAGATGGAAAAGAAAGGTGGTAGATAATTATGTTAAGCAGACTAATAACAAAGAGAAATCCGAAATCACCTATCTCAGAAGCATATAGAACTGTAAGAACTAATATAGAGTTTTCAAATTTAGATAAAGAAATAAAGACAATTGTTGTAACAAGTTCTCAGCAAAACGAAGGTAAAAGTACAGTAATAGCAAACTTAGCTGTTAGTTTTGCAGGAATGGAAGATAAAAAGGTGTTAGTGGTAGAAGGAGACTTAAGAAATCCTACAGTACACAGAATGTTTAACGTAAGTAACTCTCATGGTATTGCAGAAATATTAACAGGTCAAAAAAGTTTTGATGAATGTGTAAATCAAACAGAAGTCTCAGGACTTAGTGTTATTACATGTGGTAAAATACCTCCAAATCCATCAGAGATGTTAGCTTCAAGAAAAATGAAATCATTTATAGAATCACTAAGAGATTACTATGATTATATATTTATAGATGCACCGCCAATAGGAATTATAACAGATGCAGGAATAATATCTACTTATGCAGATGGGACTATGTTAGTAGTTGCGTCAAATGAAGTAGACATTGAAATGTTAAAAATAGCAAAAGAAAGATTAGACAAAGTAAATGCAAATATATTAGGTGTTGTACTTAATAAATTTGAAGATTCCAATGGTTCACATGGATACTACAATTACTATTATGAAGGTGAATCATCTCAATGTAGATCGAAAAAAAAATCAAAAAGAAATAAATAACAAGACAAAATAAATAAACGTATATGTGCTAAGTATATTCACTTAGCACACATTATAAAACAGGTCAAAGGAGGTAATTTTATGCAAGATAGTAGCACTGATCTTAATTTTTGCGAGACTCTCGTTAGAGAAGAATTGATGGGACTAAGCAATAATGTGAGAAAAAGTTATTTAGTTGTCAAAAGAATTATAGACATTATAGGATCATCAATAGGAATAATACTTTTACTACCTGTATTTATAATAGTATCAATACTTATAAAATTAGAAGATCCAAAAGGTAAAATATTCTTTGGACAAGAAAGATGTGGTCAATATAGTAAAACATTTAAAATGCTAAAATTCAGATCTATGGTATACAATGCAGAAGAACTATTAAATGAACTTCAGCACTTAAACGAACAAACTGGACCGGTTTTTAAAATTAAAGATGATCCAAGGATAACAAAAATTGGGAAATTCATACGTAAAACAAGTATAGATGAGTTGCCACAATTATTTAATATACTTAAAGGAGAAATGAGTTTAGTTGGACCTAGACCACCTATTCCAAGAGAAGTAGCACAGTATAATGATTATCAATTACGAAGATTAGCTGTTAAACCTGGACTAACTTGTTATTGGCAAGTAGGAGGAAGAAATAGTATAGACTTTGATGAATGGGTAGAACTAGATTTAAAATATATACAAGAAAGAAGTACTTGGGTTGATATAAAGTTAATACTCAAGACATTTTTTGTATTATTTGGAGATGATAATGCATCATAAAAAATAAGAATTAAGGTGATTATATGAAAAAAGTATGCTTTATAGCATCAAGTGGAGGTCATTTTGAACAAATAATGATGCTAAAACCACTAATGCAAAAACATGATAGCTTTGTTGTGACAGAGAAAACTAATTACTCAGTATCAAACGAAGATATACCATTTTATTATTTAAAACAAGTCAATAGACACGAAATAAAATTTATATATTATATGATTATAAACAGTATAAAGACACTAAAGATATTTTTAAAAGAAAAACCAGATATAGTTATATCTACAGGAGCTTTAGCTACAATACCTATGTGCTTACTTGCAAAAATTTTTAAAAAGAAACTTATATTTATAGAATCTTTTGCAAAGATAACATCTCCAACACTTACTGGGAAACTAATATATAAATTTGCAGATCAATTTTATATTCAATGGGAAGAATTGAGAAAAATATACCCAGAAGCAATATATAAGGGGGGAATATATTGATATTTGTAACAGTAGGATCACAAAAGTTTCAATTTAACAGGTTATTAGAAGAACTAGACAACTTAGTTGAAAAAAAGATTATAACAAAAGAAGTATTTGCTCAAACAGGATATAGTGACTATAAACCTAAAAATTATAAATATAAAAATTTCTTAGATAGAGAAGAGTTTAGCAATATTATGGAAAGTTGTGATACAGTTATAACTCATGGTGGAACAGGAGCTATAATAGGAGCAGTAAAAAAAGGTAAAAAAACAATAGCAATACCTAGATTAAAAGAATTTCAAGAACATGTAGATGATCATCAGATACAAATAGTAGAACAATTTAATGATTTGAAATTTGTACAAGGTATATATGATATAAAAGAATTAAACGATGCAATAAAAAATGTTCAAAAAATAGAAGTAAAACAATATATTTCAAATACACAAACAATAATAGATAGTATTGAAGAGTTTTTACAAAAATAATTGAGAGGAAATCTTATGAAAAGTTTAAGAAAGTTAGGTATGTTTTTACCTACAAAAACAGTTTTATATATAGATTATGGTAGAAGTTATAAAAAAATATTAAATTTAAAAAATCCTAAGTATTTTGGTGAAAAAATCCAATGGGCAAAATTAAATGGAAATCTAGAAAGATTTGGGAAGTATGTTGACAAATATGAAGTAAGAAAATTTGTAGAAAAAATATTAGGACCTGGATATTTGCCTACATTACATGGAGTTTATGATAGTCCAAATGAAATAGATTTTAATAAGTTGCCACAACAATTTGTTTTAAAAATGACAAATGGAACAGGCGGAAATATAATATGCAAAGATAAAAACAAGTTGGATATAGAAAATACAATTAAAAAATTAACAGCTTGGCAAAAAGAAAAATTTTATAAGTATACAAAAGAAAATCAATATAAAAATATAAAATCAAGAATTATATGTGAAGAGTATTTAGAGGATGAAACTGGAAGTTTAAGAGATTATAAGTTTCATTGTTCAAAACAAAAAGTGCATATGATTGAAGTACATACAGATAGATTTACAAACCATAAAGAAAATTACTATGATCCAGATTGGAATGACCTAGATGTAATTTGTAAATTAGGAAGAGTAGACAATATAGATAAGCCAATAAACTTAGAAGAAATGAAAGAAGCTGCAATAAAATTATCTACAGGATTACCATATGTGAGAGTTGACTTTTATTCTGTTAACAACCAAATATACTTTGGAGAATTAACATTTACACCTGCAAATGGAACAGACCCTATGTACCCTCTAGAAGAAGATATTAAAATGGCAAAAATAATAGATCTTTCAGAATATTAAACAAAGGAGGCAATGCAATGAATATACTTATGGTTGGACCTCACAAAGACAAAGTTAATGGTGGGATGTCAACAGTTATAAAAGAGTATACAAATTCAAATTACTTAAAAGAATTTGACATAAAAAATATACATACTGTAGTGCCTGGATCAAAAGTAAAAAAAATATTATACGGATTAAACTCAATGGTTGTTATGAGTTATTATCTAGCTTTTAAAAAGATAGACTTAGTTCACATACATACAGCATCAGGGAAGAGTTTTTTTAGAAAAAGTATTTTTATAAAAATAGCTAATAAATTTAATAAAAAAATTATACTTCATATACATGGAGGAGCTTTTGAAGATGTATATTTAAGTGCTGATGATAGTACAAAATATAAAATAACTCAAAATCTGAATAAATGTGAAAAAATAGTTGTTTTAAGTAAAGCTTGGAAAAATAAAATAGAAAAAATGACTGACTCAGAAATAGTTGTTATAAACAACTCAGTAAATGTAAATGAAGACAATAGTTATAATGTAAATTCTAAAAAAATACTTTTTATCGGAAGAATAGAAAAAGATAAAGGTATTTTTGACTTTATAGAAATGGCAAGAGAGTTAGTACAAAATGATGATAGTATAAAATTTACTATTTGTGGAGATGGAGAATTAGAACAAACTAAACAATTAATAGAAAAATATAATCTTCAAGATAAATTTGAATTATTAGGTTGGGTAAGTAAGCAAGAAGTAGAAAGGGAATTAAAAGATACTATGATATTTATACTTCCATCATACAAAGAAGCTATGCCAATGGCTATACTTGAATCTATGAGTTGCGGAGTTCCTACAATAGCTACAAATGTAGGAAGCATACCAGAGGTTATAAAGGATATGGAAAATGGTAGAACTTTTGTACCAGGAGATATAAAAAATCTTGTTAACATAACGAAAGAAATGATTGAAAATCAAAAGCTAAGAGAAAATTACAGCAATAAAAGTTTTAAAGATATAAAAGAAAATTACAGCAATGAAGTTAATCACAAGAAGCTAAAAGACTTGTATCTTTTAACTGGTGGAAATAGGAGTTAAAAATGATACCTATATTTCAGATGATTTTGATAGCGATGATTTTTCAGGATTTATTACAAGTAAATATACATTTTTTCAGTTATGTGGATGAAGGACTAGCTATAGTTACAACATTATATGCATTGTTTTTATTAATGAACAAAAAAAAGCCTATAAAAATAACTAAGTATGAATTCACAGCATTTATAATTTTTATACTATACTTATTTATAGGATTTATATCAAATGCTACAAACAACATTATAGGTATTAAATTTGGATTCCTTAGTATGATTATGACGGCAAAAGGATACATACTTTACTTTGCTTGTAGAGTAATATTTCAATATTATGATGTTAAAGCAGATATATTAAAAAACATAAGCAAAGTATTAGAAATATCACTATATTTCTTAACTTTAATAGGCATAGTTAATATTCCTCTAAATTTTTTAGAAAATGAGGATGTAAGATTTGGACTGCATACAGTATCTATAGGGTTTTCACATCCTACAGAACTTGCTTTTTTTGCAATAATTTCAATGACTATAATACTTTTATATTACAACTACACAAATAAAACTAAAGGTGAACTTCCAATAATTATTGCAAGTAGTTTACTAGTATTACTTACAGGGAGAAGCAAGGCTATAGCATTTATGTGTGTTTATATAATATTATTCTATTTTATGAAATTAATTAAAAAGTTCAAATTAAAATACTTTATATTTTTAATCCCAATAATGGTATATATTTCACTACCAAGAATAATATCAGAGTTCTTTAATGGAGCAAGGGGGTACTTATACACAGCTGGATATCAAATAGCAAAAGATTTCTTTCCCTTAGGAACAGGATTTGGAACATTTGGATCATTTATATCTAGAGAATTTTACTCTCCTTTATATTATGAATATGGACTAAGCAATATATGGGGATTATCGCCAAGTACTCCGTATTATATAGCTGATACATATTGGGCGATGATAATGGGAGAAACCGGATTTTTAGGAGTTATACTATTAATCTTGGTTTTATATTTTATATTTATACAATTTTTAAAAGGATATCAAGACTATAAAAGTAAACTTATTGTTTTTGGATTAATTTGTTACACTGTAGTAACGAGTATAGCAGAACCTATATATTCAAGCAACAAGTGCGCTGCATTATTTATGATTTTAGCATTGTTTATGACAATTAGAAAAAGCTATTGTAAGAAAAATAACTAGGCAGAGAGGGATCAATGGAAAAATTATTAAAAATAATTTTAAAGTACAGAAAAAAAAATTCTAAAAGCAGAGTTGTGAGATTTTTATTACAACTTTTATATAAAATAGATTTACCTAGAGAAGTAATAATAGGAGATAATCTTATTTTAGCACATAATGCACCAGGGTTAGTGGTTCATCCACAAACTGAAATAGGTAACAATGTTAAGCTATATCAAGGAGTTACATTGGGAAGAGCAGATATACATAAAGAAGCTCATGAAAGTGAATTTGAAAAAATTAAAGTAGAAGATTGTGCAATAATATGTGCAGGAGCTAAAATACTTTGTAAAAAAGGAGAACTTAAGATCGCTAAAGGAAGTTTGGTAGGAGCAAATTCAGTTCTTACGTGTTCGACAGGAGAAAATGAAGTTTGGGCAGGAATTCCAGCTAAAAAAATTGGATATATCAAATAAAAAGCTTAGTATAACACTAAAATAAGAATAAAATACAGTGAAAACATACTAATAAACAAGTTATAGAGTTAGCAAATATAAAGAGAATATAAGACAAATAAAACAAAACAAAGAGTCAACATAGACGAAGTTATTATAATAAGTTTTGGATTTTTAGGTAGTTTAAAAGAAAGTGAATATAAAATATCATTAACGGTATAGACATATATATAATTAAAAAGAAAGATATGTTATTTTTGAAAAAGGATTTAACTATAAAACTTACAAAAGGAGAGATGACAATGAAAATTGCAATAGCAGGAACTGGATATGTAGGTTTATCTAATGCTATATTACTAGCACAAAACAATGAAGTAATAGCAGTAGATATAATTCAAGAAAAAGTAGATATGATAAACAACAAGAAATCTCCAATTGTAGATGAAGAAATTGAAGAATACTTAACTACTAAAAACTTAAATCTAGTAGCAACAACAGATGCCTATAAAGCATATAAAGATGCAGAATTTATAATAATATCAACACCAACAGATTATGACCCAGAAAAAAATTACTTTAATACAAGAACGGTAGAAGCTGTTATAGCAAATGTATTATCCATAAATCCACAAGCTACAATGGTAATAAAATCAACAGTACCAGTTGGATATACTGAAAGAATAAAAGCTATGTTTGATACAGATAATATAATATTTTCACCTGAATTTTTAAGAGAAGGAAAAGCATTATATGATAATTTACATCCTTCTAGAATAATAGTAGGAGAAAAATCAGAAAGAGCAAAGAAATTTGCAAACTTATTGTTAGAAGGTGCAGTGAAAAAGGATGTTCCAGTATTATTTACAAATTCAACAGAAGCCGAAGCAGTAAAATTATTTTCAAATACATATTTAGCACTTAGGGTAGCTTATTTTAATGAATTAGATACATATGCAGAACTTAGAGGATTAGATACAAAACAAATAATTGAAGGCGTAGGTTTAGACCCAAGAATAGGAAGTCATTATAATAACCCTTCATTTGGATACGGAGGATATTGTCTTCCAAAAGATACAAAACAATTAAAAGCAAATTATAAAGATGTACCTAATAACATAATAGGAGCAATAGTTGATTCAAACAGAACAAGAAAAGATCATATAGCAGATCAAATAATAAAAAGAAATCCTAAAAAAGTAGGAATTTATAGATTAACAATGAAAACTAACTCAGATAATTTCAGAGCATCTTCGGTTCAAGGAATAATGAAGAGAATAAAAGCAAAAGGAATAGAAGTTGTTGTATATGAGCCAGTATTAAAAGAAGATAGCTTTTTCAATTCTAAAGTTATAAGAGATCTAGATGAATTTAAGTCAATGTGTGATATTATAATATCGAATCGATTATCAAAAGAACTTTTTGACGTAGAAGAAAAAGTTTATACTAGAGATTTATTTAATAGAGATTAAAATTGAATTTGGAGATGAAAATCAAATGAAAAAGAAAGTGAGAAAGGCAATAATACCTGCAGCTGGATTAGGGACAAGATTTTTACCTGCGACTAAGTCTCAGCCAAAAGAGATGCTTCCTATAGTTGACAAGCCAACACTACAATATATAATCGAAGAAGCAGTAAACTCAGGAATAGAAGAAATATTAATAGTTACAGGGAGAAGTAAAAAATCTATAGAAGACCATTTTGACCGCAGTATAGAACTAGAACTTGAATTGGAGCAAAAAGGTAAAAATGAAATGTTAGAACTGGTAAGAAGTATATCTAACATGGTAGATATATACTTTATACGTCAAAAAGAACCAAAAGGACTTGGACATGCAATACACTGTGCTAAAAGTTTTGTAGGAGATGAACCATTTGCAGTACTTTTAGGAGATGACATAGTAGATAACGGTGAACCTTGCTTAAAACAATTACTAAATGCATACAATGAATACAACACATCTATATTAGGGGTACAAGAAGTAGCAAAAGAAGATACTAACAAATACGGAATATTAGATGTTAAATATATAGAAGATAGAGTATACAAAGTAAATGACATGGTTGAAAAACCAAAAGTTGAAGAAGCTCCATCAAATATGGCTATACTAGGAAGATATATAATAACTCCAGCTATATTTGATATACTTGAAAATCAAAAACCTGGAAAAGGTGGAGAAATACAATTAACTGATGCACTAAAAACATTAGGTGAACATGAAGCAATATATGCATATAACTTTGAAGGAAGAAGATACGATGTAGGTGATAAACTAGGATTTTTAGAAGCTACAGTAGACTTTGCACTAAAAAGACCAGAATTAAGAGAAGAATTTATGAAATTCTTAGAAGTAAAAGTTAATAATAGCAATAAATCTATTGAACCACCAGAAGAAGAAATAGACATAGAACAATAAAAAAATTCGTAGGATAAAACCTACGAATTTTTTTATTTAAAATTTAATTACTATTATCAAAAAGTAAAAAATTAGTTAGAAAAGATAAAAAATATTTAGAAAATTTTCGACAAATTTAATGATATTCGACAGGTTAATTTGTCGAAAAATAACACAAAATATAAAAAAAAGAAAAAGAATGCAAAAAAACACAGAACGAATTATTTTGAAGATGTAAAAATTTTTTACTATAATAAGAAAGAATAAAACAGAAAACTACAAATAAACAAAGTAAAATATAGTAAAATAGTAGGAATTAGATGAAAAATAGCTATAAAATGCTAAAAAAATATAAAATTGAAGTAAATGGAGGTAAAAATGGAAGAAACTATTGATTTAAAAGAATATTTTCAAATCATCAAAAAAAGAGCTTGGCTAATAGTTTTAATAACAACTATTGCAATGATTGTAAGTGGAATCATAAGTTTTTTTGTATTAAGTCCAGTTTATGAAACTAAAACAACATTAATAGTAAACAGTGATAAAGCACCAGGTACAGATGTAATAACAGGAGATCAGATAAATGTATCTCAAAAACTAACAGTAACTTATGGAGAAATAATAAAATCAAAAGTAGTACTTGATGAAGTAGCAAAACAGTTAAAAATTAAAGATGGATATTCAGAAATTGAAAAAAAATTAACTGTATCACCAGTGACAGATACACAAATATTAGAAATTTCTGTAGAAGATTATAATCCTAAAAGAGCAGCAGATATAGCAAATGCAATACCAAAAGTATTTACAAAAGAAGTAAAAAGAATAACAAAGGCTAGCAATGTAGAAGTAATAGATAAAGCTATGGTTCCTAAAATTCCAGTAAAGCCTAATAAAATTATGAATATAGCAATAGCAGGGGTTTTAGGAGTTATGATTTCATTATTTGTAATATTTTTACTTGAGTATATGGACAACAAAATAAAGTCACCACAAGATATACAAAAACATTTAGGGCTGCCTTTATTAGGAGTAGTTCCACATGAGAGCAAAGGTAAGAGAGGTGAAAATAAAAAATGATAAGCTTAATAACATTCAAAGAACCAAAATCACCAGTATCAGAAGCTTACAGAAGTATAAGAACTAATATACAATTTTCTAGCATAGACAAAAAAATAAAAACAATATTAGTTACTAGCAGTAAACAAGATGAAGGAAAATCAACAGTTATTTCAAACATGGCAGTAAGTTTTGCAGCGTTAGAAGAAAAAAAAGTTCTAATAATAGATGCAGATCTTAGAAACCCTAGTGTACACAGAAAGTTTAGCCTTACAAATACATATGGGTTAACAGAAATATTAATTGGAGAAAAGAATTTTAAACAAGTAGTACAAAATACAAAAATTAATAACTTACAGATACTAGCAGCTGGGAAGATGCCACCTAATCCATCAGAAATGCTAATATCTAAAAAAATGAAAGAATTTATAAAAACACTAGAAGAAATTTATGACTATATATTTATAGATACACCACCTATAGGAATTATAACTGATGCAGGAGCTATAGCTAATTACTCAGATGCGACAATATTAGTTGTAGGATCTAGAGAAACAGATATAGAAATGGCAAAAATGACAAAAGAAAAATTAGAAAAAGTAAAAGCAAATATTATAGGGGTTGTTTTAAACAAATATATAGAAGAAGACAATTTTTATGGATACTATAGCTACTGCTATGAACAAAATGATGGGAGTAGAAAAGCTAGGCACAAAAAGAAAACTAAAAAATTAGCACATTTTTAATTTAAAGGGGTGAAAAATTTAAGTGGATGCTCAAATCAGATCTCCAAGACAAGAAAATGTATTAGATAAAGCTTTAAGCAAATATAAAACAAGGCAACTAATATTAAAATTAGCAGATATAGTATGTATATTAATATCATTTGTAGTATCAGTATGGTTAGTTCATGAAATTAAACCATTAGAACATGAAATGATATTACTATCAGTAATATATATAGTAACAAATATATCCTTACTTACTATATTTAAGTGTTATCACAGTTTATGGAGATACGCAGGAGAAGAAGAATTACTATCTATAGTATTAGCTTGTTCAACAGCAGTACTGCCATCATATTTAATACATAAGCTTGTAGGGGGACAACTTTCAATAATTTTTTATTTATTAAATTTAATATTAACAATATCACTAACGGGTGGAATTAGATTAATATACAGAACAGCAAGAAGAATAGGTATTAGAGCTAACTTAAAAGATAAAGCTAGCAAAGTACTAATAGTAGGAGCTGGAAGTGCGGGAGATATGGTAATTCAAGAATTAAAAAACAACCCGCAACTTTTAAAAAAGCCAGTAGGAATTATAGATGATGACATAAATAAAATGGGAAGAAGAATTCATAATATACCAATATTAGGAACAACCAACCACATAAAAAATGTAGTTGAAAGAAATGATATAGACGAAATTATAATTGCAATAGCTAATATAACTAAACAAGAGAAAAAAGAAATTATAGAAGTTTGTAAAGATACAAAATGTAAACTTAGAACTATACCAGGTATATTTGAAATAATAGATGGAAAAGTTGATATAAAAAAAATTAGGGATGTTGAGATAGAAGACTTATTAGGTAGAGAACCTATAAAAGTTAATTTAGAAGAGATGAGTGAGTATTTGCAAAATAAGGTTGTACTTGTTACAGGCGGGGGAGGAAGTATCGGAAGTGAGTTATGCAGACAGGTTGCAAGTTTTAATCCAAAACAACTTGTAATACTTGATAACTATGAAAACAATGCATATACAATTCAGCAAGAATTAATAAGAAAATATGGAAATAAATTAAACTTGAAAACAGTTATAGCATCTATAAGAGAGGGAAAACGATTGGATGGAATATTTAATACATATAAACCAGATGTAGTTTTTCATGCTGCTGCACACAAACATGTTCCCCTTATGGAAAATAGCCCAAGTGAAGCTATAAAAAATAATATATTTGGGACGAGAAATGTAGCTACACTTGCAGATAAATATAAAGTTAAAAGATTTGTGCTTATATCTACCGACAAGGCAGTTAATCCAACTAATATAATGGGAGCTACTAAAAGAGCTGCTGAGATGATAATTCAGGTTATGAACAAAAGTAGTGAAACAGAGTTTGTAGCTGTTAGGTTTGGAAATGTACTTGGAAGTAATGGTAGCGTTATACCACTTTTTAAGAAACAAATTGAAGAAGGTGGGCCAGTAACTATAACTCACCCAGATATTATTAGGTATTTTATGACTATACCTGAAGCTGTACAACTTGTTATTCAAGCAGGTGCTATGGCAAAGGGTGGAGAGATATTTGTACTTGATATGGGAGATCCAGTAAAGATAGTTGATTTAGCAAATAACTTGATTACATTAAGCGGATTTGAACCAAATGTAGATATAGATATTAAGTTTACAGGGCTTAGACCTGGAGAGAAGTTATATGAAGAGCTACTTATGTCAGAGGAAGGATTAATGGATACTGAGCATAAGAAGATATTTATTGGAAAGCCAATAGAGTTTGATGTTGATAGAGCTAAAAAACATTTAGAAGTATTAAAAGATATAGTTGATCAGGAAGAAGTAGAACTAATTGATAATGTTATGAGAGAATTGGTTACTACTTATATTAGACCTGAAGAAGCAAATAAAAGCAAGGAGGTATTGTATGGATAAAAAATTGGTTTCAATAATAACTCCAGTATATAATGCTAGTAGCTTTATAAAAGAAACTATACAGTCAGTTCAGGCTCAAACCTATGAAAATTGGGAAATGATATTGGTAGATGACTGTTCTAAAGATAATTCGTGTGAAATAATAAGCAAATTTGTAGAAGATGACAGTAGAATTAGATATATAAGATTAGAGCAAAATAGTGGAGCAGCAGTTGCTAGAAACACAGCAATAAAAAATGCAAAAGGCAGATATATAGCATTTTTAGATAGTGATGATATATGGTATAAGAGCAAACTAGAAAAACAAATAAGATTTATGCAGGATGGAGATATAGCATTTTCCTTTACCGGATATGAGCTTATGACAGAAGATGGAACATTGTTAAATAAAGCTATAAAGGTTCCAAAAGTTATAGATTACGAGGGATATCTAAAAAATACTATAATAGGATGCTTAAGTGTAATTATAGATAAAGATAAAATAGGATATTTTGAAATGCCAAATATAAGGGCTAATCAAGATATGGCAACGTGGTTATATATACTTAGAGATAGAAAATGTAAAGCGTATGGATTGAATGAATGTTTAGCTCAATATAGGCTTGTAAATGGATCTATATCTAATAATAAATTTAAAGCTGCTAAGAGTGTATGGAATGTATATAGAAATATAGAAAATTTATCAATAGTAAAAAGTATATATGTATTTTCAAACTACTCTATAAATGCAATATTAAAAAGAGTTTAACACTAAAGATAAGTAGGGTTGATATATGGATAGTGTAAAAGAATTACCAAAAAAGATAAGCATGATAAATAGATTTTTAAAACGATCTTTTGATATTATTGTATCGTTTATAGGACTGTTGTTTACCATTCCTATAATAATAATATCTGCATTACTTATAAAAATAAAATATAAGGAAAGTGGATTTTTTACTCAAAAAAGGGTAGGGAAAGATGGGAGAATATTCAATATTATAAAAATTAAGACAATGTCATCTAAAGTTGATTTTCAGACAACTGTTACAACTAAAAATGATCCAAGAATAACACCTTTGGGAAAGATATTTAGAAAAACCAAGATAGATGAGCTACCACAGCTTATAAATGTATTGAAAGGTGATATGAGTTTTGTAGGACCTAGACCTGATGTAAAAGAGCTTATAGATAGTATTCCAGAGGAGGAAAGAGAAATATTTTTATCTATAAGGCCAGGAATAACAGGACCTGCAACAATAAAGTATAGAAATGAAGAAGAAATATTAGCAACAGTAGAAGATTCTCAAAGGTATAATGATGAAGTTATATTTCCAGATAAGGTAGAAATAAACATTGATTATATAAGAGATTATAATTTTATAAAAGATATTCAATATATATTACAAACAGTTTTTAAATAAGGGGTAAATAATATGAAAAAAAGAATATATCTTTCTTCACCTCATATGGGAGGGGAAGAACAGAACTATATAAATGAGGCATTTGACACAAATTGGGTTGCTCCACTAGGACCTAATGTTAATAATTTTGAAAAAGACATTCGAGAGTACACAGGAGCAAAAGCATCAATAGCTTTAGTTAGTGGAACAAGTGCTATTCATTTAGCACTTAAATGTTTAGGAGTAGGGCAAGGTGATGTAGTATTTTGCTCAACATTGACATTTTCAGCAAGTGCAAATCCAATAATATATCAAGGTGCAGAACCTGTATTTATAGACTCAGAGTATGAATCTTGGAATATGTGCCCAATAGCTTTACAAAAGGCATTTTATGATGCTGAAAAATGCAACAAAATACCAAAAGCAGTTATAGTTGTAAACTTATATGGACAAAGTGCTGACTATGATAAATTAAAATCAATATGTGATAAATATAATGTACCAATTATAGAAGATGCAGCTGAGTCTTTAGGAGCTACATATAAAGGTAAGCAAACAGGAACTATTGGAGATATAGGTATATACTCATTCAATGGAAATAAAATAATAACTACTTCTGGTGGAGGAATGATGGTTTCTAATAATGAAGAGTATACGAAAAAAGCTCTTTTTTGGGCAACTCAATCAAGAGAAGCAGAACGTCATTATGAACATAAAGAATTAGGATTTAATTATAGAATGAGTAATGTTATAGCTGGGATAGGAAGAGGACAGATGAAAGTTCTTGATGAGAGGATTTCTAAGAAAAAAGAAATTTATGAATTGTATAAAGATAGATTTAAAGATATAGATGAAATAGAAATGATGAGTGTATGCGAATTTGGAGAACCCAATTATTGGTTATCTGTGGCTACTATAAAAGAAAGTTCTAGAGTTAATCCACTAGATATAATGATAGCTTTAGAAAATGAAAATATAGAAAGCAGACCTGTATGGAAGCCTATGCATATGCAACCATTTTTTGAAAAATATAAATTTTTCTCTAGAAATAAGAAAGAACCTATTTCAGAAAAATTATATATAACAGGAATTTGCCTACCAAGTGATACAAAGCTTGATGTAGATGAGCAAAGAGAGATTATAGAGATTGTAAAAAATTTATTTAAGAATAAGTAGAGGCAATTAGATGATTTTAAAACATAGTATAAAAAAACAAAGAATAACTTTAATGATATATGAATTTATATGTTTTATAGCATTAACTATGGCGTATACGATGGTTATACAACCTAAATTTTCATACATGGGATTTGAATTAGATTTTAACATATATAATTTTTTAATAGGGATTGCATTATTGATATTTTTCAATTTAATTGGAATTTTTATAAAAAATAATATAATATACGCTATATGGCATATTATCTTAATATATAATTTTTATGGAACTGTAATATATTATCAATACAATAACACTTCTATAAATATAGTTATATCTCTTAGCATATTTTTATTAGTTATGATAATTTTTTCGAAAATTAATATAAAGATAAAAAAATCAAAATATACTGTTGAAAATAATTATTTCATAATGAGAAGGTTAACATTTTTAGCAATCATTGCAACTATACCATTTTTTATATTTTATGGTAAATACATAAATATAAAAAACTTGTTATTAATAGATGTATATGAAACTAGAGCTTTATTTAGAGAAGTTAGTGTAAATGGAATAGGATACTTAATAGCACCGTTAACAAGAGTTGTATGTCCTGTACTGTTAGCTTATTCTATAAAATATAAAAAGAAAAGTATTTTTTTACTTAATTTGTTTGTAATTTTATATATATATTTATGTGGAGCTGTTAAAAGTATATTTATAGGTGCAATAACTGTTATTGTATTTTATAGGGGAGAT
Source organism: Paraclostridium tenue (assembly GCF_039521565.1). Taxonomy (NCBI): domain Bacteria; kingdom Bacillati; phylum Bacillota; class Clostridia; order Peptostreptococcales; family Peptostreptococcaceae; genus Paraclostridium; species Paraclostridium tenue. The sequence continues at coordinate 234,368 of NZ_BAAACP010000001.1, forward strand.
TATGAAGAAAAGCCTATTTTATTTGCTAAGTTGATTATGTTTTTGACAATAGGTGGAATTTTACTATATTACATGTTTGATAATATCTTTTTATTGGATGGGTTTGTAAGGCGTGTATTTTTTATACCACCTAAATTAGATAGTGAATATTATATGTACTTTAATGGACATAACACATATTGGCTACATTCAGCTATAGGTGAACTTTTAGGAATTCAAAGACAAATATTAGGAGGCTACGACTCATTATCAATGTATACTGGAGAAGTTTTAATGGGAAAACCAGGATTTAATGCAAATGTAGGTGTTTTAACAGAAGGATATGTATCGGCAGGGTATATAGGAGTTTTAATTCATAGCATACTTATAAGTTTTATATATAGAATTATAAGTTCAATAAACATAAATCCTATATTATTTGGTGTTATATTTATATATATATACTATCTAAACACTGCATTTTTATCAGTTCTTTTATTGACTCATGGATTATTATTTTTATTACTGTTCTCTATTATGTTTTTAAATCGAAATGTATCTAATTAAATATATTTTATAGAGATAATATATTACATATTATCTCTATAACCATAATTATGGAGGTAAGTATGGATAAAAATAAGATATCTATATACTATGCATCAAAATTGAGAGGATTTATAAAGCATATTGTAGAAAATCCTCCAACAGATATTGAATATGTATATACAGAAAACAATTTTTATGAGACAAGCTCTAAGTTTAAATTGGTTCTGAAAAAATTACTAGGAGGGAAAATAGGAGATTCATTAGGATTAATTTTAAAGCTAAACGTTGATAACAACGAGTGTGATATTGTACAAACATATAATAGATTTATAAAGTCATCACAAAATTATATTATAATGTTGGAGAACCCTACAGCTATATATCATTATTCTTTAAATAGAAGTAAAACTTTGCTTGGTAAAAGAAAAATAAACACAGAGCTTAACAGAGGATATTTAAAATCTATAGTTTGTACATCAAAGGCATGTTACTCCACTGTAGATTTATTAATTCAGGAAATGCCTGAAAGTATTATAAAAGAACAAATATACCCTTATGTTCCAGACAACACATTTATAAACGAAAAATTTATAAGTGAAAGAAGTTATAGTAATGAATTAAAATGTTTATTTATTTCTTCAGACTTTAAATTAAAAAGCGGATGTGAGGTAATAGAAGCCTTTGAAAAGTTGAACTCTAGTATTAATATAGAGCTTACGATTGTAACTAAAAAAAGTAGTATACCTACTGATTATTTAGAAAAAATAAAAAATATTAAAAATATTAATCTTTTAGAATTTAACTTGAAATATGAAGAACTTCAAAGTCTATATACATCAAATATGGTTTTACTGCATACAACAAGACAAGATAGTACTCCTATGGTTGTATTGGAGGCAATAAAGTCAGGTATGGTTGTACTTGCTACAGATTTATATGCAATTCCTGAAATGGTTGAAGATACAGTAAATGGGTATTTAGTTAAACCTAAATATAGATTTTTTAATGAAAACAATTTACCAAATCCAAATGTATGGAACAATAGAAAAGAAACTATATATTCAAGTTACATAGATAACAATATAGTAGACTTTATATACGAAAAAATCACATATTTAAGTTCTAACAGAGATATATTAGAAGAAATGTCTAAGAATTCTTATGAGAAAGCAACTAGAGGTGAATTTTCAGAATCGTTTATAAAGAAAAAATGGGAAAATTTATATAAAAAAATTATGAGGGAATTAAAATAATGTTAAGTGAGTAGGAGGATACAATGAAAATACTACACATATGCTCTTATTATAATACATCGTCACTATATAAACATTTGTTTAAAAGTATATCGAATATTGATAATAAAATGGAACAGAAAATATATATACCAATGGCAATAGATGCTAGTTTATGCCCAGAAGATCATGGAACAGTAAGATGTAAGACAGATGATTATGATAGAGTAGAACATATATATAAGGAAGTTTTTAATAAAAATGATAGATTTATATTTAGCTTGAAGAATTTAAAGATGTATAAAGGGTTACTAAATAGTGTAGATATACAAAATATAGATTTTATACATGCACATTCGTTATTTGCAAATGGAAATATAGCATACAAGATAAAGAAAGAAAAAAATATAGATTATATAGTAGCAGTGAGAGCTACTGATGTAGAAGTATTTTTAAGAAAAATGGTTCATTTGAGAAAATTAGGGATAAAAATAATGAAAGAATCTAAAAATATTATATTTATATCTCATAATCTAAAAAAAGAAGTAATAAACAAGTATGTACCTGAAAAATATAGAAAAGAAATAGAAGAGAAAAGTTTAGTAATACCTAACGGTATAGATTCATTTTGGTATTCAAATAAAAACGAACTTAATAATATAAAGAAAGATAATACAGACTTATTAAAGCTTATATATATAGGAACATTACATAAAAGAAAAAATGTAGATAAGATAATAGATGTTTTTGAAAGCTTAAATAATCATAATATTCCTACAAGATTAGAAATTGTAGGAGGTGGACCTGATAAAAGTAAAATAGATTCAAAAATAGAAAAAAGTCAATATTGTGAAATGTGTACTATAAATACTTGGACTAACAATAGAGAAGAATTATTATTAAAATATAAGAATAGTGATATATTTATAATGCCGTCAGTAAAAGAGACTTTTGGTATATCATATCTAGAGGCATTAAGTCAAGGGAAACCTATAATTTATACAAAAAATGATGGAGTAGACGGATATTTTAAAGATGGAGAAGTCGGGTATTCTGTTGATCCAAATAATATAGAATATATTGTTGAATGTATAAAGAATATTGTTGATGATTATGATGATATTAGTGAAAGATGTATACAAAATTCAAGGAAATTTAGTTGGGATAAGATAGCTGAAAAATATATAAATATCTATGAATAGGATTAGAAAGGAGCTATAAAAATGAAAATAGCAATAGCAGGAACGGGATATGTAGGATTATCAAATGCTATATTATTAGCACAAAAAAATGAAGTGGTTGCAGTAGATATAATACAAGAAAAAGTAGATATGATAAATAATAAAAAATCTCCAATAGTAGATTTAGAAATAGAACAATATTTAAAAACTAAAGAGTTGAACTTAATTGCTACAACAGATGCATACAAAGCATATAAAGATGCAGACTATGTTGTAATATCTACGCCGACAGATTATGATCCAGAAAAAAATTATTTTAATACAAGGACAGTAGAAGCTGTTATAGCTAATGTATTATCCATAAACCCAGATGCTGTTATGATTATAAAATCAACTGTTCCAGTAGGATATACAAAAAGAGTAAAGGAAATGTTTAACACAGATAATATAATGTTTTCACCTGAATTTTTAAGAGAAGGAAAGGCATTATATGATAATTTACATCCTTCTAGAATTATTGTAGGAGAACAATCTGAAAGAGCTGAAAAATTTGCTAATCTTTTATTAGAAGGTGCTATAAAAAAAGATGTACCAGTTTTATTTACTGACTCAACAGAAGCTGAAGCTGTAAAGTTATTTTCAAACACATATTTAGCATTAAGAGTAGCTTACTTTAATGAATTAGATACATATGCAGAACTTAGGGGCCTAGATACAAAGCAAATAATAAAAGGAGTAGGGCTTGATCCAAGAATAGGAAATCACTATAATAATCCATCATTTGGATATGGAGGATACTGCCTACCTAAGGATACAAAACAATTAAGAGCAAATTATGAGGATGTTCCAAATAACATAATTGGAGCAATAGTTGATGCTAATAGAACCAGAAAAGATCATATAGCTGATCAAATTATAAAGAGAAATCCAAAAATTGTTGGTATATATAGATTAACAATGAAAACAAATTCAGATAATTTTAGAGCATCATCTGTTCAAGGTATAATGAAAAGGATAAAAGCTAAAGGAATAGAAGTAGTGGTATATGAACCAGTTCTAAAAGAAGAGAAATTCTTTAACTCAGAAGTAATTAGAGACTTAGATGAATTTAAAAATATGTGTGATGTTATAGTCTCTAATAGATTGGCTAAAGAATTATTTGATGTTGAAGAAAAAGTTTATACTAGAGATCTGTTTAATAGAGATTAATAATAAATAATAGAATAATGAGAGTAATATATTTATGAATATATTACTCTCATTATTATAGGAGGATTTAATGAGTAAAGTAGCGAAAGCAACAATAGGACTTATGATAGTCACTATGTTATCTAAAGTTCTTGGTTTTGGTAGAGAATTAGCACTTACATATGTGTATGGAGCTAGTGCATCGGCAGATGCATATATAACATCTGTAAGTATTCCTACAGTATTATTTGCATCTGTAGCAACATCTCTGGCAACTACCTTTATACCTTTATTTTATGAAGTAGATAAAACGGACGGAAGAGAAAAATCTTTGGATTTTGCAAATAACGTATTTAATATAGTTATAATTATAAGTGGATTATTAGCGATATTTGGATTTATATTTGCTGAACCATTAGTCAAAATATTCGCAATAAATTTTGCAGGAGAAAAATTAGAACTAGCAGTTGAATTTACAAGAATAATGATATTTGGGGTTATATTTATAGGATTGAGTAATATAATGACATCATGGTTGCAAATAAATGGAAAATTTACTATACCGGGTATGATAGGATTTCCATTTAATATTTTTATTATATTAGGAATATTCTTAAGTAGTAAAGGTAATATTGAAATAATGGCTATTGGTACACTAATTGGGTTAGCAAGTCAATTTTTATTTCAGCTACCGTTCGCTATAAAGCATGGCTATAAATATAAGCCCTATATAAATATTAAGGATAAGTACATAAAAAAAATGATATGGTTAATAATTCCTGTTTTTATAGGAGTAGGAGTTAACCAAATAAATGCTGTCATAGATAGAAGCTTAGCATCTACATTAGGAGATGGAGTCATAACCGTATTAAATAGTGCAAATAGATTAAATCTATTTGTTACAGGACTATTTATAGCTACAATTGCAGCTGTTATATATCCTATGTTATCTAAGCTCTCAAATGAAAATAATAGCGAAAAATTTGCAGAATCAGTTGCTCAAAGTGTAAACTCTGTAGTACTTTTAATAATACCTATATCAGTCGGAGCTATAGTACTTGCAGAACCTGTGGTTAGAATTGTTTTTGAAAGAGGTGCATTTGACTCAGATGCAACTCATATGACAGCTGTAGGTTTAGCATGTTACTCTGTAGGGATGATAGGTTTTGGACTTAGAGATATACTAAGTAAAGTCTTTTATTCATTAAAAGATACAAAGACACCTATGATAAATGGAGCATTAGCAATGATAATGAATATAATATTAAACCTTATATTTATAAATTTTTTAGGATATGCAGGATTAGCCATAGCTACAAGTTTGTCAGCGCTTATATGTATAGTATTATTATTTAGAAGTTTAAAAAAGAAAATTGGATACTTCGGGCAAGATAAAATAATTAAAACGTTAGGTAAATCTTTAATAGCGGCTATAGTAATGGGTGGAATTACATTATTATCATACAAATTCTTAGCTAATATTTTAGGATTAGGATTTATACAAGAAGCTATAGCATTAGGTGGAGCAGTTGGAATAGGGGTTTTAGTTTATGGAATACTAATAATCTTATTCAAAGTTGAAGAAGTTAATATAGCAATAGATATAGTTAAAAAGAAATTAAATAGGGCATAAAGTTAGTATATATGGAGGAGCCATGAAAAAAATAGTAAGAAAAGCAATTATACCAGCAGCTGGACTAGGGACAAGATTTTTGCCAGCGACGAAATCTCAACCAAAGGAAATGCTTCCGATAGTTGATAAACCAACTCTACAATACATAATAGAAGAAGCTGTACAATCAGGGATAGAAGAGATATTGATAGTAACAGGAAGAAGTAAAAAAAGTATAGAAGATCACTTTGACCGTTCTATTGAACTAGAATTAGAACTTGAACAAAAGGGAAAAACAGAAATGCTAAAAATGGTACAAGATATATCTAATATGGTAGATATATACTTTATACGCCAGAAAGAGCCAAAAGGACTTGGACATGCTATATACTGTGCTAAAAGCTTTGTAGGAGATGAACCATTTGCAGTACTTTTAGGAGATGATATAGTAGATAGCAATATACCTTGTTTAAGCCAGATGATAGACATATACAATGAATACAATACATCAATACTCGGAGTTCAAGAAATAGCCAAAGAAAATACCGATAAATATGGAATATTAGACGTAAAATATATAGAAGATAGAGTTTATAAAGTAAAAGACATGGTTGAGAAACCAAAGGTAGAAGAAGCACCATCAAATATAGCTATACTAGGAAGATATATAATAACTCCGGCTATATTTGAAATACTTGAAAATCAAGCGCCAGGAAAAGGTGGAGAGATACAACTTACAGATGCTCTTAAGACCTTAGGTAAGAATGAAGCTATATATGCATATAATTTTGAAGGAAGAAGATATGATGTAGGTGATAAACTAGGATTTTTAGAAGCGACAGTAGACTTTGCACTTAAAAGACCAGAACTTAGATATGAGTTTATGAACTTTTTAACAAAAAAGATTGATGAAGCTAAAAGTGATGAGTTTGTTATAGATGAGGTTGCAGTCGATATAGAAATAAATTAATAAATATATATAAAGCTGAAGGTAAAGTAAAACTAGCCTTCAGTTTTTTTATATGTATATATGTTTTTAACACTAGAGTACAATTTATTGCACTTATACAGTGCTTTAATTTTGACTTTTGTGCAATGATTATAATAAAGTATAATAAAACCAAGAAAGGGATATCAAATATGCAACTCAACATAAGGTTACAAAAAATATTAGACATACTATTAAATAATGATTATACAAAGCTTGAAAAAATAATGAAATCATTAAATGTGTCTAAAAGAACTGCTTATTATGATATATCTAAAATAAATGAATACTTGCAAAAAAGTGGACTAGAGATAACGAACATTAGAAACCTAGGATATCACATAAATCCATGTGACAAAGATGATATAAAAAAATTATTAAAATACTCAACAGATGATTATATACTATCACCAAAAGAAAGAAGTATAAAAATAATTATAGATTTACTAATAGGTTTAGAAAAATCGACTATAGAAAAATATTGTGACAGTCTATATGTAAGTAGAAACACTATTTTAGGTGATATTAAAGAAGTTAAAAAATACATAAATAAATACAACTTAACTCTTAACACTCAAGGGGGATATGTATTAGAAGGAAAAGAAAAAGAAAAAAGATACTTGTTTATAAACTTATACAATGAGTATGGATACCTTTTTTATGAATATGAACTAATTGAAGAATACAAATCTATAAAAACAGAAATTGAAAAATTAGACTTAGATATTTTAAAACATAATAATCTAAATTACATCTTAATGTATTTAACTATTTTTTATAAATATTATTACAAGAAAAGTATGAACTGTTTTCATAAAGAAGATATTCAATTTTTACAAAATCTAACTTCTAATGATGATGCTAAAGTATTGTTAAATATTATAAGAAATATCATAGCTAAGGATATAAGTGATATGGAAGTTTACTATATACAAACATTTTTAGTGAGTGATAATGATATTAGAAAATTTTTCAATGAACACAAATTAAAAGGTGAATATATTTCTTCAGTTAAGATGATGGTAAAAGAGTTTGAAAAAATATCATGTATATCAATTGATGATTATGAAACTTTGGAAAAAGATATACTTAATCATTTAATGCCTTCTTTATTTAGAATCAAATATGGTGTGTATTATCCCAACATAGTAAAAAATGAAATTAAGAAAAAGTATAAATCTGTATATCAATTTACTAAGCAATCTATAAAACATGTAGACAGCTTAATAGATATGTTTTTAAATGAAGATGAAATTGCATATGTATCTATGTATTTTGGTGGATATACAAGCAAGATGGGTGTAGAAATAAAAATTCCTAAAATTGTTATAGTATGTAATTTTGGTATGGCTACTTCTCAATTATTAAAAAATCAGATAGAAGAGTTATTTGACCTTATTGAAATAGAAGATATCTTATCTTTAGAAAAGTTTAAACAATACGATAAGTATTATGATTTTGCTATAAGTACTGTAGATATTGATGAAGATGTATCTAAGTTTATAAAAGTAAGTCCAGTACTTACAGATTTAGATAAGAAAAATTTAGTATCTCAAATTTCAAATGCTCAATCAACATTTAACAAAGAACAAGAAACAATAGATAAGATTATGAGTAGTATTGAAAGACATGCAAATATTTCAGATAAAGAAAAATTGAGAGAAGAAATAAAAACTATAATAATTAACAGTAGAGAGAAGTCAAAAATTCAAAAAGCTACACTTAAAGAACTTTTATACGAAGACACTATAAGTTTAAATAAAGAAGCTAGCGATTGGAAAGAGGCTATATTAGTAGCATCAGAAAATCTTATAAAACTTGGATATATCAAAAATTCATATGTGAATGCTTGTATAGACAATGTAGCCCAATTAGGACCATATATAGTAATAGCACAAAATGTTGCCATGCCCCATGCTAATCCTGAAAATGGTGTAAATAAATTGGGAATGAGTATTACTACATTTAAAAATAAAATTAGGTTTTCTGATGATGAAAAGCATAGTGTAAAAATGATAGTAACTTTAGCACCTAAAGATAAGCAATCACATATAAAAGCACTTGCTTGCCTAACTCAGATGCTTAGAGAGAAAGATAATATAGAAACAATTATAAATACAGATGATAAAAATATAGTTTTAAAACTAATAGACAAATATTCAAGGTAAACAGGAGAAAGGGAATAGTATGATAGTTAAAGTTATTAACCAGGTAGATGATTATAAAGAAGCTATCAAAATATCATGTGATATTTTAGAAAATAGAGGGTCTATAGAAAAATCTTATTTTGATTCAATAATAAGTAAAATAGATGAATATGGACCATATTTCTGTATAGCACCAAAAATTGCAATGCCGCATGCAAGACCAGAAGATGGTGCTAAAAAAACAGATTTATGTATTTTGAAATTAAATGAACCAGTAGATTTTTTGGGAAAAGAAACTAGTTTATTTTTAACATTAAGTTCAATAGATAATAAATCGCATTTAGAGCTTATGCAAAAGGTAGCAGGCATATGTATGGATGAAAGTAAATTAAATAAAATATTAAATACAAATAAAGAAGAAGAAATTATGGAGGTAATTTAAAATGAAAAGAATAATGGCAGTTTGTGGATCAGGATTAGGATCAAGTTTTATGGTTGAAATGAATGTTAATGAGATATTAGGAGAATTAGGGTTAAGTGGATATGAAGTATCTCATAACTCTTTAGCAGATGCTACACCAGAACAAGCAGATATATTTATAACAGCTAGTGACTTAGAATCAAGTGCATCTCATTTACCAAATTTAATAGTACTAGATGCTTTATTTGATAAAGATGAGTTAAAAGGAAAGTTACAAGCAGCTTTAGGATTATAGAAATTGATAATATAAAAAGACGTTAGGAGGGGACATTATGAATGGGTTTTTAAAAGTTATTGTAGATTTCATATCTGAACCAGCTGTGTTGATAGGGGTCATGGTTATAATTGGTTTAGTTCTTCAGAAAAAACCAATAGAAGACGTAATAAAAGGAACTATCAAGGCAATGGTTGGATTTGTTGTTATATCAGCCGCCGCTGGAGTTATAGTAGGTTCACTTGAGCCATTTGGTAAAATGTTTGAATATGGATTTAAGGTAAGTGGAGTTATACCAAATAATGAAGCTGTAGTTGCTATGGCTATGGATGAGTATGGTACTTATACAGCTCTTATAATGACTTTTGGTATGCTGATGAATATACTTATAGCGAGATTTACTAAATTTAAATATATATTCTTAACAGGACATCATACTTTATTTATGGCTTGTATGATAGCTGTTATATTAGTTTCAAGTGGAATGAGTGGACCACATTTAATATTTACAGGATCACTTGCACTGGGACTTATAATGGTTATATCTCCTGCAATATGTCAGCCTTTTATGAAAGGAATAACTAAGAATGATTCGGTAGCATTAGGACACTTTTCTTCTATAGGATATTTCTTAGCAGCAGGAATCGGAAAGGCTGTAGGAAAAGGTTCTAAGTCAACAGAGGAAATGAAAGTTCCTAAGTCATTAAGTTTCTTAAGAGATTCAGCAGTTTCTATATCAATAACTATGTTGACTTTATACATAATAGTTGCATTAGTTGCAGGGCCTAAATATGTTGAAACAAATTTATCTGATGGTAAAAACTTTATAGTTTATGCTATGATACAAGCATTAACTTTTGCAGCAGGATTTATATTAATACAAAATGGAGTTAGATTAGTATTAAATGAAATAGTACCTGCATTTAAAGGAATAGCAACTAAGCTAGTGCCAAATTCAAAGCCAGCACTAGATTGTCCAATAGTATTTCCTTATGCACCAAATGCAGTTCTTATAGGATTTATAAGCTCATTTATAGGTGGAGTGGTATCTATGTTAGTGTTAGGAGTAGCAGGACTTGTAATAATTATACCGGGTGTTGTTCCTCATTTTTTCACAGGAGCAGCAGCGGCAGTATTTGGAAACTCAACTGGTGGAAGACGAGGTGCTATAATAGGTTCGTTTTTAAATGGAGTAGTAATATCATTATTACCAGTGGCATTACTTCCTGTACTTGGAAACTTAGGAATAGCTAACTCTACATTCTCGGATGGAGATTTTGGAGTAGTTGGAATATTTTTAGGTAAGATACAACAATTTGTAGGTGGATTTGGACTTACAGCAGTACTTGTGGGAATATTAGCAGTATTGGTTGTAATGAGTTTTGATTTTAAGAAAAGTGATGAAGTTAGGGAAGTAGCTTAGTATATACAAAAAATATTAAAAATAAAAGAGTGCATTCTATCAAAAATAGAAATGAACTCTTTTATTTTTATTTAATTTATATTATTAATCTTTTTATATTTATCATTAAACTTTAGATAATATATATAAATTATAGCTCCTATGAACCCACCTAAAGTATTTAACCATAAATCATCTATTTCACAAAATCTATAAGGTATAAATCCTTGGATTAACTCTACAAATAACGTTAAAGCAAAACAACATATAATAGTCTTTTTCATATTATATCTACTCTTTGAATAAACAAAAAATCCAAATGGAACAAATAAAGCTATATTACCTAGTGTTTGATATAAAAAATATCCAAAGCTGTTTTTCATAAAAATACCTATAGGTACCTTAAGTGGAATTAGGTTATAAATCTCAAATCCTTCATAGGCTACATTTAACTTAATAGGAAATAGGGTAGCAGAAAAAACAAATACTACCGACATATATAAACTCAAATTAGTTATTTCATTTTTAACATTTAAATTAGTACCATTTATAAAACAAATTAATGATCTTGAAAAAATATAAATAGCTATAAAACATACTAAAACCATTAAATTAAAATCTATTATCAATATTAAAATCCTCCTAAAAATAATACTGTATAACTAATTATAGACTATTTATAAAATGTAGATACAAAAAATTATCCGAAATAGGAATAAGTATGAAAAATATATAAAGCTGATAAAGTATTGAGATGGTTATAATATTGGAATAATAGGTATAGTCAGGAGGTAAGGAAACAGTTTTAACTGATGAGAATATTTAAAGTAAAAATAATAGTATAACAAATAAGCTAAGTTTATTTAAATTTTACACAAATTTGTATATAAAAGTAACTAGGCAAAATTAGAAATGGGAGGAAAACATGAGTAATTTAGCAAATCAGCATTGGCTATTAATTTTTTAAGAATAATGATAATAGGAATAGTATTTATAGGGCTTGCTGTTAACCAGGTAAATACTATGGTAGATAGAAGCTTAGCATCAGGTTTTGGAGATGAAGTTATAATTGCTCTTAATAATTCAAATAGACTAAATGGATTTGTAATAGGGTTATATATCCCACATTATCAAAGTTATCTAGTATAAACAATAAGGAAAAACTTGCAGAATCAGTAGTAACTAGTATTAACTGTGTAAATTTGGTAGTACTTCTAGCAACAGTTGGAGCAATAGTACTTGCTACACTAGTAGTTAAAATATTATTCCAAAGAGTTGCATTTGATTTTTAAATCTTTAATAGCTAGTTTAGCAATGGGATTTGTTACATATCTTGTTTATAATTTATTTAAAGGAATGCTTAGCTTAGGATTTATACAAGAAGCTATATAATTAGGAATATCCGTAAGAGCTGGAACAATTGTATATGCTTTATTAGTTAATTCATTTAAGGCAGAAGAAATAGATATGTTGATAAATATGTAAAGAAAAAATTAAAAAAATCATAAGATAAAATAGTAGTAATAGATACATTTGAATTCGATTTAACAATAGCATATCTATTCTTAACGTTACCGAAAAAAACTTGCAATAACTTATATATAAATTAGATAAATATATAACTAATTATCCCTAATTTACCATTTTACATAAAAATTCGTCAACATCAGTAACACTAGGATGAAACCATTAGAACGTCTAATTTAAAATGTTACCCTAAGTGTTACCGAGAAAATTCGTCAACATATAAACCTAAAATTACTGTTGACAAAAAACACCTAGGTCAACACATACTTCAACGTTTTTATAAATATTAAATAAAATTTCGATAATACTATTTATATATTAAAAAAGACATTTGAATACCAAAATATAATTTAGCTCCACAAAATCCAACTAAAGTATTTAACCATAAATCATATATTTCACAAAATCTATAAGGAATAAATTCTTGTGTAAATTCCACCAATAAAGTTAAGAAAAACAAGATATAATAGTTTTTTTGAGATTAAAATTACTCTTTAAAAAACGAAAAAACCGTATGTAATAAACATGGCAATATTACCTAAAGTTAGATATAAGAAATATCCAAAACTATATTTCATAAATATTTGTATAGGAACTTTTAATGGATAGTCTAAATAATATTAAAGCTGATTTCTAAATTACTTGGGAATCAGCTTTTTTTAGTTATAATATATATAAATATTTATATATATTACTCTACACTTTTTAAACTATTTACCGAAAATAATAAAGAGAAGTTTGCTGATTATGTAGCTAAAGATTTAAATTATATAAGCTTAGTTTATAAATACAATTAGCAATATCAGTTGATAATGACAATTTAGATAAGAGGTGTTAGTATGAAAAAATCCACAAAGGTAATTTTAGGAATATTTATAGCTATAGCTATAATCATTTTAGGTTCATTTGGATATATTTATGCAAAGTTAGATTCTATTTATGTTAAAGATTCAGATAAGAAAACTAAATCTGGTCAAAGTGAGGAACAAAGTGGCAAGATAGTAGATGGTATAACTAATATACTTTTAGTAGGTATAGATGGGACTCGTATAGATAAAGGAAATAGATCTGATTCTGTTATGATAGCTACAATAGATAGTAAAAATAAAAAGTTAAAGATAACATCAATAGCAAGAGATACATATGTTGATATACCGGGACATGGATATGAGAAATTAACTCATGCATATGCATATGGTGGAATTGATTTATTAAAAGAAGTGTTTAAAAACAACTTTGATATAAATATAGATAAATATGTAGCTGTAAACTTTATTTCATTTATAGATGTTATGGATGAGATTGGAGGAGTAACAGTAGATATAAAAGCTAAAGATATACATGAGATTAATACTTATATAGATGCTTGTTATAAATACTATGGAGATAGAGAAAATAAAGCTCCTAAGGAATATATAACTAAGCCTGGATTACAAAAATTAAATGGATATCAAGCATTAGCATTTAGTAGAATTAGATATACTGATAGTGCTTTTGCAAGAGATAATAGACATAGAGAAGTTGCTCAAAGTGTTTATAATGAATTTTTAAAACAAGATCCTATGATGTATAAAAAGGCTGCTGAAATATTGTTAAGAAATACTAAAACTAATATAAGTCCTATGGAAATGATAGATTTAGGATTCACAGTTTATAATATAAAAGATAGTAATATTGAACAACTAGAATTTCCACTAGAGGGTCATAGAAATGGTCATATTATAAGTAAACAAAAAGGTTGGGTCTTAGAGTGGGACAATGAGTATAATTTAAATGCTCTACATGAATTTATATTTGGGCAATCTTATAAAAAGTAGTATAAAAAGCTCATAGATTATAATCTATGAGCTTTTGTTAAGTTAATTATATAATATATTTAAGAATATTAATCATAAAAAATATGAATTGGAGGGAAATATGAGTAATTTAGCGAAATCAGCATTTTGGCTTATGGTAGTTACTACTATGTCAAAAATTTTAGGGTTTGCAAGAGAGATAGTACTTGGATATTTTTATGGAACAAGTGCATATAGTGATGTGTATATAACAGCTATGAATATACCTTTAGTGGTATTTGTAGGAATAGGAACAGCTTTAGCTACAACTTTTATTCCACTATATTATGAGGTATTGGAAGATAGTGGGGAAGAGAAGGCGTTAAAGTTTTCTAATAACATAATGTGTATAGTAGTAATATTAAGTTTAATTTTAGCTATATTAGGATACATATTTGCAGTACCATTAGTAAAGTTATTTGCTATGAAATTTACAGGAGTAAAATTAGCATTAACTGTTAGATTTGTAAGAATAATGATAATAGGTGTTGTTTGTATAGGACTTAGCAATATAATGACTTCATACCTACAAATACAAGGAGATTTTACTATACCAGGTATGATAGGTTTTCCTAATAATATAATAGTAATAATATCTATAGCTTTGAGTGCTATTATGAAAAATATAGATATTCTAGCTATAGGTGGATTAGTTGGAATGGCATCTCAATTTTTATTACAAGTACCATTCGCAATAAAAAAAGGTTATAGATTTAAGCCTGTATTAGATCTTAAAGATAAATATTTAAAGAAAATGTTATGGTTAGTAATTCCTGTGTTTATAGGAGTTGTGGTTAACCAAGTTAATACAATGGTAGATAGAAGTTTAGCTTCAGGTTTAGGAGATGGAGTTATAACTGCGCTAAATAGCGCAAATAAATTAAATGGATTTATTTTAGGATTATTTATAGTTACTATAGGAGCTGTTATATATCCAACATTGTCAAAACTATCTACTGAAAATAATAAGGAAAAGTTTGCTGAGTCTGTAGCTAATAGTGTTAACTGTGTAAATTTAGTTGTGCTACCAACAACAGTAGGTGCAATAGTTTTAGCAACTCCTATAGTTAGAGTATTATTTCAAAGAGGTGCTTTTGATGTAAAATCTACATCACTTACTGCTACTGCTTTGATATTTTATTCAGTAGGAACAATAGGATTTGGATTAAGGGACATATTAGGTAAAGTATTTTACTCTTTAAAAGATACTAAAACACCTATGATAAATGGTATAATAGCGGTTATTCTTAATATTGTGTTAAATTTAGTTTTAGTAAAGGTTATGGGACACGGTGGTTTAGCTTTAGCAACTAGTTTATCAGCTATTATATGTATATTATTACTATTTGGAAGTTTAAAGAAAAGAATCGGGTATTATGGACAAGATAAAATAAAAAATACATTTTTTAAGTCCCTAGTATCAAGTCTTATAATGGGAGTAATAACTTATTTTGTTTATAAGTTTTGTATTTCTATATTGGGATTAGGATTTATAAAAGAAGCTATATCATTAGGTACATCTATAGGAATTGGAGCTATAGTATATTCTGTATTAGTTATGGTGTTTAAAGTAGATGAGATATATATATTTATAGATATGATTAAGAAAAAGATAGGTAGAGCATAGTAAATCTAATAAATATTAACATAAATTTGTAGGTATAAAAGAACTTATATAAAATTTACATACTAAGGGGCTATTTAAAGTAGACCCTTTTGTTTTTTATTTTCTAACAATAAGTTTAAAAATTTATAGAAGCTTTGATTATTATAAAAAATATAAAATAATTTAAAAAAAGGAAAATTAGTAAAATCAATAGAATTGATATAAAAAGAATATAGAGTAAGGAGTAAATAAATGAGTAAGGAAACAAAAGTAGTAGTAGCATCAACCATATTAACAACCGTTGTAGTATCTGGGTTTACTTTATCTCAGGGGCCTATAGGTTTTGATAAAGAAGAATATAAAAGGGTAAAACAAGAAGTGGTTGTAAAAGATATTGAAGCTAAGCAAAAAGAGGTTAAAAAAACAGAACAAGCAACTAAGGATTCAATTAAAGAGGAAGAAAACAAAGAACAGATAAAAAGAATTAAAGAAAAGGATAATAAAGAAAGTATATCTAAAAATCAAACGGAAATTAAAGAAAAATCTAAATCAGTGAAATTAGAGATACAAGATCAGAAAAAACCATCAAAGGAGGAAAAACCAAAACCATCAAAGATAGAAAAACCAAGACCATCAATAACATTAAAGCCATCAGTAGATATCCAAAAACCACCAACAACATTACCGATAGAGCCGATACAACCAGAGACACAAAAACCTCCGGTATCACAAGAGTCACCAATAAAACCAGAAATA
Organism: Paraclostridium tenue; assembly: GCF_039521565.1. Classification (NCBI taxonomy): domain Bacteria; kingdom Bacillati; phylum Bacillota; class Clostridia; order Peptostreptococcales; family Peptostreptococcaceae; genus Paraclostridium; species Paraclostridium tenue. Next base: position 251,065 of record NZ_BAAACP010000001.1, read on the forward strand.
CAGCAACCACCAGTAGAACCAGAAATACAGCAACCACCAGTATTACCAGAACCGCCAACAGAGTCAGAAAATTCACAAATACCAGAATAAACAAATACGTTATCAAATCAGAAATATTATATTCAATTATTAATTTAAAAAATAGCATACAAACTATGATATATGTGATAAATTTAATATTGATTAATATACTTTAATGATTTATAATTAGATAAACTAAATAACAAATTATCATACCTGTATAAATTTGACAATAAGGGTCAAGAGTTTCTACCAAATCACCGTAAATGATTTGACTACAGGAAGTTTATTTATTATATAAATAGTAAATATAAACTCCTGTCTTTTATGACAGGAGTTTTTTTATAAGCTTTCTTAAAGTATTTATGCAGGCACTACAATTCGGAGGAGTACTTATGGAAAAGTTAAAACAAAAAATATTAACTGAAGGAAGAGTTTCAGGTGATGATATATTAAAAGTTGATAGTTTCCTAAATCATCAACTAGATGTAGCATTTTTAAATGAAATAGGTAAAGAATTTGCTAAAAGATTTGAAGGTAAAAAAATTGATAAGATACTTACTATAGAAGCTTCAGGAATAGCTATCGCATCTATTGCTTCTCAACATTTTGGAAATGTTCCAGTTGTATTTGCAAAAAAAGTTGAATCAAAAAATTTAGATAAAGATGTATATGAAGCTCAAGTATATTCATTTACAAAAGCTAAAAATTATACTATAAGAGTTTCTAAAAAATACTTAAATGAAGGTGAAAATATATTAGTTTTAGATGATTTCTTAGCAAATGGAAGAGCAGCTATAGGATTAAATGAATTAGTTGAACAAGCTGGTGCTAACTTAGTTGGAGTTGGTATAGTTATTGAAAAAGGATTCCAAGAAGGAGCTAAGCTTTTAGAATCTAAAAACATAAATTTACAATCATTAGTTGTACTTGATTCAATCAAAGACGGTAAGGTAAACTTTAGATAAAAGTTGGGATATCCCAACTTTTTATTTTTATGGATTAAATTGTGTGTATTGCTTAATATTAAACCACCTATTTTTATAGGTGGTTATAATTTTGCATATAACTATTGGAAAATAATAGGTAATTTGATATTATATAACCATGTTCAATAATTGAACAAAAGGAGAGGTTTATGAAAAAATATAAAATATTAAAATATATAAATGAAAATAAAAATATAACTCAACGAGATATAAGTAAAAGTTTAAGAATATCTATAGGAAATGTTAATTCAATAATAAAGAAAATGGAAAAGGAAGATCTAATAGAAATTAAAAAACATTCAAATAAACAAGAATATAAAATAACTAAAAGAGGATTTGAAGAATTAGAGGAACGTATAAAAGAAAATAAATTAGAAAAAATATCTATAAATAATGATGAAAATAAAAAAATAAAGCAAGCTGTAATATTAGCAGCAGGCGAAAAAAAGATATTTAAAAAGCCAGTATCATTCTTGGACTTAGAAGATGGAAAAATAATAGACAGATTTATAAATATATTAAAATTAAATGGAATAGAAAAAATAGTAATAGTAACAGGTTATAAAAGTGAATACTTTGAAGAATATGTAAAAGACAAAAATATAATACTTGTAAAAAATGAAAAATATAAATGGACTGGAACAATGCATTCTCTAGCTATGGTAAAAGATGTTATAAATGATGACTTTATATTACTTGAAAATGATATGATATTTGAAGAAAGCGCCATAGAGCAAATATTAAAAGATAAAAATAGAAACTGTATGCTGATAACTAGTGAAAGTGGATCTGGAGATGAAGCGTTAGTAGAAATAAGAGATGGATATGTTTATAAAATGTCTAAAGATATCCATCAATTCAATAAAATTGATGGTGAAATGATAGGTATAAGTAAAATATCTTATGAAGTATTTAATAAAATGTTAGAGTTATTTAAAGACAATAAAAATCCATATTTAAACTATGAGTATGCATTAATGGATATAGCAAGAGACTATAAAGTAGGGTATATAAAACCCGATAACTTGGTTTGGACAGAAATAGATATTCAAGAACATTATGAAAGAGCAATAAAATATATATATCCAAAATTAAAAAGAAAAGAGAAAGAGATAAAAGTTAATAACATAAAAAATCTTTTATCTGAAGCACTTAATATAAGCTGTGAAGTTATTGATAAAGTAGAATCTATAGGAGGTATGACAAATAAAAACTTTAAGGTTCGTATGAATAATGAAGACTATATATTAAGAATACCTGGTAGTGGAACAGAAGAAATGATAAGCAGATATAGTGAAAAAAATAACACTTTAGTAGCAAGCGAATTAAATCTAGATACAGATATGATATATTTCAATGAAGAAAGTGGAGTGAAACTAGCTAAATACATAAAGAATTCGGAAACAATAACTCCTAAAAGTGCAAAAAGAGAAAATAATATGATAGAAATTACCAATATATTAAGAAAACTTCATACATCTAATGCTACATTTGTAAATAAATTTGATGTATTTGAAAAAATAGAAGAATATGAAGTGTTGTTAAAAGAAGTGAATGGCAGCAATTTTGAAGATTATGACTATGTAAAGAATAAAGTATTAAACTTAAAAAATATACTTAATGACATTGGAATTAAAAATGTTCCTTGTCACAATGATACTGTTCCAGAAAACTTCGTAAAAGATAGAGAAAGAATATATTTAATAGACTGGGAATATTCAGGAATGAATGATCCTATGTGGGATTTAGCAGCACATTGTTTAGAATGTGAATTTAATGAAGATGAAGAAGAATTATTTTTAAATTTATATTTTAATAAAAGTGTAGAAGAAAAATATAGAACTAAAATTCTTATATATAAAATTTGTCAGGACTTTTTATGGAGTATATGGACAAACATAAAAGAAGCAAAAGGCGACAATTTTGGGACTTATGGAGAAGATAGATATAACAGAGCAAAAGAAAATTTAAAGAAATTATAAGATTGTATGGAGAATAAATATGGTTAATAAAAACAAAGGTTTGTTTTCTGGGGTAATGTCTGGAGCTTTGTGGGGGTTAGATACGGTCTTAACGGGGATAATTCTTGGTAGCAGTTTTTTTATAGGAACAAAAAAAGCAATATTATTGGCACCATTTGTTAGCGTATTTTTACATGATACGTTCTCTAGTTTATGGATGTTTTTATATATGATAATAACAAGGCAAGCAAAACAAGTAGTAAATGCATTAAAAACAAGAAGTGGAAAATATATTTGTTTAGCAGCTTTATTTGGCGGCCCAATAGGAATGTATGCGTATTTATTGGCTATAAAGTATATAGGAGCAGGATATACTGCTAGTATATCTGCAATATACCCTGCTGCAGGAGCATTTTGGTCATATATTTTTTTAAAAGAAAAATTAAGCAAAAGAGCCTTTATAGGACTTATAATTAGTGTTTCTTCAGTAATAATACTAGGATATTTTCCTGATAAAATAGAAATTAGTAACTACCTATTAGGATTTTTTTTAGCTTTAGTATGTGTCGTAGGATGGTCACTAGAAAGTGTTATATGTGCTTATGGAATGAAGGAAGATGAAGTTAGTCCAACACAAGCACTTCAAATAAGACAACTTGTATCAACTATATTTTATGGAGTAATTATAATACCTGTAATAGGTGGGATTGGGTTATCTAGTGAAGCTGTTACATCTAATATATCTATTTTAATAGGCTTTACAGCATTAGTAGGAACAGCATCGTATATATTTTACTATACAGCAATTGACTCTATAGGGCCTGTTAAAGCAACTGGATTAAATATAACTTATTGTATATGGGCTATACTATTTGATACAGTTATTTTACGTAGTAATATTACATTAAAATTAATATTATGTAGTATTTTCATCATAATAGGATCTATTATGGTTTCTAAAAATTAATTTTATTTAAGGAGTATATTTATGAGAGCAATACTTTTAGCGGCAGGAATGGGAACAAGATTAAGACCATTAACTCTTACAACACCTAAATCTTTGGTAAAAGTTAATGGATACCCAATGATAGAAAGACAAATAGAATTTTTAAATGAAATAGGTGTTGATGAAATAATAGTTGTTACTGGATATTTAAAGGAAAAGTTTGAATATCTTAAAGAAAAATATGGAGTTAAACTTATTCATAATGATAAGTTTGATATATATAATAATATATACACAATGTACCTAGTTAGAGAATATCTAGGAGATAGTTATGTAATAGATTCAGATGTTTATATACATAAAAATTTTTTAGAAAGAGATATAGAAAAATCTACATATTTTAGTGGATATAAAACAGGATTTAAAAATGAATGGAAATTAGTATTTAATGAAAATAATAGAGTTAATGATATAGTAGTAACAGATGGAGAAGGGTATATCTTATCAGGTATATCATATTGGAGTAAAAAAGATGCTATAACTATAGTTAAGGAATTAGAAAAGTGTATAAAAAGTAATAACTTTAAGGATTTATATTGGGATGATATTGTAAAAGATAACTTGTATAAATTAGATGTATTTATTAAAAAAATTGGAGAAAAAGACTCATTTGAAATTGATTCATTAGAAGATTTATATAGATTAAATAAAATATTAAATAATATGGTGCGTTAGTTAAAATTGATTTTATTAAGAAAATTATATTTTAATATCTTTTCTCTTTAAAAATAATGAATTTATATCTTTTTATTTGCATACTTTTTATTACCTATTATCGATATGGATTTTAATTGGTGCAATTTTATAATATTTAGGAATAATTTGTAGAAAAAAATAGACAAGAATCACTATTAAATAATAAAAAAATATTATATAATCTACATATGGGAAAAAATGGGTTAAAAAGGGAGGTCCCATATGAGACTAAAGATAAAATTGGTAATTGGGATTACCTTAGTTTTAATAATGTTGGGGTTATCATATATTATTATAAACACTACTATAATGTATTATCAAGAATTTGGGAGTATTTCGAATTATCTTTATGAATATAAAGAAGAAAATAAAATATAGTACTACGAAATTAAACTGCGTAAGCAGTTTTTTTATTGTAAAAATATTTAATTTACAATTTTGAAATAGTTGTTACGAATCTGTAATACAAAAAGAGCATTATATATAGTATAATTAATTCATAAGAAAAAATGACAGGAAACGACAGTTAGGGGGGAATTTTTATGAAAAAAAATATTTTTGAAAATCCTAAAAACAAAAATAGAAGAAGAAAGGTAAACATAAAAAGAGCATTTTTGTTAATGGTAGCTTGTTTAGTAATCTTTGGTTCGTTTAACAAAGTTAAAGCTTATGTAGATGAAGCTATAAAAGAAAAGCAAGAACAAAAGATTGCAGAACAAAAAAAATTAGCTGAAGAAGAGAAAAAACGTAAAGAAGCTGAAGAAGCTAAGAAAAAAATGATTGGTGTTAAGCATGGAGCGGAAAGTTATAGTTATAGTGCTAAAAAAGTTGAAGACAAGTTAAAAAAGATGGATTATTCTAATAACGGTGAAAAGATAGTATTTTTAACTTTTGATGATGGTACGTCAACTACAGTTACTCCACAGATATTAAAAACTTTAAAAGATGAAAATGTTAAAGCAACATTTTTCCTAACAGGACAAAACATTGAGCGTGGTGGAGCAAAAGCAAAAGAACTTATAAAGCAAGAATTTGAAGAAGGACACGCTATAGCTAATCACTCATATAGTCACGATTATGGTATATTATATCCTAATAGAGTTTTAAACTTAGAATCATTCAAAGAAGATTTTAAAAAGACTGATGTTATATTAAAAGATGTTTTAGGACCTTACTTCTCAACTGAGGTTATAAGATGTCCAGGTGGGCATATGTCTTGGAAAGGAATGCAACCTTTAGATAAGTACTTAGATGAAAATGGTATAGCATCTATTGACTGGAATGCTTTAAGTGGAGATGCTGAAGGAAAGAAAAAGAATCCTCAAGAATTATATGATTATGCTGTTAAAACATCAGCAGGAAAAGATATGGTAGTTATATTAATGCATGATACTTATGGTAAAGAAAATACTGCTAAGGCTCTTCCTCAAATTATAAAGTACTATAAAGACAATGGATATAAATTTAAAGTTTTAGTATAATTATGTAAATTAAACACTAAATTACATTTTTAAAAAAGAGCTATCTCTAAATAGAGATTAGCTCTTTTTTAATATATAATTAAAAGTATGGAGGATATTATGAAAAATAGGATAAAATATTTTATAATTACAATTATAATTATGCTTATGGGGTTATTATCTAGAAAATTTATGTTTATATTCCCAAGAAATATTGCTCCTTTTGTTGGAGATATGCTTTGGGCTATGATGATTTATTTTGGATTTAGATTTTTATTTCCTAAATTAAATATTATAAAAAGCTTAGTATTAGCTTTTTTATTTTCTTTTTCTATAGAAATAAGTCAATTATATCAATCTGAATGGATAAATAATATACGAAATACTACAATTGGGGGATTGATTCTTGGACATGGGTTTTTATTTGAAGATTTAATCAGTTATAGTATAGGAATAATTTTAGGATGTGTTGTAGATAAATTAAGTAAATAAAATTAAAAGCTATAGAGAAACAGAAAAATCTAAATTTCTATAGCTTTTTAATTTTTTATTTTAAATACTCATCTATAGAGTTAGCAACAGTTTTAGCAGCAACAACAGCTTCTATAACTGTTTTAGCTCCATGTGTAACATCTCCACAAGCAAATACACCATCACGAGTAGTATGTCCACTATCATCAGTCATAATAAGACCTCTATTGTTAACATCTAGACCTTTATTATTAGAAACTATAGTATTTCTAGGAAGTTGACTAACAGCAATTAGTATAGAATCACATTTAAATAGTTTTTCACTATCTTCTACTGTAATTAAAGAAGTTTTACCATTTTCATCTACAACTTTTTTAGTATCTGCTAAAATAATTCCTTCGTTAACTATTTTAACAGGAGCTTTATAAGTCATAAATTGTACTCCTTCTTCAATAGCTTCATGTATTTCAGCTTTAGTAGCAGTCATATCTTCAAAGTCACGTCTATAAGCTACATAAACGTCTTTAGATCCATAATGTTTGGCACTTCTAGAAGCATCCATAGCAACATTACCAGCACCTATAACAACTACTTTATCACCTAAATCGTAGTTTTGAGGAGAACGTAAATAATCTATTGCATAATGAACATGACCTAAGCTTTCACCTTTTATGTCAAGTCTTCTAGGATTCCAAACTCCAGTACCTATAAATATAGCATCATATCCATCATCAAATAATTTATCAAGAGTTAATACAGGACCTACAACAGAGTTTATTTTAAATTTAACTCCCATAGATTTTAATATATTAACTAAGTTATCTATTATTTCTCTTGGTAATCTAAATTCAGGTATACCATATCTAAGTATACCACCTAATTGTTCATTTTTTTCAAATACAGTTATGTTATAACCTTTTTTAGCAAGTTCAAGTGCAACTGTAAGGCCAGCAGGACCAGAACCAACTATAGCTATATTTTTACCATTTTTATCAACTTTATCAAATTTAGCTTCTTCTAAAAATTTTCTAGAAATTTCTTCTTCTATTTTATAAAATTGAATAGGTTCACCCTTAATACCTCTAATACAGTTTCCTAAGCATTGATTTTCATGAGGACATACTATTGAACAAACTGCAGATAAAGGATTGTTATTAAATAAAAGTTCACCAGCTTCTTTTAATTTACCTTCTTTATATAAACTTATAACATTTGGTATATCTGTATTAATTGGACAAGCATTTTTGCATCTAGCATTTTTGCATACCAAACATCTATTAGCTTCTAAATTTAAATCTAACAAATTATCACCACCTCTAATAATATTATACTATTATACCCTAAAATAACTATTTATAATATATAATAAAGTCGAAAAATGCAAATATTACTAGAATACTTGTATAATTGACTATAAATTGGAGTGAATATATAATTAAAAGTATAAAATAGGAGGTATTTATCATGCATAGAAAATTTTTAAGCCTTTTTATAATACTATCGATAGGAATAATTGTTTTAGGATGTGAAAAACATGAAAAAACAAAAATTAATGTAAGTGTCGCAGTTAGTTTAAAAAATCCATTTCAAGAAATTGAAAAGTTGTATGAACAAGAAAATAAAGATGTAGACTTAGTTTTAAATTTTGGATCTTCAGGCTCTTTAAAGCAACAAATAGTTCAAGGAGCTCCATGTAATATATTTATATCAGCTTCTAAAAAATATATGGATGAATTACAAAAAGATAATTATTTATTAGATAATGAATACAATGAGTTTACAAAAAATGGATTAGTCTTAGCTAGTAGTACAAAAGATATAAAAAGTATAGATGATTTAAAAAGTAATGAATATAAAAAGATAGGTATAGGAGATTTAAAAAGTGTTCCAGTAGGTCAATATGCAAATGAAGTAATAATTAATAAAGGTATAAAAAATGATATAGAAAACAAACTTGTATATGGAAAAGATGCAAAAGAAGTATTAGCATGGGTAGTATCTGGAAATGTGGATGCAGGATTTTTATATTCAAGTGATACAAAAAATAAGAAAAATTTACATATATACAATATTTCAAATGATTTGCACTCACCTATAATATATCCAGTTGGAATAATTAAATCAGAAAATAATTTAGATCAAATTAAAAAGTTTAATAAATATTTACTTAGTAATGAGGTTAAAGATATATTAAAAAATTATGGGTATGAATCATAGATTTTACAACAATTTAGATAGGAGATTATTAAATGGATATTTCACCATTAATTATTTCGATAAAAACATCTTTAAGTGCAACCTTTATAACCTTTATATTAGGGATTTTAATTGCTTACAAAATGGCATGGTATAAAGGGAAGTATGAAAATCTTATAGATACATTATTAACATTACCATTAATACTACCGCCAACGGTGGTAGGATTTTTTTTGTTAATTATAATAGGTAAAAATGGGCCTGTAGGAATTTTACTTAAAAATTTTGATATAAACTTAATTTTTACTTGGACAGCAACGGTTATTTCAGCAACAGTTGTATCCTTTCCGATAATGTATAGGACCTTAAAAGGTGCATTTGAACAAATAGATAATAATATGATATATGCAGCAAAAACACTAGGACTTAATGAAAAGCAGATATTTTATAAAATAGTTATTCCTTTGGCTTATCCAGGTATAATTAGTGCAGTAGTATTATCCTTTGCTAGAGCACTTGGAGAGTTTGGAGCAACTTTGATGATAGCAGGAAATATACCAGGTAAAACTCAAACTATGCCAATAGCTATATTTTTTGAAGCTGAAGGTGGAAATATGAATCAAGCAATGATTTGGGTTATGATTATGATTGGCATATCATCTATAGTTATAGTGTTGTCTAATTATATATCAAAATCTAAGCTTAAAAAACTTGGAAAGAGGAATTAAGATGTCTTTATATATAGATATAGAAAAAAAACTAAATAATTATTCTCTAAAAGTGAATATAAATCAAAATAATAAAATTACTGGATTATTAGGGGAGTCTGGTTGTGGAAAAAGTATTACTTTAAAATGTATAGCAGGACTTGAAACTCCAGATAAAGGAAAGATTATAGTAAACAATAAAGTATTATACGATTCCAGTAAAAACATAAATTTAAAGCCTCAAGATAGAAATGCAGGGCTTGTATTTCAAGATTATGCACTTTTTCCTCATATGACAGTTAGTGAAAATATAAAATTAGGATTAATTAATAAAAATAAATTTGACAAAGATGAAATTTGTAATGATTATATAGGTAAATTTGATTTAAAAAAAATAAAAGATTTATATCCAAATCAGCTATCTGGAGGTCAGAAACAAAGAGTTGCATTGGCTAGAGCGTTAGTTAAAGAACCTGAAATATTACTTTTAGATGAGCCATTTTCAGCTCTTGATTATAATTTAAGAGATATTATGGAAGAACACTTAAGAAATACACTTAAGACTTATAAAGGGGATGCTATATTTGTAACTCATAATATAAATGAAGCTTATAGAGTTTGTGATGATATAGTTGTATATGAAGATGGATTAGCAATTAACAAAAGAAATAAAGATGAATTATTTAAAAATCCAAAATCATTGAAAGAAGCTAAATTAACTGGCTTTAAAAATATATCAAAAATTAAATTTATAAAAAGTGGAGTTATTTATGCTATAGATTGGGATATTTATATAGATGTAAAAAATATGAGTATAAATGAAGACTTAAATTATGTATGTATAAGAGAATATGATATAAAAATTAGTAATAATAGAAGGACTGATGTATTTAATATGGAACTTATAAATATTATCGAAAATCCATTTGATTATACTGTAAGCTTAAAAAAATCTACTTCTGATAAATTATCTCCTATTTACATTAATATAAAAAAGAATGACATAAATTTAATTAGTGGAAATTTTATAAATATAGAATTTGATAAGAATAAACTATGTTTTTTTTAATATAATATGAATTTATTGTATAATATTATTTATTAAGGAGGAATTATTATGAATAATTTAAAGATAATATGTGACAGTTTATCTGATATACCTAAAAATTTAAGAGAAAAATATGATATAGAAATGGTTCCTTTAACTGTTAGGTTTGGAGAAGATGAATATAAAGATGGAATAGATTTAGAACCTAAAAAATTTTATGATATGTTAAGAGAAGGGAAACTTCCTCAAACATCACAAGCTACATATGCTCAATTTAAAGAAGTATTTGATAAATTTATAAAAGAAGGTAAAGAAATATTATACATATCTGGATCATCTAAAGCTACAGGGACTTACCAAAGTGCTATTATGGCTAAAAATGATACTGAAGGAAAAATATATACTTTTGATACTTTAAATTTTTCATATGGATGTGGTATGCAAGTTGTAAAAGCTGCTCAGATGGCGTATGAAGGAAAAACTATAGAAGAGATTATAAAAGAATTAGAATACATGAGAGATAATATGTATGTTGTATTCTCTGTTGATGATTTAAAGTATTTACAAAGAGGCGGAAGAATATCTTCTTCTAAGGCAGTAATAGGTAATATGCTTAATATAAAGCCTATACTAGAAGTGAAAGATGGACTAGTTACACCGGTGGCTCAAGCGAGAGGAAAAAAACATGTATTTTCTAAAATGGCTGATTTAGCTAAAAAGCATTATACTGAGGGAAGAGGTATTGCTATAGGTCATGGGGATTGTGAAAGTGATATGATCAAATTAAGAGATATGACAAATAATGAACTTAAAACTAGTGATATATTAATTACAGATGTTGGATCTTGCGTAGGATCTCATGCGGGACCAGGTATATTAGGAATATTTTGTGTTAAATAACTAATATAAATAAAAAATAAAAAAGCACATCATTTGATGTGCTTTTTTTATATAATAACTGACTAAGCAGCTGTATCTTCATTATTTCCATTTCCACGGATTACATCAGCTCTAACTATTTTATAGTTTTTGAATAATGCATGTCCGATAAATCCAGCAGCAACACTTACTACTATACATCCAGCAGCAGCTAATAAAGCAGGAGTTCCGTTTTGTCCAACTGCTACAGCGAAACCTGCTATTGGAGTAGCCATACCAGGAACACTTATTGCAAGTGGTGCAATATAACTACTTATTAAAGCAACTACAACACCTGATAATGCTCCACCTATAAAGTTAGTACAGAATACTGGTATTGGGTTAGCAGATATTATATCTGATTGAGTTAAAGGTTCTATAGCAACAGCTATTGTATCTTTTTTATCACCAAACTTCATTCTAGAGAAGAATACGAAGTTCATGAAAGAAGAACCAAATACTGCTAATGCACCTATTGCCATTGGAAGACCTGTTAATCCTATTATAGATGTTAAAGCCATTGATGATAAAGGAGCAGTAGCAACAACTGTTATTAAACCACCAAGTATTATACCCATTAATATTGGAGATGTAGTAGAAGCAGCTGTTAAAGCTTGTCCTATTTGCATTAAAGTATCCTTAACTATTGGATCCATAAAGCTTGCAATTCCTCTTGCTAAAGGAGCAGCTATTATTATTATTACTATTAAGTCAAGTCCAGCAGGAGTTTTTTCCTCTAAGAACTTAACAACGAATGATATTAAGTAACCAGCAACGAATCCTGGAAGTATTCCAAATCCTGAAACTGATAAACCAACTAAAACTGCATAAACTGGAGAAACACCTAAAGCTAATGGAACTAATATAGCAGCGGCAACTCCACCTAAACTACCGTTTGCAGATCCAACTTGCTCTAAGAATTTTATTCCAAATTGTTGTCCAAATAATGAAGCATGGAATGCTTCAACTAAGAAACTTGCACATGCAGCACTCGCTAATGCACCCATAGCTTTCATACCATGTGGAGCTTTGTAGCTAAATAATGTGAATAATGCCAGTACAACTAGTAATAATGCTGTACTTGTAAGTATTTGCATCATAATGATTGCCTCCTTAAATGTAAAATAAACAAATGCTTGTTATTGTTTTCCCGCTTGTCTCGGGAAGCTATGAGTCAATTATATTATAAAAAAACATTTTTGTAAATAGTTTAAATGTAGAAAAATGTAGAAAGAGTTAGAAAATTTAATCAAGTTTGAAAAGATATGGAAAAAATGCTACAATCAATAGCTAAATTTTTTAGGTGTTGTCTAGCAATTAAAACTAGTGTAAACTAGTATTTGACGATAACTTAAAGGGGTTGGAGGTGAAAGTATGAATGAAATAATAAAAGACATAATAGATTTTGTATCAAAAACTTTTCCGAAGATACATGCAAGTTTATATTTAGAATCTTTAAAAGAATATGCATCAAATATTGATGTAAATAGGACTCAATTAAGAGCACTTGTTTTCATAAAAAATAATGGGGAAATAACAATGACGGACTTATGTGAAAAATTAAATATAGAAAAAGGAAGTCTTACTACTATGGTAGATGACTTAACTAAAAAAGGATACTTAACAAGAACAAGAGACTCCAGAGATAGAAGAAAGTATATATTAAACTTAACTAATGAAGGAGATATAATAGCTAAAGACTTTTTAGAAGAATTAGGTAAAAAACTAGAAACTAGATTTCTAAAATTAAGTAAAGAGGATAGAGATAAGTTCATGCAGTCAATAAAGAATTTAGAAGATATACTTATAAAAGAAAATATAAAATAAGTATATAAACACCCAATTTGAGTAACAAGTAAAAAAATAGGCATTCATTTGAATGCCTATTTTTATATATTAGTTGCTAAATTATTTTTAATTTCAATATATTTTTCAATACCTTGCTTTAATATACTAGCAGCTTTCTTTAAATCGTTTTCATTTAATATATAAGCAAGTCTTATTTCGCTTTTTCCAAGACCTTTTGTTGCATAAAACCCTTCAGCAGGACATACCATTACGGTTTCTCCATCAACTTCAAATTCATTTAACATCCAAATTACAAAATCTTCAGCATTTTCTATAGGTAATTTGGCAAGGATATAAAATGCACCCTTAGGTTTTTCACATATAACTCCTTCAACTTTCATTAATTCACTATATAATACATCTCTTCTTTTTTTATATTCTTCATTAACTTCCATAAAGTAAGATTGAGGGGTTTTATATAATTGTATAGCTCCTATTTGATCAAGTGTAGACACACATAATCTTCCTTGGCATAACTTTAGGACTTGAGATATAAAATCTTTATTTTTACAAGCTAGGGAGCCTATTCTAGCACCACATGCACTATATCTTTTAGATACACTATCAACTATTATTACTCTATCTTTTATTTTATCTATATTGCCAAAGCTTATATAATCAAGTCCATCGTAAACAAACTCTCTATAAACTTCATCAGCTATTATCCATAAATTATTTTCTATAGCTATATCAGATAACATATAAACTTCTTCTTTAGTATATACACAACCAGTTGGATTTCCTGGATTAGATAGTAATATTGCTTTAGTATTTTTATCTATTTTAGAAACTATATCTTCTTTTTTAGGTAAATGAAATCCTTCTTCTGGATGTGTAGTTATAGGTTTTATACAAACATTTATGCAAGAGCTGAATCCATTATAGTTAGTATAAAATGGTTCAGGAACTAATATATTATCTTCGGGGTCACAAGTAGCCATCATAGCAAATAGTAAAGATTCACTACCACCATTAGTTATAAGTATCTCATCTTTTTTAAAGTCCATATTGTATTTTGAGTAATAGTTTGTCATTTCATCTATTAATTCCGGAAGTCCTTGAGATACTGCATATTCTAACACATCACTATTAAAATTATTAACAGCATCAAAAAAATTTTTAGGCGTTTTTATGTCTGGCTGACCTATATTTAAATGATAAACTTTTAATCCTCGTTCTTTTGCAGCTGTTGCATATGGAACTAGCTTTCTTATAGGTGAAGATTGCATAGATATAACTCTATTAGAAAAGTTCATTTTTAATACCCCCTATTATTTGTTTGAAAAATCTGTAAAATCTCTATACAAGAGTATAATAGCATAAGTTATATTAAAAATCATTCAATTTTTAATGTTCAGATAAAAGAGTAATAGGATTTACATTTGATGTTAAAATCTGTAAAATTATAAATGTATATTTGATTAATTTACAAAAATACTTATAACAAAATATTATTGTGAAAATATTATATAAGATATAAATATATAAGATTTGATATATAAATACTCTTAGAAGAGGTGCTTGATATGAAAGATGTAAGAATTGATTTATTTAGTGGTGATATGGTTATATCTGCACCTAATAGGTCAAGTAGACCTACTGATATTAAACCAATTATGGATGAAGAAGAAGTTTATGATGTATATGATTTAAATTGTCCATTTTGTAGAGGAAATGAAGAATATGCAGCTGAAAAGACATTTGAAATATCTAATGGATCAGAGTGGGTTTGTAGGTCGATTTATAATAAATACCCAATTATAGATGAAAGTTGTGAAGGTATAAAGGGAAATCACGAAGTTATGATAGATACTTATAGGCATAATGGATCTTTTTATAACATGAGTGAAAAAGAATTTAATAACATGTTTTTAATGTATAAAAATAGGTATAAGAAATATATAGACGATGAAGATATATTATATGTTAGTATATTTAAAAACTTCTTAAAAAAAGCAGGAGCATCTCTAATCCATCCACATTCACAGATTATTTCTATGTCCATGGTGCCTAAAGATGTTAGAAATGAAGTTAATATATTAAAAGAATATTATAAAAATGAAAATGAAAGTTTATATAAAAGTACAATTGAAAAAGAATTAAGTTTAAATGAGAGAGTTGTATATAATGGTAATAAATTTATAGTGTTAGTTCCTTATGCATCTATGTATAGTAATGAAGTTAGGGTTGTATGTAAAGATAGTACTAAGTTTGAAAACTTAGAAAATGATAATCTAAATGAACTTGCATATATATTTAAAAATTTATTTGAAAAAATATATAAAATATGTGGTTATATGCCATTTAATTTATGTATGCATTCACATCCTAAAAATATAGATTGTAGTGATTTATTTAATTTACATTTTCATGTAATACCTAGAAAATATAGTTTTGGAGGATTTGAGATAAGTAATGGAATTTATGTATCTTCTACATTACCAGAAGATTTTGCAAAAAAAATAATATTTAAATAGATAAACAAAGGAGAAAAATATGAAATTTATATCATGGAATGTTAACGGACTTAGAGCTTGTGTTACTAAAGGGTTTATGGATTATTTTAAAGAAGTAGATGCAGATATATTTTGTCTACAAGAAACTAAACTACAAGAAGGACAAATAGAATTAGAATTAAAAGGATATTATGATTATTGGAACTATGCAACAAAAAAAGGTTATTCAGGTACTGCAATATTTACAAAGAAAAAACCACTTAGTGTAAGCTATGGAATAAATATTGAAGAACATGATAATGAAGGAAGAGTTATAACTTTAGAGTTTGAAGATTTTTATTTTGTGACAGTATATACTCCAAACTCTCAACAGGGATTAAAAAGACTTGATTATAGGATGAAGTGGGAAGATGATTTTAGAAATTACTTAAATAAATTAGATGAAATTAAGCCAGTTATAATGTGTGGAGACTTAAATGTAGCTCATAAAGAAATAGATTTAAAAAATCCTAAAACTAATAAAAAAAATGCAGGTTTTACAGATGAGGAAAGAACTAAATTTACTGAGTTTTTAGATTCTGGATTTATAGACACTTATAGATATTTTTATCCAGATAAAGAAGCAATTTATAGTTGGTGGTCTTATAGATTCAATGCAAGAAAAAATAACGCAGGATGGAGAATAGATTATTTTTGTGTTTCTCAAAAATTAAAAGATAGATTAGTTTCAGCTAATATTCACACTGAAATATTAGGATCTGATCATTGCCCTGTAGAATTAGTTATAAAATAAAACATAAATTCATAATTTCTTTAATATAATTTAATATACTTTTAATAAGGAGGGAATTATGAATTTATTACAGCTTAAAGAAAAAGTTAATAAAGGAATAGCACTAGGGGCTAAAGTTGTTTATATAAAGGAAGATAGTCTTTTATTTGGAATAGAATCAATAGTTAGGGATGAAGAAAATGAAAGTATAATATTTTTAAAATCCAAAGGTGAAAGTTTAAAAAGTGAAGATTTTTTAAATATTATAGATGGAATATATAATCAAATTGGGAATGTAGATGTATATGTAGGTAAAGAAGAAAAATATAGAAGTGAAGATAAACCTGTGGAAATTGTAGAATTTGCACAGTATGAAGAAATAAAAATGTTATTTTTAAATGTATAAAAAAGAAGATAAGTCCTAGCTTATAGGACTTATCTTCTTTTTTTATATTTGAACCCATTTTTAGATTTATTTTTAATAAATTTATTTGAAGCTTTAGTTTTAGCTTGAGGTTGTGAAGTTTCATCTACTAAAAATTGATTGGTTTTGCCCATTTTATAAGCTAAATCTATAAGTTTTTTATCATCAGAAGTTAAATCTCTTCCTAATATCTTTTTAAATTCTTCAAATAATCTATTATAATCAACTTTCTTTTTAGATGATTTTGATCTAGTTCTATTAGGTTTTACTGGAGTATAAACATAAGTATCAGCAACTATATTTTCATTGTAAATATTTTTAAGAACTAATGCTGTGTAATAGGCATCATTTAATGCATCATGATAAGCTTTGTTTTCCTGAAGGTCTAGTATTTGTATAGCATTTTGAAGACCTATACTTTGTCCTGTTGGATTATTAAAGTAAGATGAAGCATATTGTTGAACATTTATATAGAGCTTGGGCAGTTCTTTTGAGGGAAGTGAATAATAATTTATATTTCTATATAACTCTTTTAAGTCTCCTGATCCCCATACGCACATTATACTTGACTTACTTGATATAAATTTCTTAAAGTTTTTATATACAGTATTAAATGAAGGTGCATCTTTAACTTTATCTATTGTTATATGAGTCATTTTACCAACAAAAGGGTGAATATCTTTATATATATTTGGCTTTACGAAACTGCTAAATTTATCAATTATATTGAAATTAGAGTCTAATTTTATAGCTCCTATTTGTATTATTTCAAAGGGACATTTTTCATTAGAGTATGTTTTATTATTCTCTTTATCAAATCCCTGATTAAACTCTAAATCGAAAACTATATATTCCATACAAATCTCTCCTAAAATTATTAGTTATTAATTTAGTATACCCTATGTAAAAAAATTTTTATACATAGGATTTTAAACTTAAGCTACAATCTATTGTTAAACATATTGTAATATGCAACTTTTAAATAAGTGTAAGTAAAAAACAATGCAATATTTATTATATATTATGAAAAAAGAAAATCACAATGAAAAATATTTATTAAAGTTTTTTAGATGATATTAATAATTTTTAAAATTTTGGTATACAAACAGAGGGTTTGAGTGTTGAATTATATAACATAGCAACACTAAACAATGCAAAAGTAGATTTAATGCCGGATAATGATGCTGTATGGTATATAGATTATAATATGGAAAATATATGTGATAAGTGCAACTTACAGATAGGAACTTTAAAAATAACACAATTTTTGTTGCATGTAGGTAAGTTAGTGTTTGTTTAAGCGATATAATAAAGAAATATATTGGAAAAATAAATTGAAAAATTAAAATTTTATAAAAATATTTGCAAAAATATAAAAGAGCAATTAAGTAAAATCTTAATTGCTCTTTTTATATTCAATAAAATACATTTATCTAAAAAATATGTGAACAGCTAAGTTTATTGTCAATAAATAAGCTATTATAGATGAATACTGTTTTATATTAAATTTACTTAGAAAATGGATCTTAGTAAAAGTAGATATAATCAATAAAAATAAAACTAAATATCCAGTATCAAATGATGTTAACTTTTCCTTTAAATAATAAATATGGGGTATCATAAATGTTAACGCAAGTATTAAAGAAGTTGTATTAAGTTTATTAAGAGCAGGAAGCATTTTATTTATAGTTGATTTTAAATACTTAGAATTAATTAATAAATATATGTCTTGAAGTATGTATATAGACACATGTATTAATATAAATATAGAAGATATAACTCCAAAAATAATCTCTTGATTTTTTAACATACTACCTTCCCCCTTATAATATAGAAAAATAAAAAAGTGTCTTCCATTATATTACTAAGTTTAGTGGTATATTGTGATTGTACTTATTATAATTTTTGAATAATTTATAGTAAATTTGTTCATATTAAAAAACAGTGATGGAAAAGGAGGAAAAGCTTATGATTAAAACTTTTAAAATATTAATAATATTAAGCTTAATAACTACTATAAACACACTTAATGTATATGGATTAGAAAGTCAAACTACTATAAATGAAGAAACTGCAAAAAATATCTATAATTTAAAAATAAAACAAAAAAGCATAAATGAACAAATTTCTAAAATAGAGAAAGTAATAGAATCTAAAAGATCATATACAAATGATATAAATAACACTGAAGTGGTACAGTTAAGTTTCATTGATGATAGTAGTTTAAAAGATAATAATGAAATTCAAAAAACTTTAGACGAAGAGATACAAGAGTTGGAAAATTTAAAAAATCAATTAAATACCAATATAAATGATTTAAATGAACAAGAATCTAAACTTAAAGCTGATATAAAAGATACTGTTAACTATGGATGTTGGCCAGTTCCACGATTTAAAGATATAAGTTCACCTTTTGGATATAGAATTCATCCAATATCTAAAGAGAAAAAGTTACATAAAGGTATAGATATTCCTGCTAGTTATGGAACTGATATAGTGGCTACAGATTATGGAGTTGTAACTTTTTCAGGAGTTCAAAATGGATATGGGAATGTTGTTTACTTAAAACATTTTGATGGCAAAGTTTCCATATATGGTCATAATAGTGAAAATATAGTTAAAGAAGGAGATATAGTATCAAAAGGAGAAGCTATAGCTAAAATTGGGTCTACGGGCAAGTCAACTGGAAATCATGTTCATTTTGAAATAAATGTAAATGGAGAATTAAAAAATCCATTAGATATAATAACTAAATAAATTAAGTGAAAAAAATTGTGAAAAATTAAGAATAAAAGCATAGATAATATCAAAAAGTTTTTACTTTATTATCTATGCTTTTTTTATTTTCACTTTAAAATATAAGGAATATAACAAAGAAAGTTTATTTTAAAAAATATATTTATAAAAAATATTCAACTGATTAAAAATTTTAAAGTTAAAAGGTTAGAAAACTAATTTTCTGATTTTTTCAAAAAAAAAGAAATATTTATAAACAATTGACTTTATAAATTTATAGTATTATACTTATTCAATGTTAAATAAAATAGTTAGATATCTAATTAAAAAAGAGGTGAATTAAATGGAGAATACAATGGAAGCTATAGCTACTAATAATTTATTATTTATATTTTCGGTAGTAGTTGTAACAGGAATCATATTGGGGAAAGTTAGTGAGCTATTAAAACTACCTGATGTAATATTATATTTGATTGCGGGGATAATAATAGGTCCGGCAGTTTTAAATATAATAAGTGTAGAATCTTTTCCAATAGAAAATAATCTGATATTAACTTTTGGATCGGCATTTATACTATATGAAGGTGGTAGGGAAGTAAATTTAAGAGTATTAAATAAAGTTAAAGTCAGTGTTGGGTTACTGGCAACTTTAGGGGTAGTAATATCTACTGTAGTAGTAGGATTCGCAACTAGTAAGATATTTCCAGTTTCGATAATGACAGCTTTATTAATAGGTGCAGTTATAGCATCAACTGACCCAGCAGCACTTATACCAGTATTTAAGCAAGTTAATATAAAGAATAAAATAAAGCAAACTGTAGTTAGTGAGTCGGCATTTAATGATGCAGTTGGAGCTATATTAGTAAGTACTTTGCTAGCAGTTATAACATCTGGTTCATTTTCAGTTGGAGAAAGTTTAAAAGAATTAATAGTTTCAGTTGTAGTAGGTTTAATTGTTGGTATGGCAATAGGACTAATATTTTCATTACTAGTATCTGATAAAAAGTGGGGAGTATTTCATTCATATGCTCCAATAATATCAGTTTTAAAAGTTGCATTAGCTTATGAAATAGCTACTAAATTACATGGTAGTGGATATATGGCTGTATTTATAGCAGGACTTATAGCCGGAAATAGAAAATTATTTGGATTATGGGTACCAGAAGAAGATTTTCATGCAGAACATTTCTTTAGAGAAAGTGTAGGAGCATTATGTCGTATGGCTATTTTTATAGTTTTAGGAACACATGTAGACTTAGCTGCACTTGGTCAATATTGGTTACCATCATTATTAGTAGTACTAGTACTAATGTTTGTGGCAAGACCTTTAGTGGTACTAATATGTACTTTATTTGATAGAGAGGCTAAATGGGAATTTAAAGATAAATTATTTATGATGTGGGTAAGAGAAACAGGAGTTATACCGGCTGCATTATCAGGGATAATAGTTTCTATGCAAATACAAGGGTATGAAATAATATCATCAGTAGTATTTATGACTATATTAATAACATTAATAGTACAAGCTAGTACAACTAAACTATTAGCTAAAAAGTTAGATTTACTAGAAGAAGAGAAACATGAAAATATAAAAACTAAAAATGTAGCATAATAATAAAAAACTATCTATTAAAAGTTTGTATTAAACTTTTTTAGATAGTTTTTTATTTTTTATATATGAAAATAAAAACTTAACTAATACAGATTAAATTTTATATAGATGTAGAAGGAAAAAATAGATATTAATAGAATTTATTTTATATATAAAAATTTGAAAAATTCAATAAGTTGGGGGTTGGTCAATGAAAAAAAAGTTGTTGGGAGATATACTAGTTTATTTCATAGCTCCAATTATTTTATTTGCTTTTTTTAAAGGAAAGGCTAAGTTTTATTCAATAATCATATCATTTATATAATTTATATCTTATTCTATATTAATTAAATATAATCAATGCAGATTTAATTTATCAGGAATATTATTTGCATCAATATATACTGTAATTCAATCTCTAAAGATAAGTCTAACTGAACCATATCATATATACATATATGACAGTTATTGTTTATTATTACTATCTGTATTTATAATAACTTTAAATTTATTTAATAAAAATATATTTAAGCAATTGTATATAGATGTTCTTAAGTTATTAAATTTAAGTCAAGTTCAAATCATGAATACTATAAAAAGGAATAATTTATATAAAGATTTCTATAAAATCACAAATATTGTAAACTTACACATATTGATACTAGTTTTAATTAGATTATATTCAATTATTATTTTAGGTAAAAATGAATATTTAAAAAACTTAAATTTAGAGATAATTATATGTACTTTGTTTTTTATAATTGAAGCAGTACTAGTTACTTATTTTAAAAGAAATATAAACGATATATTGCAAAATGGAAAAATAAAAAATATTAAATTTATGAGCTCAGAACCTAGAGTAATAAACTTTGATAAATATAAAAATCTAAATAAATAAGGGACTATTCTAAACAGTCCCTATTATTTGTGTGACAAAATGTGCTATTTTATCAGAATCTATAGAGTTTTTAAACTTAGCCATATTATCTTTCATAAATGATATTCTATCATCTAATTTTTGATTTACTAAAGCATCTAATAATTCTTTTAAATCGCTTTCATCATTATATATAATACCTATGCCTTTATCTATTATAAATTTGGCATTTTCAATTTCTTGTCCAACTTTAGGAAGCATAACAACTATAGGTATTTCACTTTTTATGGCTTCAAATAAAGTTGCACCACCTGGTTTTGTTATTAATAGATTATGTTCTTTTAATAAAGATGGCATGTTAGTTACAAAGCCAAGCACATTTATATTTTTAAGAGGTTTTTTATCAGTTAATTTATCATATAGTTTTTTATTTTTACCGCATACAATGGTAACCTCTAATTTATCACTATAATTATATAGCAATTCATCTATGTAGTAAAAAAAATCAGTTTCCATATCAAATAAACCTCTACCACCACCAACTATAAGTAGTTTATGCTTATCAGAAGGCAAGGTAGGATGATTATTAAATTCTTTTTTTACAGGGACTCCTGTGACCTTAATTATATTAGGATTTATACCTTTTTGTACATATCTATTTTTAATTTCATGAGAAGCAACAAAATACATATCTGTACTAGGGTAAATCCACTCTAAACTATCTACTACATCAGTAACTACAGTTATAGCAGGAACTTTAAAATCAGGATTTTTAGATTTAAAATGATCAACACAAGCACATGCCATTGGAAATGTAGATATTATAAGGTCTGGATTAGTATCTAAAATATACTCAGATAATTTAGGTGTATACATCTTATATGATACATCATGTTTTGAATCAAATGACTTTTTTAGATAGTAATAATAGTTATAAAGTCCTGGAGTATATTTTGTATTAGCCTCATAAAGTTTAACAAGTGGTTTGTTCATTTTAGGAAGACTAGCACTTATAAAATTTTGTATAACAACATTATATCTAGGTTCTTTTTCAAGAATATAATCTCTAATAGCATTAGCAGCACTTATATGTCCTGCGCCAAATTGAGCTGTGAGAATTAAGATAGTTTTATTGGTATTATCCAATATATCACCTCTTCTTTATAAATTTAGCTGATGATAGTATTATACATTTATATAATTATTAAATCAAATATATATTAAATATATGCAAAGGAGTGAATAAATGGAAGGTACGGATATAAACAGTAGGGAAAATTTATATAAAGATTTTGAATTAATGGATTCGTTTAGAATAGTAATATATTCAATATTAGGTATTTTTATATTTTTTATACCTATAAATATAAATGGACATTCAAATACAATTTTATATCACATATATTTTTTTATAGAAGAAAAGTATATAGAATTAATTAAAATATATATTTTTATAATGGTATCTATAGGATCTATATTTCAAATGTTAAAATATAAAGATAAAGATTGTGATATTTTTTCTAATATAATTAGATGTGTAAAACCTATAAGTATACTATTTATATTTATAATTTTCTCAAAAAAAGACTATAACTTATATAGTAATGATAGCTTATTATTTATGCAAGATTTAATATTAAAATCAGTTATATTGCTTTCACTAAGTTCTATATTCATGCCACTTATAATGGAATATGGTCTTTTGGATATAGTAGAAGCTTATTTTCATAAATATATGAAAAAAAATTTTAAGCTAAGTGGAAAATGTATATTAAATATTATAGTATATTTATTTATAGATACATTTAGTGGAATGTTTATGACAAATAAATTATATAAAAAAGGAAAGTTAAGACATAATGAAGTTTGTATATTAGTGTCTTGTTTTTCTTTTACAAGTATAACGAATTATTTTTATTTAGCTGATGAATTAAAATTAGAATCTAAAATAGTTATAATGATTGTATCTTTATTTTTAAGTTTATTTTCAAATTATATAGTGTGTAGAATATGGCCATTAAAAAACAAAAAAAAATCCTACTTAAATAAAACGTTATATAAAGAAAAGTATTTTAAAAAAGATAGATTTAAAAATGCTGTGAGAAAATATTTATTGAATAAGGAAAATAATAAGTTGTTTTCACTTATAGTAGAAAATTTCAAAGAATCATTTAATATAATTATGACAATATTACCAAATTTAGTTATAATTATATTTATAGGAGAGTTTTTAATAAATAATACTGGATTAGTTAATACTATTAGTTATATTATACAACCGATTATGGAACTGCTAAAATTACCAAATAAAATACAATTAAGCGATTCTATATGTTTAAGTTTATTTAATATTAATAGAGTTGTAAAGTTTATAAATAATGATATAGCTAATGTATCGATTTTTATAATATTTATTATGTCTATTGCGCAAACGATATCACTAACTGGTAATATATTGTATTCAAGCAGTATAGACATACCATTAAAAAAAGTAGAATTCATAATAATTGGTATAGAGAAATTATTAATAACTCTAATATTAGTATCTTTAGTTTATTATTTAAATTTAATCTATTTATAAATAATAGGAGGTTTAGATTATGGATTATAAAGCTGATTTAGTAAAAAAATATTTAAATGATGTATTAAACATACCTAGTCCATCAGGATATACTCAAAACATAATGGAGTATATAAAGAAAATTTTAGAAACACATAATGTAGATTATAAAGTTACGAATAAAGGAGCTATAGTTGCAACTATAGAAGGAGAAGATACAGAATATCAAAAAACTTTATCTTGTCATGTAGATACTTTAGGAGCTATGGTAAAAGAAATTAAATCTAATTCAAGATTAGCATTAACTCAAGTTGGTGGGTATATGATGCACTCTATTGAAGGTGAGTGTTGTAAAATACATACAAGAGATGGTAAGGTTTATGAAGGTACTATACAAACTACTAAACCATCTGTACACATACATTCAGATGCTAGGGAGTTACAAAGAATTCCAGCTAATTATGAAGTAGTTATAGATGAAGAAGTATTTACAAAAGAAGATACTCAAAAGTTAGGAATAGAAGTAGGAGACTTTATATCTTTTGATCCAAGAGTTAAAATGACTGATTCTGGATTTATTAAATCTAGACATTTAGATGACAAAGCTTCAGTGGCGGCAGTTTTATATATAATAGAATATATAAAACTTGTTGGTATAAAACCTAAAAATACTATAAATTTCTTCTTTAGTAACTATGAAGAAGTTGGTCATGGTTCATCAGCATCTATACCAGAAAAAACAAAAGAATTTATAGCAATTGATATGGGATGTCCTGGAGAAGGTCAAAATTCAACTGAATATGATGTATGTATATGTGCAAAAGATTCAGGTGGACCATATAACTATGAGTTAACTACTAGACTTATAAATCTAGCTAAGGATAATAATATAGGATATAAAGTTGATACTTATCCAAATTATGGTTCAGATGCAGGTGCTATGATAAGAGCTGGATATGATGCAAAAACTGCTTTAATAGGCGCTGGTATATTTGCATCACATGGATATGAAAGAACAAATATAAAAGCTATAATAGAAACTATAAAATTAATAATGGAATATATTAAATAATAAAAAAGCTGTTAAGCACATTAAAATAGTGTCTTAACAGCTTTTTATTAGTACTTGAAATAAAAAACTAAAAATTATTTAACACAGTATTGTGTAACACACAGTATTGTGTTAATATGAGTTTATAATGATTAAACAAGGTACTGTATAAAACATAGTAGTTTGTTTATTAAAGAAAGGATAGAGTATATGAATACACAATTCAAAAAAGGTGTTTTAGAAATATGTGTGCTAGCACTTATACATAAAAAAGATATGTATGGATATGAGATAGTACAAAATATATCTAAAGTAATTGAAGTTAATGAAGGAACTATATATCCTTTGTTAAGACGATTGACAAAAGAAGGTTACTTTGAAACATATATACTAGAATCAAGTGAAGGACCAGCAAGAAAGTATTATAAAATAACTGAGCTGGGTAGAGATAATTTAATAAATCTTAAGCGTGAATGGAAAAACTTCACTAGTGCTGTAGATTATCTTATAAATTTAGATTAAGGAGGTAGCTATGTTGAATAAAAGAGAGTTTTTAGAGATATTAAAAGATTATTTATCTAATCATTTTTCAGATGATGAAGTTAATGATATATTAAGAGATTATGAAGAATACTTTATAGATGGGGAAATAGAGGGGAAAAGCGATATACAAATAATTGAATCATTGGGTTCACCTAAATCCATAGTAAGAGATTTAGTAGATGAAATGAATTCAAGCAAGATAAATTCAAGTAATAAAAGATTTGATAAAATTTATGATAATTTAAATAAAGTTAAATTAAAATTTAGAGATAGATATAATAAATCAAAAGAAATTATAAATAATAAGTTAACTCCAAACTTAAAAGATGATGAAGAAGGTTTATCAACAAAACTTATAAAAATACTTTTAGCAGGATTAAGTGTAGGATTAATATTTGTAGGAATTTTATTTGTATTATTTATGATTTTTATAGGTATAGTAATAATAGCATCAAATATTGCATTTGCTACATTACTTATAACATCAGGTCCATTATTTGCTTTAGATAAATCTATAACTTGGTTAATAATATTTATAAGTATAACTATATTAGGATTTGATATTTTGGGGATTCAAGTATATATATATGTATTAAAATTAGGAAAAAAATTATATAAACGTTATATAAATTGGCTAAAGAATAAAAAGATATATATAAATGCAAAAGAAAGAAAAGTAAATTATAAAGGAGATGATATAGATGAATAAAAAAATAACAGTATTTGCAGTTATATTAATTGTAATAGGAATTATAGGAACTATATCATCAGCAGTGAATGCAGTTCCATTTGCAACAAATTATGTAAATGAAATTATAAGAAAAGCAAATGAAGAAGTTAATATATATGAAAAGAAAGTAGATATAAATAAATTAGATATAGAAACTAAGAATTTAAATGTTGAGATAAGAAAAAGTGACTCAGATAAATTTATAATAAAACAAGTAGGTAACTTAAGTACTAATTCATTTACTATAGATGAAAATAATAAAGAATTTAATATAAAATCAAATAATGAAAATAAATATTTAGATTCAAAAATACAAGGATTTGGTGATGCTATATTAAATATGATTAATAACTCTTATAATAAAATTATAGTATTTGTTCCAAATCATGTGGACATAAAGGTTAGAACAAGTGTTGGAGATTTAATAGTAGAAAATAAAGATGTGTTACTTAATAAAGTAGAATTTAGTACTTCGCAAGGTCAGATTATATTACCTAAAGAAAGTAAAAATCTAGAAAATTTAAAAATTAGTTCTATGGGAACTATAAATCTAAAAGTTAGTGAACTTTTAGGAGTAAAAAATATAGATATAAGTACTCAAGGTAGCCTTTATATAGAATCTATGCCAGATGACATATTTGTAGATAATATAGAAAGTTTTATACCAGAATCCATAGATATAATAACATCTAATAGAGATATCCATACTATAGATATAAAATCTAATATACCTATTGCTAAAAATTTAAACATAATTAATAAATCAGGACATGTTTATTTAGATTTACCTACAGATCATTATAATATACATTTTAATTTAAATTCATTAAGAGGAATACATTTTGATAATGAAAATCAAGATATTGAATCTGATAAATTAATAAATAAATTTGAAGGAAGTTTTAGAGGAGAAAAAGAAAATGAATTAAAATATAATGTATATGTTAACTCAGATAATATAAATGTATATAAAAAATAATATAGCTTAAATTAAATAAAGGAGCTTTTAAAAGCTCCTTTATTATTTAAAAAGCACTATTGCTATTTTTATTAGTTAAATAAGAAGCCATAGCAAGCATTCCAAGTCCTAATGTAAATTTAGCTTGTTGTTTGATTGCATATTTTGCGACAGGTACAGTTATTTTTCTAGTTTTAGGACTAATTAAACTTACTCCTGTTAATACTGTTGCAGAGGCTGCTGTAGCAGTTATAACGGGATGTTGTTTAGCATAATCCTTTACATAGTCAACTGTAGTTTTCATTTCATCAAAACACTCATAACTCATACCACAGCAATCATCACTATAAGAACTTACTTCAAAGTTATCTTTTTTTTAAAACATATTTCCCATATCTTCTGTCATTTCATTAGTTTTATCCACTATATCGTGAGCTAATGTATTAGTTTTTGATAAAAGCTCAGAGGCTTTATCATCAGCTTTTTCTATATATTCTTGTCCTTTTTTTGTGTAATCATCAATTTGATTATTAATTTTATTGTTATTCAATTAAATCACTCCAATCAACTATAATTTTGTGCTTTGATAGATATTCATTTAGTAGTATATTATGCAATAACTAATATTTTATAGTAAGAAAAAAATAAGTTTAAAGGTAATTTATGTATAAATTCTAGATTTTATTAGTAACCAGAAAAAGCTACTTTCATATAATTATTATTAAGCATATTAATTTGCTTAGTTAAAATAAAAATACAACAAAGGAGTTTTGACTATCTATGACTATTATGAGAAAAAAGAAAAAATCTAATAATAGCTGTGCTATGAATTCAGGATATCACTGTAAGAAAGATAAAGATGCTTACTGTGAGCCATGTAAAAAGCCAGTTTATAAAAAATGTGATCCATGTAAAGATTATGATATGCATAAAAAACATGATATGTCTTGTTGTCCTCCAGGACCATGTGAAGACTGTGAAATAAAATTTGATGATACATGTGTTAAATTAGCTCAACAAGCTGAAAAACTTTTCAAAAAAGCTTTAGATTGCGAATGTTTAGCAGTTGAATCATATGAAGAAGCTAGAGAATTTGATAAAAAAGCTAAAGCATTAGAAGCTAAAGCAAAAAGATTAGCTAAGGAATCAGTAGAAAATGAATGTGAGGCTGAAAAACTAAGAAGACAAGCAAATGATCTTTTATGTAAATCAGAAGAGCTTTGTGAAAAAGCTAAATGTTTATATAAAGAGGCAGAAACTGCAGGAGATGAAGCTGAGAGATTCTGTGAAAAAGCTAAGTGCTTATATGAAAAAGCTCAAAATGAAAATGAACAAGCAAAATGCTTATATTCTCAAGCTATGAAATGCGATGAAAAAGCTATGAACTGTTATAAGGAAGCTGGAGAAAAAATAAAAGAGTATGAAGATAAATCTAAAAAATGTGAAGATATGATGAAAAAATGCCAAGATAAAATAAAAGGATGCTATGACATGGATGATTGTAAAAAAATGAAAAAAAGCTGTTATGTTGATTTAGGAATAGAAGAACCTTGTAAGCCTAAATCTTGTCATGATAAATACGACAAGTGTGATAAAAAATATGATAAGCATAATAAATGCGAAGATAAATATGTTAAATGTGGTAAAAAGATGAATCCAAGTTGCGGATGTGAAGTTAAATATGTATTCCCAACATACACTCAAAAACCTAAGAAAGAAATGAAGAAAAATAACGAATGTGAATATGAATATTGTGATATGTTTAATCAATATAATAAAAAAAATGAGTACTATTATGAAGATAACTACTGTGATTTAGATGATATTACTTTAATAAAGGAAGAAGAAACTGGATTATATATAAATCCAATATATAATATGGAACCAATGCAATACATGGGAGATTTTGCTTGTAAGTATCCATCTATGGATGAACCATATATGTATATTGATAAAATGGGAATGGAAGAAATGCAAGATATGTGGATGAATTACTATATGTATATGCAAAACATGATGCAAAACATGATGCAAAATATGGAAGATTAATAATAAATAAATCAAAGCTCATAGTTAAGACTATGAGCTTTGATTTATTTATTGTAAAATAAGATTGAATAAAATTTATGTATATTAAGAGTAGGGGGTAATTAACATGAAAAATTTTAGAAGTAGTTTTTATATATTAATTATGGGTGTAATGCTTGTATTTGCTATTGGATGTGATAAAAAAGAAGTTAAAGATGTAAGTAATAACGACAAAATTAAGATTGACAAAAAGAAAGAAGAGTTTACTCCGGTTTTTAAAAAAGAGGATATACCAAAATCTGTATATGAAAAAATGTTAGGAAAGTCTATTCCTAATAAAGATTTAGTGGATATAAGTAAATTATCTTACTTAACAATTACATATTATGGATTTGACGACAAACCTCATTTAGGCGAGATGATAGTTAATAAATCAGTTTCTAGTGAAGTTTTAGACATATTTAAAGAACTTTTTGAAAAGAAATATCCTATAGAAAAAATGAAACTAATTGATGAATATAATGCAGATGATAATTTAGCAATGAAAGATAACAATACATCTGCATTTAATTATAGAGTTATAGAGGGATCTAATGTTTTATCCAATCATTCTAAAGGTTTAGCAATAGATATTAATACACTTATAAATCCTATGGTTAAAAATGGTCAAGTTAGCCCTAAAGAAGGAAAAGAGTATGTAGATAGAACTATTAATGCTAAAGGAATGATAAAAAAAGGAGATGCATGTTATGAAGCTTTTATAAAAAGAGGATGGACTTGGGGTGGAGATTGGAATACTTTAAAAGACTATCAACATTTCGAAAAATAAAGGAGATTATTTTTAAATAATCTCCTTTATTTTAAGATTTTATGAAAGAATATTTTATTTGGTTAATTCATTTTCTATTTGTTTGTATAAATTTTCCATCATAGTATTAAAACTTCGATTAGATTTCATATAATTACAAACCAAAGGATTATTAAAAAATTTATCATATTCTCTATTTAGTTGACTTATTTTTTTAGATGCATCCTCAATTTTATATCTTGAATATATTAAATTTTTCTTTTTAACGTATTCATCAAATTGCTTTTTCAAAGATGCATTTTTATCTAATTCTTTTTTTGCTTTATTCATAGATTTAAATTCATTACTACTTCTAATGCAAAAAGCTAGTTCTTTTGCCTTTTCATTTATATTCAAATTATTTTCCCCCTTTAAATTAAACAAAAAATTTGATACCTATAAATTATTTTATAAAAAAAATTTATAAGTGTTACCCAAACTATAAAATTAAATTTGTATCAAATTTATATTTTATAGAATAGTATATATTATGAAACAAAAAGACCTATAAGAACTATACAACGTGGAAAAGAGACCTTTTTATAAGGTCTCTTTTATATTACACAAGTTATTATATCTTCATCTATTATATTTTCATTTACATCACTTGGGAATAAGTCTTTAATGAAAATATTTCTTAAAATTCCATGTTCATTCTTTTGTTGAGTTTTAAATTCAAATCCTTTGCTTATTATATTATTTAGGCTATGGATATTATCAACAGCAGAAACTGTAACTATATATTTTTTTTGTTGTGATTTAGCTATATCTATTCTTAAATCAAGTAATTTACTTTGTAAAGAATTACCTCTATACATAGGATGAACCATAACAAAACCTGATATAAATGTATTTTTAATATCTTCTAAGGAAATACCTAAAGAAGATAAAGTTTCTAAATCATTTATGTTAGGAACATCACAAAGAGCACAAGCAATAAGTTCTAAACCTACATAACACCCAATTATAAATCCACCATTTTCTATTGTTTTTTTCAAAGAATCATAATTTCTATTTTTTAACCAATTTTTATTATCCATAGAATTACTTACTTCTTCATATAGTTTTGATATATCACCAAAATTTTCCTCACTTAAAAAACAGATATTTGCATATATATTATTAGTAAGAACATTATTTACTTTAGATAGTTTTACTTTTGTTAGCAACTAAGCACCTCTTTCCTTTGATTTAATATTAGACAATTATACCATAAATTTGATTATATTTGATTAAAAAAATGTAAAAACTATAAAAAATATTATAATAGCTTTAAAATACTCCATAATATTAAGCTTAAGTCTATTATTTGATAGGAGGCACAAATTTGAACTCAAGAAGAGAAAAAAATAAGAAATTAAGGAAAATACTAGTTTTAGTGGGTGTATTTATAATTAGTACTATAACTTTACTTCAGAAAAATAATGAAAAGATCAACACTTTTATAAGAAAAGGAGCTTCAATAAAATTGGAGGAGGAAGCAGAGATCTCCAAGTTCCAATTATTACTTGAAAATTTATTTGATAATAGAAATAAAGCTATATTAACTAAGAATGATGAAGTATTAAAAAAGTTATATGATATAGATCATAAATTTGGACTTTGGGCATATGAACAAGAAGTTACTAAAATGAAATATTTAGAAAATTGGTCGTATAAACAAGGTGTTAAATTTAATGACATAAAAACAAGAGTTAAAGTTCGAAAAGTTAAAGAAAAAGAAGAGAATTTATATGGAATAATATGTGCAGTATCTACAGAATATAATTATTCGTATGAAAATCAATTAGATACTAAAAATATGTTTAGAATAGGTACATACCATTATCTTAATATGAGAATAGTAGATAATGAATATGTAATAACTAAAGAGTGGTATACGGATCCATTTGCAGATTCACTACATCTAGACAATATAAAATCTGATGATATTAGAAACTACATTTTATCAAAGGAAAATCAAACAATAAGTTTAACTAATGAACAAACTAAAGCTATGGAATATGCTCACAAATATTGTGGAGCAGCAGCTGATGAAGAGCATGGAATGAAGTTTAATCCAAAATATAAAGATTTTAATCCAGATGGAGGAGACTGCGCAAATTTTGCTTCTCAAATAATGTATGAAAGTAAAAGGTTTAAGAAAAACAGAATTTGGAATTATGAAGGTAACTCAGGCACCAAGGCTTGGGTAAATGCACAAGGTTTTAAAAACTATTTGTTAAATAGTGGAAGAGGTAGTTTGATATCTAAAGGATCTTATGAAGATGTATATAAAACTGCCTATAATATGATTCCTGGAGATATAGTAGCATACGAAAAAGGTGGAAGGATAACCCATGTATCTACTGTAACAGGATTAGATTCAAGAGGGTATCCACTTGTTACATGTCATAATACTGATAGATTATTGGTTCCATGGGATTTAGGATGGAGTGATAAATCTATAAAGTTTCATTTAATAAAAGTTCATTATTAATAAAAATTAAAAAGTAGCTACCTTTTTAAGGTAGCTACTTTTTAATTTAAAAAATTTTAAAAATATAAAAAAATCTAATTTATTTTAATATTGATTAATATATGGTAAAATTATAAGTAAATATATTTTAATTTAGACTACTTATTAGGAGGTTCAGTATTTGAATATACTATTTTTTATAACACCCAAAAGTGAAGTAGCATATATATATGATGATTATACGATGAGACAGGCACTAGAGAAAATGGAGTATCATAGATATTCTGCTATACCTATTATAAATCGTAATGGAGAGTATGTGGGGACTATAACAGAAGGAGATCTTTTATGGTATTTGAAAAATGATTTAAACTTAGATTTAAAAACTATAGAAGATGTATATATATGTGATATAAAAAGAAGAATGGATAATAAGCCTGTATCTATAAATGCTAATATAGAAGATTTAATATCCAAATCTATGAATCAAAACTTTGTTCCAGTTATAGATGATCAAAATATTTTCATAGGTATAATAAAAAGAAGAGATATAATTGAATATTGCTATAAAAAGATAAAGTCTTAAAAATTAAAAGAGTAACTTAAAATATTTTAAGTTACTCTTTATTTATATAAATATATTAGTCATTAAATTTAACCATATCAGTATATTTAGATTTTAAATCATTTATCTTTGAAGAATAAACTTCATTTTGTTTTTGATACATTAAGCTTTTAGCTATATCATCTTTAACCTCAGCAAGTTCAGATTGTCCACCTTCATTTCTATCTTCAACTTTTATTAAGTGATATCCGAATTGAGTTTTAACTGGACCTTTAACTTCTCCTTTATTCATAGAAAATACTGCTTCTTCAAATTCAGGAACCATTTGTCCTCTTGGGAAAGTACCTAAATCACCATCAGCATCTTTAGATGGACAAGAAGAATGTTCTCTAGCAGCTTCTTCAAATGATACTTCATTGTTGTTTATTTTATTTAATAACTCATTAGCTTTTTCTTCATTATCAACTAATATATGTTTAGCTGATGCAGTTTCAGGCTTAACGAATCTAGTCTTATTAGCTTCATAGAAATTAGCTATCTCTTCGTCAGTTAATTTAACTGATGCTAATACTCTATTGATAGAATATTGTTTTAACATATTTTCCTCTATCTTTTTCATTTCAGCTTTAAAGTTTTCATCGTTATGTAAATTTTCTTCTTTAGCTTCAAGATAGAATAACTCTTGGTTAACTAAATCTTCTAATAATCTTTTTTTACCTTCTTCATTATTAAATTGCATAGCTTGGTATGGATCTAAGCTTTTTAAAGCATTTTCAATATCAATATTAGTTATTTCTTTTTCTCCAATAGTAGCTAAAACTTTTCTTTTCATAATATTAACTCCTTTATAATTTGTTTATTATAGTATTAACTATTAAAATAAATAATATCAAAAAATTCTAGATATGTCTAATATTTCAAAATCAGTATCTTAAAAGCATAAATATCATTAAAGTAGAAGCTATTATTCCAACAACTCCTTCTTCTAGCTTATATTTATGAACTTTAATTAACGGTATAGACATATATATAATTAAAAATATTAACTTTAATAAAAATCCAAACATACTGACTGAAAACATATAATAGTTATATGATGAAAAAATAAAAGATATGAGAGTAACTATTTTATAAAAAATTTCTATTTTATTTTCGTAAACTTTAATATAATTCATATAAGCCATATAAGTTACCATATAGATTATGCAAAGAGACGTATATATAATGAATAAAGATGAAGATAATTCATTATATTTATTATCTGTTAGTATAATACCTACGAACCAAAATATAATCCAAAATGCAATAAATAGAAATTTAAATATATTATTAAATAAATTTAGTTTGTTGTATTTATTTGCTGTATTCAAATTTACCACTTCCTAACATTTAATCTATAAGATTATATACAAAAATTTTAAAGATATTCAATACAATTTTAATATGTATATATAATTATAACTATTAATTTATTTATTAAAAATATATATTAAGAAAATTTCATAAAATATTCACATAAATCTTATATTTTATAAATAGTATAATAATAAAATATATAATAGGGTGATTTGTATGTATAGATATTATACTAATGGAGTATGTTCAAAATCAATTTTATTAGATTTAGATGGAGATATGCTGGTAGATGTTATATTTGAAGGAGGGTGTGCAGGAAATTTATTAGGAATTAAAAACTTAATAGAAGGTAAAACAATAGATGAAATAATAGAAACATTTGAAAAAATACCATGTAAGAACAGAGAAACATCCTGTCCAGATCAATTAGCTAATGCGCTAAAAATATATAAAAAATATGTATTAAATGAATAAAAAAAGCTTCTACTTTTAAATAAGTAGAAGCTTTTCCCTTAAATTATTTATCTAGTTACAACTATAGCTATTTTTTCATCTTTATTATAGCTTATTTGTACTAATTGATTTTTCTTAATTTTTTCTAAGTCTTCCCCACCATATTTTATTTGTAGTTTGTCAACTTTTTTACCTTGTTTTATTATAGCAACATATTCTTTTTTGCCTTTTTTCTCAAGACTTATTAAGTTACCGACAAAAGGTTTAAAGTTTTGGTATTTATCACCTTGTTTTTTGATATAGAAGTAAGCTCCTACAGCTAAAACTATTTCAACACCAAATAAAACCCAGCCATTAACTTTTAAAGATATACCACCAATCCATACAACTAACATTATAATCATAGGTATAATACTTTTTCTAAGTAATAATTTTCCCATTATTTCATTAGCCTTTTTTTCTGGACCAGTCATTGTTTTTGATCTAGCATATGATTGTGCAAATTTGTCCTTTAAGCTCATATTAATCCTCCTAGATTGTTTCAAATTTAAATTATGATAACAAGTCATGCTTGAAATTTAAAATATATTTATATTATGTACAAGTTTCATATTTAAATTTATATTCAAGCAAGTATAAATATATAACATATTTTATCATAAAAATATTAAAAAGAAAATAAAGGAGAATGTAAAATTTTAACGTAAAATAAAATTTTATCTTAATAAAAGTTTATTATTTTTATTATTTTATATTAAATTATACAAATGTAACTTATGTTACAGAAAATAATCTAAAATTATTATAATATTAAAATATAGATAATTAAAACAAAATACGAACGATATAAAAAGGAGAATTTAAAATGAAAATAGATAAAAACATATTAATAGGAGAATTAATAAGTA
This sequence comes from Paraclostridium tenue, assembly GCF_039521565.1. Taxonomy (NCBI): domain Bacteria; kingdom Bacillati; phylum Bacillota; class Clostridia; order Peptostreptococcales; family Peptostreptococcaceae; genus Paraclostridium; species Paraclostridium tenue. The sequence goes on from NZ_BAAACP010000001.1 coordinate 287,699, forward strand.
AAAAACCAGAAGTTGTAGATGTACTTATGAAGTATGAAATGGGATGTTTAGGATGTCCATCAGCTCAAATGGAAACTTTAGAACAGGCAGCATATATACATGGAATAGATTTAGAAGAATTATTACAAAAACTGAATGAAATTTAAAAATAAAAAAAGATACTTCGGATGCGAAGTATCTTTTTTTATTTTTATATAAATTTTATTATTATTGTATAGACTTTATTTAAAAATAGGATTAATATATTAAATGTTGCAACAATTAGTTTTGGAGGGAAGTGTTTAAGTGTTACCAAAGTTATTTAAAATGATAAAAGAAAATGAATTAACAAAAGAGCAAGTAGGTAAAGATATAATAGCTGGAATTATAGTTGCTATAATAGCTCTTCCTTTATCTATAGCCTTAGCAATATCATCTGGAGTATCTCCGGAAAAGGGACTTATAACTGCTATATTTGCAGGATTTATAATATCTTTTTTAGGTGGGAGCAAGGTTCAAATTGGTGGGCCAACAGGAGCATTCGTTGTAATAGTTTATGGTGTAATTAAAACTTATGGAATAACAGGACTTATAACTGCTACAATGATGGCAGGAGTTATATTAGTAGTTATGGGATTACTTAAATTTGGATCTTTAATAAAATATGTTCCACAAACTATAACAGTAGGATTTACTAGTGGTATAGCAGTAACATTACTTACAACTCAGTTAAAGGATTTTTTTGGATTTAAAATAAAAAATGTACCAGCTGAGTTTATAGGGAAAATAGGAAGCTATATACAACATATATCCACTTTCGATATAGCATCATTTCTAATAGGAATAGCTTGTATTTTTATATTAGTTTACTGGCCTAAAGTAAACAAGAAAATACCAGCATCAATAATAGTATTAATACTATCTACTTTATTAGTAAATTTATTTAACTTACCAACAGATACAATAGGTACTAGATTTAATGAAATATCATCATCTATACCAAAACCACAAATACCACATATAGATTTACAAACAATTACAAAATTAATAAAGCCAGCTATAACTATTGCTTTATTAGGTGCAATCGAGTCACTACTTTCATGTGTAGTTTCTGATAATATGATAGATGACAAGCATGATTCAAACATGGAGTTAGTAGCACAAGGACTTGGAAATATAGTATCTTCAATTTTTGGAGGAATTCCAGCAACTGGAGCTATAGCTAGAACAGCAGCTAATGTTAAAAATGGAGGAAGAAGCCCTATATCAGGTATGGTACATGCTATAACATTATTACTTATAATGGTTATACTAATGCCCCTTGCTAAGCTTATACCTATGACTACGTTAGCGGCAATACTTATAGTAGTTTCTTACAATATGGGAGAATGGTCACATTTTAAAGAATTATTATCTTCAAGTAAATCTGATGTTTTAGTATTAATTATAACTTTTACACTTACAGTAGTATTTGATTTAGTATTTGCAATAGGAGTAGGTATGGTTGTTCACTATATACTTAAATTTGTAAAAGATAGAAATGAAAAAGCAGAAGATGAATTAGAAGCTGCCTAATGTATATTATTTTAAATTTATATATAAAAGAAGTGTGAATTATGTAACTTACGCTTCTTTTTTTGTTATGTTGGGAATAATAATTTGAAATATAGATTTATGGAGGTTTATATGAAAAAATTATTATATTTAATACCAATAATTATATTAACAATTATATTGATAATTGGTTGTTCTGATAAAACTGTAGAACGAAAGGTAAATGAAGATAAGATAATTCCAAATACACTAACAAGTGAAATGGGAAGAGGTAAAATTATAATAACCACTCCTACTAATAATTCAGAAGATAAAGAAACACCAGTAATATACATAGATGATTATAAGGGATTAGTTCAATTAGGTCTTGAATCAAAAGATTTTGATAGTTCTAAGTCTAGTTATATATACATAGATGGAAAATTAAATACGATAGAGGAGTTGGGTAAATCTAGCTCTATAAATTTAACTATATGTGAGGAAGATTTAAATGAAGGTATGCACAAAATTGAAGTATTACAATTTGATAACAATAAAACTAGTGGGACACCTATAACTTACAAAAATTGCAGTTACAAAATATATAAAAGATAATTTGTTTAAAAAATAACTTTATTTAAAGTCATTGTAGTAGATGTATTTTATTGTTAATATTTATTTAAAGCATAGTATGTTAATAAGATGACTTTAAGGAGATAGATATGGAAAAAAAGTATATAATAGCATTAGATCAAGGAACAACTAGTTCCAGAGCGATTTTATTTGATAAATATGGGAATGTAGTTTCATCTGCACAAAAAGAATTTACTCAGTTTTATCCAAAACCTTCTTGGGTAGAACATAACCCTATGGAAATTTGGGGAAGTCAAAGTGGAGTTTTAAGAGAAGTTTTAGAAACTTCATCTGTAAGACCAGATGAAATAGCAGCAATAGGTATAACAAATCAAAGGGAAACTACTATAGTTTGGGATAAAAACACAGGAAAACCAATATATAATGCTATTGTTTGGCAATGTAGAAGAACTTCAGATATATGTGATAAATTAAAAGAAAAAGGATTAGAGCCTGTGATAAAGGAAAAAACAGGTTTAATTATAGATGCTTATTTTTCAGCAACTAAGATAAATTGGATATTAGAAAATGTAAAAGGTGCTAGAGAAAAGGCTGAGAATGGAGAACTTTTATTTGGGACAGTAGATACTTGGTTAATATGGAATTTAACTAGAGGGAAAGTCCATATTACAGATTATTCAAATGCATCTAGAACAATGCTATATAATATAAAAAAGTTACAGTGGGATGAGGATATACTAAATGAACTTAATATACCTAAAAGTATGTTACCACAAGTTAGACCATCAAGTGAAATATATGGATATACAGATGGAGAAATGTTAGCAGGAGCAAAGATACCTATATCAGGATGTGCAGGTGACCAACAAGCAGCGCTATTTGGACAAACTTGTTTTGAAAAAGGTAGTGTAAAAAATACATATGGAACAGGATGTTTTCTATTAATGAATACTGGTGATAAGGTAGTTGAATCAAAAAATGGATTATTGACAACTATAGCATGGGGAGTTGATGGCAAAATTAACTATGCATTAGAAGGAAGTATATTTGTTGGAGGTGCATCTATTCAATGGTTAAGAGATGAATTAAGATTAATATATGACTCAGGGCAATCAGAATATTATGCAAATCAAGTAAAAGATACTAATGGAGTTTATGTAGTTCCAGCATTTACAGGACTTGGAGCCCCATATTGGGATATGTATGCAAGAGGAGCTATATTTGGATTAACTAGAGGAGCGAAAAGAGGCCATATAGTTAGGGCTACATTAGAATCTATTGCATATCAAACTAAGGATGTTTTAAATGCTATGCAAGAAGATTCTGGTATGGATTTAAAATTTCTTAGAGTAGATGGTGGAGCTAGTGCTAATAATTTTTTAATGCAATTTCAATCAGATATACTAAATGTAAATATTGATAGACCAAAGGTTTTAGAAACTACAGCTTTAGGAGCAGCATATCTTGCAGGACTTTCAGTAGGATTTTATAATAGTGTAGATGAAATAAAAGAAAAATGGGAAGTTGAAAAAGAATTTATATCTAATATGGATGAAAGAAAAAGAAATATATTATATAAAGGATGGAAACGAGCAGTTGAAAGATCTCTTTTATGGGCGAAAGAAGATGAAGAATTTTTATCTGAGTTAGAACGTATAAATTAAAAATATATACAATATTTTTATATGTATTCTCATATAATTTATTAAATCTATTCGATGTATTAATAAAATTATGGAGGTATACATATGAAAAAATTTAAAAGAGTATTAAGTTTATTACTTATAAGTGTGTTTTTCTTAACTGGATGTAAAAATTTAGAAGATACTAACTCAGATAGTATTAAAAATGAAAATAAATATAATAAAGAGGATGAATATATTTCAAATACAAAAGAATCTAAATTTAATATATTAAGTATGGATGTAAACACAAGTGATACTATAGTTTTAGGAAATATAATGGTAGATGAAAGTTTAGCTTTAAAAGATAAGCTAAATTTAATTTTAGATGAAGTTTCGAGATTAAAATTTGACAATGCACCTATAAAGTGTTTAAAGATAGAAAATAATATTGCTTATATAGATATTAAAGAAGATAAAAATAAAAATTATTGGAGTAGAAAATTTTTTCAAGGAAGTACAGGGGCAAGTATAACAAGTTATACTTTAGTTGAGAGTTTACTTCAAAGAGAGTATAAAGGTAAATGGATAGATGGTATATATTTTACTTATGAAGGAGAAAAAGACGTAGAATTTGATCATTTAGACGCAAATTTCTTTGGACATATTATAAAAAGATAATTAAAAGGTAGTATAACTAGATTAAAATAAAATAGTTATACTACCTTTGTTTATATTATTTATTTTTAATTAAACAATCATTATTTACTAATTTAAATCCATGATTACTTGTCAATTCATTAATTAAATCATCTGGACTATATTTACAGTAATTTATTAAACAGTATTTTGTATCGTCTTCTAGTTTATCAAACTCATTATACATATCAAATGATGTAGCCATTTTAGTCATATCATCTCTAAGTTTATCCATATCAACTATTGAGTGAGCAAGTTCAAAAGGAAGTTCTTCATTTAATATCATATCTGCTATAGTATTTAATAGATTTTCTTTATTTTTAAAATTTATAGTTACTAATTTATTTTTATAGTCAGCAATAAGAGATAATAAATCATCTATATAATTATCTAATTTATTATTTACAAAGTTTATGAAATTTTCTTGAGTAAATAATTTTTGAATATCTGAAATTAATAAATTATTCATATGCTCTTCCCAAAGAAGTAATGCAAATTTATTATAGCTAGAATCAACCATAGGCTCACCCTTATAATTTTCAAATCTAGGATGAAGTCTATCATGATACTTTGCGATGCAAACTCTAAATAAATTCCCTTCATGACCTTTAGGTACTTGATTTATTATAAATTCATCCATATCACTTCCTATATAAACTTTTTCGCTAGAAAGTAATTTTTTAGTATTATCTATTTTATCTTTTGAAAAATCTATTGTTGAATCGTTTATAGATATTTTGTATATTAATTCTATATATATTTTTTCTATTATAGTATTTAATTCTAAATTGTAATTGTATTTCATATTCAGAAACCTCCAAATTTTAAGTCTTTTAGTATATACCCCAAAATTAAAATTATAATCTATAAAAATTTAATATTTATAGCAATATGTTAAAGTAATTAAAGTTAAAATTAACTATATCAGAATTAGAAAATTTTTAAAAGGGTGATATAGTGGAAATAAAAATATACAAATACTATTTATAGAAGAATTAAGAAATAATAAAAATTATAAATGGAGTAGATATGATTTAGAAAAATGGATAAATAGATATAAAATAATAAGAAAAGGCCTAGATAAAATCATTTTTATTTAGACCTTTTTGCTTAAAATTATCTAGTGAATATGAAATTATTACTATCTGAAAGTTCATTATTAAAAATGTATCCATCATAATTAAAGTTTTTTAACTCATTTATATTATTTATTTTATTTTTTATCATATATCTTGTTAAATATCCGCGTGCTTTTTTAGAATAAATTCCAATAACTTTATATGAATTCATACTTTCTCTATAATCTTTAAATTCGATATTAATAACATTGAAATTTTTAGATAAAGATTTAAGATTTATAGCCTTAGAATATTCATTAGAAGCTAAATTTACTAACGTTTTATCATTTTGATTTAAAAGTTCATCATATAAATAAGAAGTTAATTTATCTTTCCAAAATTTATATAAATCATTTCCTAATTCATTTTTTAGCTTAGCTTTCATTTCAAGTCTATAAGATTGAATTAAATCAAATGGTTTTAAAATTCCATATAATCCAGACATAATTCTTAGATGATTATTAGCAAACTCAAAATCATAATAATTGAAATCATCAACGTTTATACAGTTAAAAACTTGTCCATCAAATGCAAGTATTGCTTGTAAATATTTACTTTCATCAGTGCCTAAAATTTTATATCTATCATAATTTAAATTAGCTAAATCATCACTTAAATTCATAAGGTTTCCAATTTCAATAGTATTTAAAGATTTTAGTAAGTCTATAAGTTTTTTTATATCTTTATCAAAAAATGGTTTAGAAGATTTTAAGTCTACAAATCTATCAAAATTCATTGTTGTTGCTGGAGAAATTATTGTTATCATTATGTCACCTCAAAATTTATTTATTATAATATATATCAATAAAATAAGAATTTAATCAATAAAATAAAAGTTTTTAATATAATATAATGTATATATTTTTTAGATATATAACTAAATGGTTAGAGGAGGAGTTTAAAATTAATAGGGTAGAATTAAAAGAGCTATCAAAGAGTCAATTAAAAGGACATTGGACAATTCCTGTATTATTAACATTGTTATATGTTGTATTATCAACTGTATTAAGTTTGTTTCAAGATGAAACTAGCTCGCTTCCAACTGTTATAATAACATTTATATTGGTTTTTGGACTGGGGGTATGGGCAACTGTAGGATTACCTAATTTTTATTTAATGTTCATTGAAAAAATAGGAAATGCTAGTTTTAGTGATGTATTGGTATCTATGAATAAGTTAGTAAAATCACTGATTTTTACAATTATAATAAGCGTAGTTGTATTCATATCAACGTTTATAGTAATGTTTGTTGTTGGTGGAGCTACTGTTTCATTTGTTTTTACTGATATAACATGGAGTCTAGGAGCTATTTTGGGAATATTGATAGTATGTTTATTCATTATTGCACTTACAATATTTGACTTAGCTTTAGCTTTAACACCATATATAATAATAGAACATGAACATTTGAATACGTTTGAAGCAATGAGTTTGAGTATAAAGATGATGAAAGGCAATAAGTGGAAGTACTTTGTTATACAATTAAGTTTTATAGGATGGGCGATTCTTTCTATATTTACTTTAGGTATAGGATATTTATGGCTAATACCATATATAAGTTTAACTCAAGCTAATTTTTATAGAGACTTGAGTTTTAATAGTATAAATAATTAAATAAAATAGCTATCTAAATTTTTAGATAGCTATTTTTTATATCTCTTGTACTTTTATTTATAAAATTGAAAGCTTTCTTTTATTAATATTAATGCTAGTATAAGCCGTAATATAGCGATTATAATTAAAGTAAAGTGATATATGGTTACTATATATAAATATAATAGTAATAAGTGCAAATGCAGAAATTGCAAGAGAAGTAAAAATAAAATTAAACACAAACTAATATGTGGACATAGGTTAAACAAAAAAGTAAAATGTAGATTATAGTATTAACTTTCAAGGAGAATAAGATTTTATGGGAAAGAATAAATATGATTTAGAACATATAAAAATATTTAAAAACATAGATAACACTACAAAAGTTGAACTTTTAAAAAATGGTAATTTAATTTATCTAAATCAAAAACATATATTATTTAATGAAAAAGATATAGTTGATAAGGTATATATTCTAATTGAGGGAAAAGCGTCTATATTTAAAATAAGTGAAAGTGGAGATAGAAAAATAATATTTATATTAAACAAAGGTGAGATGATAAATGAAATAAGTTTAGAATTTAAAAAATCTACCATAAGCTGTGAAGCCTTTGAAGATTGTTTAATATTAGAATATAATTTAAAAGCTTTTTTAGAGATGATGAAAAATGATTTTGAATTAACTAAAAATATTATAAATTATATGGAAAGGCGAAATAGAAGGCTATATAGACAAGTTAAAAACTCTATTTCAATAAAAATAGATAAAAGATTAGCTGCAAAACTTTATAGACTAGCTAATGAATATGGAAAAGAAATAGATGGATGGCATTTTATAGATCTAAAAATAACTATAACTTATTTAGCTGATATGCTAGGATGTCCAAGAGAAAGTTTATCAAGAGCAATGAAAATCTTAGAAAAACATGAACTTGTAAAATTTGAAAATAAAAAAATATATATAAGAAAAAATGAAATAGCAAAATACTTTAAAGGAAAATAAAAATTAAAGTATTTTGCTATTTTTATATTTAAAAATTGTTAGATTTTAGTCAAAGTGTGATAAATATCACGGAAGTAAAACTAAAATAATGTTAATATTTATTTAACAAACTAATAATTGAGAAGGTGGGTTATATGAAAATAAAATTATCTACAAGTGAATTTAATAATTCATTAAAGAAATTAAAGGAAAAATATAAGTTATTTGCACCTGTATCGTTGCCATACAAAGGAACGTACTCAGATACAGATGTAATTAGATATAAAGAAGTAGATAGTATAGATGAAATTGAATTAAATAAAAAGTCTAATTTTTCTCCTAAGGAAATTGTTTTACCAATATCGCAAACTCTATTTTATTTTACAGAAGATGAATTTAAAGAAGCTAATCAAAAATATGATAAAGATATATTAATCTTTTTAAGAGCTTGCGATATTAATGGAATTAAAAGAATAGATCAGATATATTTAAAAAATGGAAAAGAAGAGGATTATTTCTACAAAAGAATTAGAGAAAAAGTAAAATTTATTCTTATAGGATGTAGTGAAAGTTTTAGAAATTGTTTTTGTGTAAGTATGAAATCTAATAAAACTGATAATTACTCAATAGGTCTCAATTTAAGAAATGATGAAGTACAATTACATATAAATGATGAAGAGTTTATTAATTACTTTGATGGAGAAGCTATAGATTTTGAAGTAGATTATGTCAAAGAAAATGATATAAGTGTGAGTATAGACAAAAATATAAATCCTCTTAAAGTGAGTATGGATGATATGTGGAAAGAGTACGATGATAGATGTATAGCTTGTGGTAGATGTAACTTTGTATGCCCTACATGTACATGTTTTACTATGCAAGATATCTTTTATAAAGAAAATGAAAATGTAGGAGAAAGAAGAAGAGTATGGGCATCATGTCATGTGGATGGATATACAGATATGGCTGGAGGACATTCATTTAGGAAGTTACGTGGAGATAGAATGAGATTTAAAACTTTACACAAAATACATGATTTTAACAAGAGATTTGGATATCAAATGTGCGTTGGATGCGGTAGATGTGATGATGCATGTCCACAGTATATATCTTTTTCAACTTGTATAGAAAAAGTAAATGACCTAGTAAATAAGGAGGAAAAATAATATGAATCCATATATACCAGTTGGAGCTGAAATTTTAGAAATAATAAAGCATACAGAGATTGAATGGACCTTTAGAACAAAGTGTAATTCCAAAGGGGTATTGCCAGGTCAATTCTATGAAATATCAATTCCTAAATATGGAGAAAGTCCTATATCAGTTTCTGGAATAGGTAAAGATTATATAGATTTTACAATAAGAAAAGTAGGCAAGGTTACAGATGAAATATTTAATTATAAAGTTGGAGATAAATTTTTCTTAAGAGGGTCATATGGAAATGGATTTGATGTTTCGCTTTATGAAGATAAAGAGATTGTAGTAGTAGCTGGAGGAAGTGGATTAGCACCAGTAAGAGGTATAATGGACTATTATTACGATAATTTTGAAAAATGTAAAAGTTTTAAGCTAATAGTAGGATTTAAAACATCTAAAGATATTTTATTTAAAGATGATTTAAAAAGATGGAGTGAGAAATTAGATGTTATAGTAACTGTGGATAATGCAGAAGAAGGATATGAAGGACATGTAGGACTTGTAACTAAATATATTCCAGATCTTGAAATTAAAAATATGGATAATGTATCGGCTATAGTTGTGGGACCACCTATGATGATGAAGTTTACAGTAGGAGAATTCTTAAAAAGAGATTTAAATGAAGAAAATATATGGGTTTCATATGAAAGAAAGATGTGTTGCGGAGTAGGTAAGTGTGGACATTGTAAAATGGATGATACTTATATATGTATAGATGGGCCTGTATTTAACTATTTTGAAGCTAAAAATTTAATAGACTAGGAGGGTAATATTGTGATAAGAGATTTAAATACTAAGAAAGTAATGAAAAATGCATATAGAATAACTAAGAATAAATATGAAACAGCTCTTAGGGTAAGAATCCCTGGTGGTTGTGTAGATCCAGAAAGTCTTATTATAATTTCTAAAATAGCAAATGAATATGGGAATGGGCAAATTCACATGACAACAAGACAAGGGTTTGAAATACTGGGTATTCCTATGGAAAAAATGGATGAAGTTAATAAGATAATACAACCAGTTATAGAAAAAATGAGTATAAATCAAGATGAAAAGTATAAAGGATATCCAGCTGCAGGTACTAGGAATATAGCTTCATGTATAGGAAATAAGGTATGTCCTAAAGCTCAGTACAATACTACTGAATTTGCAAAGAGAATTGAAAAAGAAATTTATCCAAATGATTTTCACTTTAAAGTAGCATTAACAGGATGTCCAAATGATTGTATTAAAGCTAGAATGCATGATTTTGGAATAATAGGGATGACATTACCTAAGTTTGAAAAAGAAAGATGTGTATCTTGTGGGGCATGTGTCAAAAAGTGCAAACAACTTTCAACAGGAGCTTTAAGTGCCCAAAACTATAGACCAATTAGAGATCATAAAAAATGTATAGGATGTGGAGAGTGTGTACTAAACTGTCCAACAAATGCATGGACTAGAGATGAAAAGAAATATTTCAGATTATCTATAATGGGTAGAACAGGAAAGAAAAATCCAAGACTTGGAGAAGATTTTATAATTTGGGTAGATGAAGAAAGTATAGTTAAGATTATAAAAAATACTTATAAATATGTTGAGGAGTATATAGATAAAAATGCTCCAACAGGAAAAGAACATGTAGGTTATATTGTTGATAGAACCGGTTTTATGGAATTTAAAAAATGGGTATTAGAAGGTGTAGAATTACAAGACATAGCACAAGTTAATGAAAATGTGTATTGGAGCGGAATAAGATATAAATAAAATGGATGACTCAAAATAGAGTCATCCATTTTTTATTTCTTTTAATAAGTTATAAAAAATACTTGAACTATAAGTGTATTATAGATATAATACACTTATAGTGTACTACTGATATAGTACAGTGATACGGAGGTGAGGATATGAACTTTATTCCAAATGACAAAGAACCAGTGTATATACAAATTATAAGATACATAAAGCAGCAAATTGTAAGGGGAGATTTACAGCCTGGAGACCCTATACCATCTAGAAGGGAGATGGCAGTAAATATTAAGGTAAACCCAAATACTGTTCAAAAATCATATAAGGAGATGGAAGATATGGGGATAATAACGACACAGAGAAATTATCAAAGTAATATAACTACAGACAATGAACTTATAGCTAAAACAAAAGAAGATTTAATTAATGAATCTATGAATGTTTTTATAGAGAATATGAAAGCTATAAATGTAAATAAAGAAGAACTTATAAAAATAATAAACGATAGATATTAGGAGGTGGGGGCTGTGATAGAAGTTAAAAATGCTAAAAAGAAATATAAAAAAGTTCAGGCATTAGATGATATATCTTTTGAAATACATGAAGGTAAGATAACTTGTTTATTAGGTATAAATGGGGTTGGAAAGTCAACTATTTTAAAAGCTATATGTGGACTTATTAAGCTAGACAGTGGAGAAATACTTATAGATGGAGAGAAAATAAGCCATAAAACATACGAAAAATTAGCTTTTGTCCCAGATGTTGATAATTATTTTGTTCAATTTACGATAAAACAAAGTTTTGAATTTATGAAAGAGTTTTATAAAAACTGGGATGATAAAAAAGCCTATGAAATGCTAGAACTATTTAACTTAAATGATAATAGCAAAATATCAAATTTATCTAAAGGTAATGTAGCGAGAGTAAAAATCATATTAGGATTTGCTCAAAATGCAAAATACACAATACTTGATGAACCATTTTCAGGTATAGACATATTTAAAAGAGAAGATTTTTTAGGAGTTATGGCAAAGTATATAACTGATGAGCAAAGTATAATAATAACAACTCATGAAATATCTGAAATAGAAATGATAGCAGATGATGTTATTTTAATAGATGAAGGGAAGTTATCATTAGTATTTAATGCAGAAAAAACTCGTGAAGAAGAGGGGAAATCTATAATAGATAAGATGAGGGAGGTGTATAAGAATGAATAAAATATTAAGTTTATACAATATAGAATTTAAAAGGATATATAAGTTATATTTTGCATTGATAGGTATGCTATTTCTAGGAAACTTAGCTGGATTAGCAATTAGTATAAAAAATTCTGTGAAAGAAATTAGTATGGATAATAAACTTCCAATGAATATAAGCATATTAAAAACTAATGCAGGATATGAATTTGTAAATACATTTACTGTAGAAAAAATATATATATATGGAACTATTGTACTTGGAATAGCAGTGTTAATGTGTTTATTATATGCTCTTATAATATGGTATAGAGATTATTATTCAAGAAGTAAAACAATATATACATTATTATGTTTACCTCAGCCAAGATTCAATATATATTTATCTAAATTAATAACTATAGTTGTTATGATATATGGAACTATAGTATCACAGTTTGTATTTTGGTATATAAATTTAACTATAGTTAAGAATTTAGCTGGAATACAGTCTCCAATATTTTTAAATATATTTAAAAATATGATGCACAGTGTAAGAGTGCCTAATATAGTATCACCAAATATTGTAGAATTCTTAATGGTAGATATAATTGGGGTTATATTAGCTGTTATAGTTATATTTACAGCAGTATTAATAGAAAGAAGTATTAAAAAAGTAGGAATAATATTAGGCATTTTATATATAGCATTAGCTATATTTGGATATTTATACTTATTTAAACTTAGCAGATTATTGTTACTTAATTTACTAACTGTTCATATAGGGTATTATATATTTTTATTTATGATATCTTTACTTTTATCATATTATATTATGAATAAGAAGATTTCAATTTAAGGGAGGTTTATGTATGAACAAGAAATTATCAATATCATTTTTAATAATAACTTTAGCCTCTCTTATATGTATAGGAGTAGGTGGTGTTATTAATGAGCCAAGTTACGATTTAGTGGATGTTCAAGGAAGTAAAGAAAATTTAGGAGATGTTGTATTTTTGCAAAGACAACAAACTGATTTGTACAAAAGTATACAATCAATTGTATCTAAAGATGGATTTAAAATTAATAAATATAAAAATAATGAAAAGTTTAGAGGAGAATACAATAAGATTATAATTTCTAATCCAGATTTGTTTAAAAATTCTTATCCAGAGGGAAATGAAATATATAAGTCAAATGAAAATGTAGGATATGTAGAAAATTTTTCTACAACATACAATGAAAATGGTGAATTTGTCCAAGAGTTTACTATCCATAATAAAAATCTAAAAACTGGTGAAATAAATGAGTGGCACTTCACATTACCGGAAAAAATAAAAGAAGATGAAAATATTGAACATAAATTTGCAGTAGGTATAAAAAATGATAAAGTATATATATTAAATTCACTAGTAGGCGGTATAGATTATAATAATAAAGGGGAATTAACTAGTATTGGAGATAGTTCTTTAAATTTATACACTTTTAATTTAAATACTCAAGAAGTTAAGAAAAATAATACATATAAACCTTTTGAAAAAGAAGGTTATAAAGCTATTTTAAACTTAACTGAAGGTTTTAATAAAAACAATAAAATTTATACTCTTGTAGAACAAGCAAATTTAAAAGATAAGAGTAAGGTAGATTATTATTTAGTATATTATGATATAAATAATAATAAATTTAATACTATAAAAGAGCCAGTGATAAAAGATAGTTCAACATCATTATTAGGTGGAAATATAACAATAAGTACTGATGTAGAAGGAGATATATTATATTTATTACAACATAATAAGGGTGAAGAAGAAAATATTAATATTAAACTTTCGAAAATTGATTTAAAAAATGATAAAATAGATTATGTAGATAAAGATTATAAAACTGGCAATGTTGATGATAATTATGATGTTATAGCTTTTAGAGTTTTAAATAATAAAATATATATGTGTATAAATAGCTGGAAAGAATTAAATGAAAAATATTCAAAAGATCAAAATATGAAAAGTTATATAGTAGTATTAGATGAAAAAACAGGACAAATTCTTTATAAAGGTGAATATATAAATGATAGTTTAGACTATCCAACTAATCATATATTAACAAAAGATGAATTATAGAAAAAATGGGCTATTTTAAATAGCTCATTTTTTAGCATCTTTATGATTTTTATATCCAATTTTAGTTTAATAGAATTGTTGCAAATCATTTTATTCCAACTGATAAATGTTTTTATGAAATTTCACTCTAATAAAAAATAAAAAGAACTACCTCAAAAAGTGTAGTTTTTAATTAGATAATTAATTTAAAGTTATTTAACAGCAGCAGTAACTGACATTTCAACTAATAAAGCTTCTCTAGCTAATCTAGCTTCAACACAAGCTCTAGCAGGTTCAAAACCTTCATTTACCCAAGCATCCCAAACAGAGTTCATATTAGCAAAATCTTTCATATCTCTTAAGTATATAGTAACAGATAAAATATGATTTTTATCAGATCCATATTTATTTAATAAATCTTCAACTTTTTGTAAAACCATTTTAGTTTGTTCTTTAACATCACCTTCTCCATGAGTTTGACCACATAAGTATATAGTATTGTTGTGAACAACAGCTCTACTCATTCTTCCATTTCCTTCATATCTTTTTATTTCCATAAAAATTACCTCCGAATAAAATTATTAGTTTATGTTCAGACTTTAATTATAAGATAATATAAAAACATTTTCAATCAATCTTATAGAAAAATAATAGTGATTGAAAATACATACGATAATACCTATTTACAAAAAAATATTCGAAAAAATATGTACAAAGCATCAAAATATGTTATTATATAATTCTGTAAAACAACAAAATTCGACAGAAAGAGTGATTACTTAAATGGAGAAATATTTTAAACTTAAACAAAATAATACTACAATAAAAACTGAAATTTTAGCAGGTATAACTACATTCATGACTATGGCATATATATTAATAGTAAATCCTAGTATATTATCTGCAGCGGGAATGGATTCAGGATCAGTATTTACAGCAACTGCTTTTTCAGCAGTTGTAGCAACATTAATTATGGGTCTATATGCAAAATTACCATTTGCACTAGCGCCAGGAATGGGGCTTAATGCATTTTTTGCATATACAGTAGTTGTTGGAATGGGATATTCATATCAATTTGCATTAACAGCAGTATTTTTAGAAGGTATAATATTTATAATACTAACTATATTTAATGTTCGTGAAGCTATAGTTGACTCTATTCCAAATAATATTAAAAAAGCTATATCAGTAGGTATAGGACTTTTAATATCACTTATAGGACTTGAAGGAGCTGGAGTAATAGTCCATCCAGATGGTGGAGGAACTATAGTTGCGCTTGGAAATATAACATCAGGAACAGGTTTATTAACTATAATAGGTATATTAATAACATCTATATTATTAACAAAGAATGTAAAAGGTGCATTATTTATAGGTATGATAATAACTACTATAATAGGAATACCTATGGGAATTATAGATTTACCTACTAAAATTATTAGTATGCCACCTTCAATATCTTCTAATTTATTTAATTTTGAATGGCATAATATATTTAGCATAGATATGTTAATAGTTTTATTTACATTATTATTTATGGATATGTTTGATACTATAGGAACTTTAGTTGGAGTTGCTACAAAAGCTAAAATGTTAGATGAAGATGGAAAAGTTCCTAACGTTAAAAAAGCATTATTTGCAGATGCAATAGGTACTACAATAGGAGCTTGTTTAGGAACAAGTACTGTAAGTACTTTTGTTGAAAGTGCATCAGGAGTAGCTGAAGGTGGTAGAACAGGTCTTACAGCTGTATCTACTGCATGTATGTTCTTTTTAGCATTATTCTTTGCACCACTATTTTCTATTATAACACCAGCTGTTACAGCATCAGCATTAGTTTTAGTTGGATTATTTATGATAGAACCAATAAAAGAAATTGAATTAGTAGATTTTACAGAAGCTATACCAGCATTTTTAACTATAATAATGATGCCATTATCTTATTCTATAGCAGATGGCATAGTATTTGGAGTGATATCTTATATAGTATTAAAATTATTTTCTGGAAAAGTTAAAGAAATAAGTTTAACTACAGTTATAATAGGATTAGTTTTCTTACTTAAATTTTTAATTTAATTAAAATTTAAGTTTTTAATTGAAATAATAAAAAAATTGTAAAAATTAAATCGAAATTTATATAGTATATGAAAGGCTAGCGGTTATGCTGGTCTTTTATTATATTTATAACAAAATTGCGAATTATAGTATATATCTATATTGACATATACATATATAGTATTTTTCTATAATAAATAAAGTACTTATATGGTATAATCCTAAATAGAATGCACAATATGACAATTATCAACTTAATTAGAACATTAAGATTTATTTATGGAATAGGATTTAGAATTAAAAGTTTTAATTAAAAAAAAGGAATATATATAGTTTTTTATTAATATATAGGGGATAAATTAATCCTATAAGAAAGTAGGAGGATAAAATTGTGAAAAAAATGAATAAAAAATCTGTAATTATTAAAATCGGAATTTTAGCACTAGCAATAGGAGTATATCTATTTGTCAGTCCAGTTAATAAGTTTATAAATCAGATGGTATATTATTTAAGTATGTTAGATTTAGAAAGTCTAAAAAAATATATATTATCATTTGGGGTTTGGGCACCAATAATATCTTTTATACTTATGATACTTCAATCAATTGTAGCTCCACTTCCTGCGTTTTTAATTACATTTGCAAATGCAGCACTATTTGGATGGGTAAAAGGGGCTATACTTTCATGGACAAGTGCTATGGCAGGAGCTGCAATGTGTTTTTATATAGCTAGATTTTTAGGAAGAGATACAGTAGAAAAACTTACTAGTAAATTTGCGCTTGATAGCATAGATGAATTTTTCGAAAAATATGGGAAACATACAATTTTAATAGCAAGATTACTTCCATTTATATCATTTGATATAGTAAGTTATGCAGCAGGATTAACATCTATGAGTTTTGTATCATTTTTTATAGCAACAGGTATAGGTCAATTGCCTGCAACTATAATATACTCTTATGTAGGTGGTATGCTTACAGGTGGTGCAAAGCTTATGATGATGGGATTACTTATATTAAGTGCAATAAGTATTTTTATATATGTTTTAAAGAAAATATACAATGAAAAGAAGTTAAAGCAATATTAATTTTAAAAAGGAATATTTTAAGATACTACAATATGAGTATTTTGAGATATTCCGTTTTATATGTTTGTGACTAAGGTGGTGATAGCATGAAATTAAGTAAAAAAATCATTAATAAAGTTATGGAAGATAAGGATAAGTGTATAGATTGCAAATTATGCTTTAACAATTGTCCTATGATGAAAGAATTTAGTAATTCTCCAAGAGAATTAATGACAAAAATGTTAGAAGATAGTATAGATTTAAGTGAAATTTCATATTCATGCATGTTATGTGATTTGTGTACGCAAAAATGCCCAAAAGGTATAGATTTAAAGTCTACTTTTTATAATATAAGAAAAGATGTAATTTCAAATGATAAAAAATCAGTTAAAGATAAAGGTTATAATGTTGTTAGATTTCATCAAATAAATAGTTTTTCTCCATTGTTTTCAAAAAGTAAAAATTTAAAAAATAGTAAAACTGTATTTTTACCAGGGTGTAGTTTAAGTAGCTATAGTCAAGATATAGTTTTAAAAACTTATAAGTACTTAAGTACACACTATGAAAACATTGGAATTACTTTTAAGTGTTGTTCAAAGCCTACAATAGCTATGGGAGATATAGAAAAATTTAATAAATACTATTCTAGCTTAGAGAAAGAATTATATGATGAAAATATTGAAGAAATTATAGTTGCTTGCCCTAATTGCTACAATACTATAAGTAAAAATAGTAAAGATATAAAAGTAACTTCAGTATATGAAGTTATAGAAAAGTTTGGAATACCAAATGAATTAAAAAATAATTATAAAAATTTAGACTTTGCGGTACATGATTCTTGTTCTGTAAGAAATCAAAGTAATATACATGAAAGTGTAAGAAATATACTAAGACAATTAGGTGCAAATATAATTGAATTTAAAAATAACAGAGAAAATACAGTTTGTTGTGGTGCTGGTGGTATGGTTGGTGTAACTAACAGAAATTTAGCTTTAAAACAAATGAAAAATAGAGGTTCTGAAACAAATTATAAAAATATTGTTTGCTATTGTGAATCTTGTTGCGAGTCTTTGCTTAATTGTGATAAAAATATACTTCATACTCTTGATTTATTATTTAATGAAAATTTTATAAATCATAAAAAAATTACTCAAAGCAAAAGTAGCACTATAGATAAATGGAAAATGAGATACAAAACTGCAAAATTATCTAAATAATTAACTAATAGGAGATTTATATGAATTATAAAATAAGCAAAATTATCAAAATTTTAATATCTATAATATTAATTATAATAATAGGAAGTATAATGTATAAATTATTAAAAATGAATATAAACTCTAAAGATATACAATCTTATGTAAGTTCTTTTGGTAAATTAGCCCCGTTAGTGTATATAATTATGTTTGCTTTAGTTCCTTTAACACTTTTCCCAGACTCTGTCTTAGCGATAGGTGGAGGGCTTATATTTGGATTAGCTAAAGGATATATATATACACTTATAGGAGCGTTAATAGGAGCTAGTTTATCTTTTTATATATCTAGAAAACTTGGGAGAAATTTTGTAAAAAAATTAACTAAGGAAAAATTAGATGGTATTGAATCTATGATAAACTCTAAAGGATTCTTTTTTGTTTTAATGTTAAGATTAATTCCGTTATTTCCGTTTGATATAATAAGTTATGGAGCTGGACTTACATCTATAAAATATAAAGATTTTTTATTTGCAACTATTATAGGTACTATACCGGGAATTCTTGTATTTACTAATATAGGTGCACAATCAGTTAATATAGGTAGTAATGGCTTTTATATGTCAATAATGGCACTAATATTATTAGTTATAGCGTCGATATTTCTAAAAAATAAGTTTATAAGTTTTTATAAAAAGTAGGAGGTTATATGTTAGATACACATGGTAGAAAGTATGTAGATCCAATTATAAATAGTGGAGCAAGTTTTTTATTAAAATTAAAACTAACAGCTAATAATGTAACTATTATAGCTCTTTTGATAGGTATATTAACAAGTGTATTTATATATTTTGATATGAATATAATAGCAGTTTTAACTCTTTGGATATCGGGATATTTAGATGCTGTAGATGGTGCTATAGCTAGAAAAACAAATACTACATCGTTGTTTGGTACTCTTATGGATATAACTTTTGATAGAATTGTTGAGACTTGTATGATATTAGTATTAGCTTTAAAATATGTAGACGCAAGAATGAGTTTTATAATACTTTTGATTTGTATAATAATTTCTATGACTATATTTCTAACAGTAGGAGCACTAGTTGAGAAAAAAGGTATAAAGTCTTTTTATTATCAAGCTGGTGTAGCCGAAAGAAGTGAAGGTTTTATAATGTTTAGTTTAATTATATTGCTTCCAAAGTATATATTATTTTTTACTAATATATTTTCTTTTATTATATTTATAACTATTATACAAAGAATAGTAGAAGCTAAGAAACTATTATAAAAATATATTAGTTATGTAGTATACTGTATATAATAAATTATATAGGAGGTGATAGACTTGGGAAAATTAAATAATATAAGTGACAGAAATAAAGGGATTATCTTTATAATATTATCAGCCTTTGGATTTGCTATGATGTCAGCTTTTATAAAGTTATCTGGAGATTTACCAAGCTTTCAAAAAACATTTTTTAGAAATTTAGTATCTTGCATAATATCATTTGCAATGATAGTTAAATATAAAGAAAGTTTTTTTGGAAACAAAGAAAATAGAAAAATATTAATACTTAGATCTATATTTGGAACATTAGGAATAATTCTAAATTATTATGCTATAGATAGATTAGTACTTTCTGATGCAAATATGTTAAATAAGTTGAGCCCATTTTTTGTAATAATATTTTCAGCTATATTTTTAAAAGAAAAGATAAAGTCTAATCAAGCTATAGCTGTATGTATAGCATTTATAGGAGCTTTATTTATAATAAAACCAACTTTTGATTTTGAAATGATACCATACATTTCTGGTATTTTAGGAGCTATATTTGCTGCGTCAGCATATACTTGTTTAAGGGTTTTAGGAGGAAAAGAAAAGTTTTATACTGTAGTTTTTTTCTTTTCTTTATTTTCTACAGTTTCAATACTTCCATTTACTATAATGGTTTATAAACATATGACAATTATACAATTTGCATATTTAATATTAGCGGGAATATTTGCAAGTATAGGACAATTTGGAGTAACATTAGCATATAAGTATGCTCCGGCTAAAGAAATATCAATATTTGATTATTCAAATATAATATTCTCAGCGATTATAAGTATAATAATATTTAATACAATGCCAGATTCATATAGTTTTATAGGATATTTTATAATATTTACAGCATCATATTATATGTTTTTATATAATAAAAGAATTAAGAGTTAATATATTGACTCTTAATTTTTTTATTACAAAATGTACTATAAATTAAAACGTTGAGAAAAAGAAAGCAAAATAACTAATTATAAAATAAATTTAATTATAAAAAATTTAAAATATTATAGTTATACTGTTTATATAAAATATGATTTATTATATTGACAAAATACCATTAATAGTGTATAGTATATTGTATACAATACAAACGAATGATTCCTTAAATAGATAAAATAAATAAATGCTTATAAATAGGAGTTCTGTATAACATATTAAATGTGTTATATAGTACTCCTATCTTTTTATTTAATTATTAAAAAGTTAATATGGACCAATTAATGACAAAAAAATATAAAAAATAATATTTTTCTATTGAAATCGAACTAATGTTTGATATATAATGATTTTATCAAGAACGAATGTTCGAAAAACTTATTAGTAATAAATATTAAATTATGAGAATAAAATAGTATAAATTATTGATTAATAAAGGAGCGATTAACCTATGATAATATCAAATAGAAGAATAGAGGATATAACTATAAAGAACTTAAGAAATGGAGAAGTTAGTATAGGTGAGTTAGATGAAATATATAAAAAAATGGGATTTTTATTTGTTATAAATCAAGGTAAATGTACGAGAATAAGAAAAGAAAGAAGTTAAAACATTATATGAAATATATAGGAGGAATAAATGAAAATATTAACTTATAATATTCACAAAGGTATGAATGAACATAATGAAAATACCTTAGAGAAAATATTAAGTTATTTAAAATATTTAGATGTTGATGTAATTTGTTTGCAAGAAGTTTTAGGAAGTATTCATGAAAAAATATTATCTAATCTTAAGTTAAATGGATATTTTTTAACTAATGTCAATTTAAAAAATGATACATATGGAATAAGTATATATTGTAAAAAAAATATAAGTTTAGTAAGAGGTATACATTTAACTAGTAAAAATGAGCAAAGAGGTTTTATTCATTTGGAATTGTTTATTAATAACAAGCTAATAAATTTAATTAATCTTCACTTAGGCTTAAATATAGATGAGAGAAAACAACAATTGGAAGAAATAATAAGTTATTTAAATAACTTAAGAGGAAAGATAATAATTTGTGGAGATTTTAACCAAATAAATTTATGTATAAAAAATTATTATGATATAGCTAAATTATTTGATAAAGAAGATATAGAAACTTTTAAAAAAAGCAAATCTAGAATAGATTATATGTTTATATCTCAAAATGTAGGTATTAAAAAATATAAAGTGGATTTTAAAAATTTGTCTGATCATTATCCTATAATTGCAGAATTTAATATCTAAATATTTACCTATCTACAATTGTAACAATAAAGTTACATATACCTAAGAATTATTGTTTTATAAAAGTGTTTTAAA
Source organism: Paraclostridium tenue (assembly GCF_039521565.1). Lineage (NCBI taxonomy): Bacteria > Bacillati > Bacillota > Clostridia > Peptostreptococcales > Peptostreptococcaceae > Paraclostridium > Paraclostridium tenue. Next base: position 309,952 of record NZ_BAAACP010000001.1, read on the forward strand.
TATAATAAGCTTAGGTAAAGTTAGGGGGGATATAATGCAACAAGATATATTATTAGAAGAAAATGAAGATAGTATTAAGTTAAGAAATAATAATAAAAAATATGCAATTATATTTGTTGTTGTTGTAATTTCTGGAATTATAGGTTTTATAGGAATAAATTCATTTAATAATAAGTATATATACAATGGCAAAATTGCAAACAATGTATATATAGAAAGTGTTAATGTGTCAAATCTGAACCAAAAAGAAGCTAAAGAATTGTTAAATAAAAAATATAAACCTAAGTCTATAGTTATATCTTATGAAGATAAAACTTTTAATATAAAGCCATCAGATATAGAATTAAAATATGATTTGGATGAAGCTATATCTAATGCTTATAATTTTAATAAAACAGATTCGTATCTAGAAAATGTTAAAAGAGTAATTTCTTTGAAAAAAGGAAATAAAGAAGTTTTAAAAATAAAATCATTATATGATGAAAAAAAATTAGATAATTACTTGCAAAATGTAGCTAAAGAAGTAAATTCTAAAGTAAAAGATGCTAAGTTATATATATCTGATTCGGGTAGCTTTGATATAACTCCTTCTGTTATTGGGAAAGAAGTTGATATAAAATCAAGTAAAGATAAAATAAAGAAATCTATATCTGACAAAAATTTTAAAACCGTAAATTTAGTGGTTAAAAAAGATGAGCCCAAAATAAAAACAGAAATATTAAAAAGTGTAGATTCAGTATTAGCTACTCATAGTACTAAATTTAATAATTCAGTACCTAATAGAGCTCACAATATTATAAAATCGGCTAAAAGTACAAGTGACATAATCCTTATGCCAGGAGAAGAGTTTTCATATAATGAATCAACAGGACCTAGAAGTAAAGCTAATGGATATAAAAATGCACCTGTTATAGTGAGTGGCAAATTACAAAATGGACCTGGAGGCGGAGTGTGTCAAGTATCTACAACTATATATAATGCTGCATTATATTCTGGGCTTGATATAACTAAAGTTAGAAATCACTCATTACCATCTGCTTATGCACCTGTTGGAAAGGATGCAACTGTAGTTGATGGATACCTAGATTTGAAATTTAAAAATCCATATACTCATCCTATATATATAAAAAATACAACTTATAATGGTGTTGTTACAAGTAAAATATATGGTAATTCACAAGATAGAAAAAATATAAGTATAAGAGTTGAAAAAGTTAAAGGTGGAAGTGGTAATGTAGTCAAAACTTATAGAGAGTTTAAAGATTCTTCAGGAAATATAACAAAAAGTGAATACATAACAACTAGCTCGTATAAGAAAAAATAAAATTAATTAATAATTTACTAAATAATATAAGTATATATCCGTATATAATTTCTATGAAAGTAGTCAAGTTGACTATGTTAATTAGGAAATCATAAACGGATATTTTTATAGAATTTTACATAAAACCTATTTTACGATTTAAGTATTTAAATGGATTAAAATCAGATAATTCTTAAGTATGATGACATAGATAAACTATAATATCTAAAAACTTGACAAAACTATTTAAATATATTTATACAATTCTTATTTATTTCCCAATAATTTACATAAGGTGTTATAATAAGAATGTAGTATTAAAGAATAAGTTCGTAATATATAGGGGGGAGTTTATTTGTTATATATAAGCAATAGGTATGAAATAATAGATAAGATTGGAAGAGGATCTAAGTCATGCTTATATAAAGGAAAAGATTCTTATGATGGGCAGATGGTCATCATAAATATAATAGATCAAGATGTAATAAGAAGTAAAAAATTTGTATCTAACTTAATAGATGAAGCTACTACTATGAATGAAATAGATTCTCCAAATATACTTAAACTTAAAGATGTAGGAGTACATACTTTAGAAGATGGATGTAGATTATACTACACTATAAGTGAATATGTAGAAGGTAGTACCTTAGAAGAGTTAACTAGGTATTACAGATTAAATATGGATGAAATTGTTATTATATTAAGACAGATATTAAACGCATTAGAAGTAGTTCATAGCTATGATATATATCATGGTTTTTTACATCCTGAAAGTATAATTATAGATGAAGGATATAATGTAAAATTAGGTAATATAGGAATTATAAAAGCTAATAATAAGATTTTTAATAATGGAATAAAGATGTTTTCTGAAGATATAAGATATATGTGTCCTCATCAAATTTGCTTAGGTTATACTGATAAAAGTAGCGATTTTTATGCACTTGGAGTAATTATATTTGAGTTGGTTTTTGGAGAACATCCATTTGGAAATTTGGAAAATGAAGAAGATATTTTAATGGAAATGGATAAGGGTATAAATTGGAAAAAATTTAATACTGAAGTTGTGCCTGAAAAAATATTACATATAATAAGTAAATTATTAAGTAGAGATGATAGATATCAGACTCCACAAGAGGTTATTATAGATTTAAGTGAATATATGTATGAAGTTGAAAATATTCAAAATGAAAATGATAAAGAGAATTTAATAGGAGATTTAGAAATTAATAAAAATATAGATGTTGTAAAAAAAGATTATAAATTAAAAAAAATTGCAGCAGTTGGTTTAGTTACAATTGTTTCATTTTTAATATTGGGTATTTCGATGTAAATAAAAAGCTGTATCAAAGTTTAAACTTTGATACAGCTTTTTATTTATAATAAAATTGAATAAAAAACTCTATAAATTCAAAAATAATTAATAAAAATAAATTTGGAGGCAACATAACCTATGGATATTAAAAAAGATCAAGAGAATAAGCTAGAAAAAGAATATATAGATTATACTAATTTAATATTTAATGAGGTTATAGTTATTGATATTAATAAAATAGATGAATTAAGACAATATAAAGATATAAATTTTTCAAATAGCATATTTAATAATGATGTTATATTTAAAAACTGTGAATTTAAAAAGGATATAATTTTTAAAGACACTAGATTTAAAAAAAATATATCCTTTATTAATTGCATTTTTTATGGAGATTGCATATTTAAAAATATCAATTTTAATAAAGATATAACCAACAAAAATATATTTGTAAAATCAAAAATAAAAGGACAAAAATTGGTTTTTGAGAAGGTACATAATTTACCTAAGTTAGATGGGGTGTATTTAAGTCATTGTTGTAAATTAATACTTAAGGATGTAGTCTATGAAAAGAAAGATTATAAATATGCTAAAGTCAATTATAGGATAGCTAAAAATCAAGCTGGCATTATTGGGGATTATGAAAAACTTGGCCATTATTATTATATGGAAAGGTATTATGGTGGTGAATGTATAAAAAGAAAAAATTTTGATAGTTATATTGAATATGTAAATACCAAGTTTATAGATTTATTATCACGATATGCTATTGGATATGGTGAAAAACCCATAAATATATTTATAATATCTTTTTTAATAATAAGTATATTTGCATTATTTTATATGTTTACTGGGTTAAAAAATATAAATAATGAATTTATAGGGTTAACTACAATTAAAAATTGCAATATTAATAAAATAATAAAAGATTATATAGATTTGTGGTATTTTAGTATGATTACATTTACTACTGTAGGATATGGAGATATGTTAGTTATTAATGTTTTAGGTAAAATATTAGTAAGCATAGAAGTATTTCTTGGATTAACTATGGCAGCTTCTTGGGCATCTGTAATTTTTAGAAAAATATCAAGAAAGTAAATAATTACTAGATATATATTTAGATTAATAAGCTAAAAATTAATATATACTTATTAATTTAAGAAGGTGAAAAAATGACATCAAGAGTAAAAAGATTTATATCATTTATTTTAATTTTAGCAGCTATAATACCATACACTGCATTTGCAAGTGAAAAAGAAATCGATAAGTATTCTTTATCATCAATATTAATAGACCAAGATACAAATAGAGTTTTATATGCTAAAAATCCAGATGAGAAAAGGCCATTAGCAAGTTTAAGTAAAATGATGACTTTTTTAATAGCAATAGAAGCTATAGAAAGCAATAAAGTTAAGCCTAATGAAAAAGTTAAAATAACTAAGAAAATAGCCTCCATAAAAGGTTCTAGTTACCATCTAAAAGAAAATGAAGAAGTTCCTTTTATTGAACTTATGAAAGGTCTTATGATAGTATCTGGAAATGATGCAGCAATAGCTATAGCAACTCATTTATCAAAAGACGTAGATGATTTTGTAAAACTTATGAATAAAAAAGCAAAAGAAATAGGAATGAATAATACAAATTTTGTAAATCCTCATGGGTTGCCTATATATGATTTACAAAATCCTAAAGCTCCACCTAAACAAAATATATCTACAGCTCGAGATATAGCTACTCTTGGTAAATATTTGTTTGATAAATATGAAAAACAAGTTGTGTCTATTACTGATATGACAACTTATTCTAATCCAGATAGAGGATTTGAACGAAATAACACAAATCCACTACTTAGAATGATACCAGAGGTAGATGGAATAAAAACAGGATATACAGGCAATGCTGGATACTGTTTATCATTTTCTATGAATGTTAAAAAAGAAAATGATATAAGAAAATATAGAATTATAGGAGTAAGCTTAGGAGCAAATCATAAAAATAAGAGATTATCAGCTTCTCTTGATATGTTAAGATATGGAAAAGAAAATTACCATACAGAAAAAATTATAACTCAAAATAAGTTAATAGGAAAAAAATATATTAAAGGACTTAAAGAGTTGGAAGTAGAGTTAAGAACAAAAGATGAGTTATACACTATTGTAGAAAATAAAGAACATGTAAACACTCAAGTTACCTTAAAAGAATTAGCATATCCAGTTAAAAAAGGTGATGTAGTAGGTGTTATTAAATATTATACTGACAATGGTGAAATATTAGGTAGTGTAGATATAATAAGTACAAATGATGTAGATAATGCTTCTCTTATTACAAAAATAAAAATGTTATTTAATAATTAAAATTAATATAAGATAGGGGTAAATCCCTATCTTATATTAAAGAGTAATATAATGAATATTTAGGTTATTATTTGTAAATAATTATTTAAGAAAATATAAGTTAATAGTACATATATATAATGATATAAAATTTATAAAAAATATTGTAATTTATAATCGCCTATGATATACTAACTGAGGTAAAAAATAAAAATAACGCACGGCTTTGTGATCTTTAAAAGGTGCCTAAATGGTTTTTTAAAGAGTTGATCAGGTCGGAGGTAAAACCAGGAGGTAAAAATGTCAGTAATATCAATGAAACAATTATTAGAAGCTGGTGTTCACTTCGGACATCAAACAAGAAGATGGAACCCTAAGATGGCTCAATATATATTCACAGAAAGAAATGGAATATATATAATAGACTTACAAAAAACTGTTAAAAAAGTTGAAGAAGCTTACAAGTTCACTAAAGAAATAGCTGAAACTGGAAAGCCAATATTATTCGTAGGAACTAAGAAACAAGCTCAAGAAGCTATAAAAGAAGAAGCTGAAAGATGTGGAATGTTCTACGTTAATGAAAGATGGTTAGGTGGAATGTTAACAAACCACAAAACTATAAAGACTAGAATAGACAAGTTAAGAAAGTTAGAAAAAATGGAAGAAGAAGGAGTATTCAACGTTCTTCCTAAGAAAGAAGTTATAAAATTAAGAGCTGAAAAAGAAAAATTAGAAAAATACTTAAACGGTATAAAAGATATGCCTGAATTACCAGCTGCTATATTCGTAGTAGATCCAAGAAAAGAAAACATAGCTATACAAGAAGCTCACAGATTAGGTATACCAGTAATAGGTATAGTTGATACAAACTGTGATCCTGAGCAATTAGACTTTGCTATACCAGGAAACGATGACGCTATAAGAGCTGTTAAGTTAATAACTGGTGCTATGGCAACTGCTATAATAGAAGGTAGACAAGCTATAGCTGATGATCAAGAAGAAGTAACTGAAGATCAAGAATAATAACATAATTTAATGGTAAGGGTATATCCCCTTACCATTAGTAATATATAGGAGGGAATACTAATGGCTATAACTGCACAAATGGTTAAAGAGTTAAGAGAAACTACAGGTGCCGGAATGATGGACTGTAAAAAAGCTTTACAAGAAGCTGAAGGAAATATGGAAAGAGCTATAGATATATTAAGAGAAAAAGGATTATCTAAAGCTGCTAAAAAATCTGATAGAATAGCTGCTGAAGGTTTAGTTGCTATAGAAATAAACGCTGACAACACTGTTGGTGCTATAGTTGAAATAAACTCAGAAACAGATTTCGTTGCTAAAAACGAAGATTTCAAAACTTTCGTTAAAGATGTTGCTGAAATAGCTTTAGCTACTGAAAAAGAAGATGTAGCTGGATTACTAACTGAATCTCACAAAGAAGGAGCTTTATCTGAAGTATTAAATAACAGAATAGCTACTATAGGAGAAAAGTTAGATATAAGAAGATTTGCTAAAATATCTACTAATGGACAAGTTGCTGGATACATCCACGGTGGTGGAAAAATAGGTGTATTAGTTGAATTAGAAACAGAAGCTAGAGATGCTGAAGTATTAGCAATGGGAAGAGATATAGCTATGCAAGTTGCTGCTATGAACCCTAAATATGTTTCTAAGGATGATGTAGATCCAGAGTACATAGCTCATGAAACTGAAATATTAACTCAACAAGCTTTAAACGAAGGAAAGCCAGCTAATATAGTTGAAAAAATGATAAAGGGAAGATTAGAAAAACAATTAAAAGAAGTTTGTTTAGTTGAGCAAACTTTCGTTAAAAACCCAGATTTAACTATAAAGCAATTAGTTGCAGACGTTGCTAAAAAAGTAGGTTCTGAAATAAAGGTTGCTAGAGTCGTAAGATTCGAAGTTGGTGAAGGTATAGAAAAGAAAGAAGAAAACTTTGCTGAAGAGGTTGCTAAGCAACTTAAGTAATTAACCAAAAGAGAACACTTCGGTGTTCTCTTTTTTAAAAAGTTAACTAAGGAGGATTTCAAATGACAAAGCCCATGTACAAAAGAGTATTACTTAAATTAAGTGGAGAAGCATTATCTGGAGATAAGGGATTTGGTATAAATAATGAAGTTGTAAATGACATAGCACAAGCTATAAAGCAAATACAAGAAATTGGGGTAGAAGTAGCTGTAGTTGTTGGAGGAGGTAACTTCTGGAGAGGAAGAACATCTGAAGGAATGGATAGAACTACTGCTGACTATATAGGAATGCTAGCTACAGTTATGAATGCTATGGCGCTACAAGATGCTCTTGAAAATATAGATGTGTTAACAAGAGTTCAAACTGCTATAGAAATGAGACAAATAGCAGAGCCTTATATAAGAAGAAAAGCAGTTAGACACTTAGAAAAATCTAGAGTTGTTATATTCGGAGCGGGAACAGGAAATCCTTACTTCTCAACTGACACAGCAGCTGCACTTCGTGCTGCAGAAATGGAGTCTGAAGTTATATTACTTGCTAAAAATGTAGATGCAGTATATGATAAAGATCCAAAGGTACATGCTGATGCTAAGAAATTTACAGAACTTAGTTATATAGATGTGTTACAAAAAGAACTTAAAGTTATGGACTCAACTGCTACATCTTTATGTATGGATAATAAGATACCAATAAAGGTATTTGAACTTTCTACAGAGAATATAATAAAAGCAGTTATGGGTGAAAATATAGGAACTACTGTAAAATAATTAAATATAAGGAGGATTAATAATGAGCGCACAAGTAAAAAAACAATTAGAAGAAAAAATGAGCAGAACAATAGAAGCACTTAAAACAGAATTTACTACTATAAGAGCAGGAAGAGCTAATGCTCAAATGTTAGATAAAATAAGAGTTGATTATTACGGAACACCAACTCCTATAAATCAAGTTGGTGCTATATCTGTACCAGAACCAAGAACTTTAATGATAAATCCTTGGGATAAAACAGCTATGCCTGAAATAGAAAAAGCTATAAGAAACTCAGATTTAGGATTAAATCCAACTAATGATGGACAAGTTATAAGAATATCAGTTCCAGCTTTAACAGAAGAAAGAAGAAAAGAATTAGCTAAGCAAGCTAGCAAAGTTGCAGAAGAGTTTAAAGTTAGATTAAGAAATGAAAGAAGAGATGCTAACGACAAGCTTAAAAAGATGGAAAAAGAAGGCGAAATAACTGAAGATGATTTAAAGAAATCTCAAGATGAAGTTCAAAAAATAACTGATAAATTTATAAAAGAAGTTGATTCTTTATTAAAAGCTAAAGAACAAGATATAATGGCGGTATAATATTGAAAAAATACTACAATTTATTAGGACTTCATACAAATGAGGTAGAAAATTTCTTTAAAAAAGAAAATAAAAACTATACTATAACTACCATAAAAGGATATAAAGATGAAGAAAAATTAATCGTACCTAGAGTTATTAAAATATCTGAGTTAGATAATAGTGTAGAGATAATACAAACTTACTTTGCTGACTCCTTAAAATAGGAGTCAGAAAATTTTATTGGGAGGTAGTTTATGAATAAAAACAATATATATGACATAAACTTAAGTAATGTACCTACTCATATAGCAATAATAATGGACGGAAATGGTAGATGGGCTAAAGAGAGACTACTTCCAAGAACAGTTGGACATAAAGCTGGGGTTGAAGCTATAAGGGCAGTTACAAAAGAGTGCTCAGCATTAGGGGTAAAACATTTAACTTTATATGCATTTTCAACAGAAAATTGGAAAAGACCAAAGTTAGAAGTAGATGCTTTAATGAATCTATTATATACATATTTAAATAAAGAGTTAAAAGAATTACATAAAAATAATGTAAGAATAACAACTATAGGTGATATAGATGTACTACCACGTAAATCTATAGATGCTATAAAAAATGCAATTGATGTAACTAAAGATAATACTGGATTAAACTTAAATATAGCTTTAAATTATGGTAGTAGAAATGATATAAAAAATGCAGTTGTAGATATAGTAAAAAATTATAAAAGTGGTAAAATAGATATAGAAGATATAAATGAAGATACTATAACAAAACATTTAAGTACAAAGTCTATACCAGACCCAGATTTAATAATAAGAACTAGTGGTGAACAAAGAATAAGTAACTTCTTATTGTGGGAGATTGCATATTCTGAATTTTATTTTACAGATATATACTGGCCTGATTTCAATGAAACTGAGGTTAGAAAAGCTATATATGTTTACCAAAATAGAGATAGAAGGTTTGGTGGACTTAAGTAAGGAGATTATTTTATGGTTGTAAGAATCATTGCAGCACTAGCTTTAATTCCATTATTACTATTTGTAATATATGGAGGATTGCCACTATACATAGCAGAGGCTATTATAGGAATAATTGGGTTAGATGAGTTTTATAAAGCATTTAAAAGCAAAAGTATACAACCTATAAGTATTTTGGGATATTTATTTGCTATATACTTATCTATAAAAAATATTTTTAAATTACAAACCGAATATACATATATATTTGTATTTATATTATTCTTAATAGGAATAGTTTATATTTTATCGAATAAGAAAAACATAATAGATTTTTCTATAACATTTATAGGTATATTTTATATACCAATATTTTTAGATTATATAGTTTTAACAATAAATAATTTTAGATTGGGCGGAATTTATGTATGGTTGATATTTATAATATCATTTATGACAGATACCTTTGCATATTTTAGTGGATATCTATTTGGAAAACATAAATTAATACCTAGCATAAGCCCTAAGAAAACGATAGAAGGTAGTATTGGTGGTATTTTAGGTTCTACAATTTGTTGCATAATTTTTGGGTATATATTTAAATTAGATATAACTCATATGATTTTAGTAGGAAGTATTGGAAGTATCGTAGCACAATTTGGAGATCTATTTGCATCAGCTATAAAAAGATATGTAGGAATAAAAGATTATGGAAAATTAATACCAGGACATGGTGGTATATTAGATAGATTTGATAGTGTTATACTAGTAGCACCATTTGTTTACTATGCAATATATATATTTATTTAGCTTCAGGTTCCTCTGAAGCTTTAATTGTATAGTATATAAATTATTGGAAAGGAATATAAATAGTATGAAAAAAATATCAATATTGGGATCAACAGGATCGATAGGAACACAAACTTTAGATGTAGTTAGAAAAAATAGAGATAAATTTGAAGTTGTAGCTATATCTGCAAATAGTAGCATAAACCTACTTTTAGAGCAAATAAAGGAGTTTAAGCCTAGATATGTTGCGGTATATAATGAAAATAGTGCAAAAGAATTAAAAGAAATGATACCAAGTGATATAAAAATTGAAGTATTAAGCGGAATGGAAGGTTTAATTACAATATCGTCTTTAGATGAAATTGATGTACTTTTAACTGCAATAGTGGGTATGATAGGGTTAGTACCAACTCTTGAAGCAATAAAAAAAGGTAAGACTATAGCACTAGCTAATAAAGAAACATTAGTTACAGCAGGTCAATTAGTTATGGAAGAAGCAAAGAAAAGAAATGTAGCAATACTTCCTGTTGATAGTGAACACAGTGCAATATTCCAATGTTTAAATGGGGAGAGTAAAAAAGAAATAGAAAGTATAATATTAACTGCGTCTGGAGGACCATTTAGAGGTAAGTCTAAAAATGATTTAATAAATGTAACTAAAAACGAAGCATTAAAACATCCAAATTGGAGTATGGGAAGAAAAATAAGTATAGATTCTTCTACGCTTATGAATAAGGGGTTAGAAGTTATAGAAGCTAAATGGTTATTCGATGTAAATTCAGATAAAATAGATGTAGTTGTACATCCTCAAAGTATAATACATTCAATGGTTCAATTTTTAGACAGTTCAATAATAGCTCAGATGGGATGTCCGGATATGAAACTTCCTATACAATATGCATTAACTTATCCAGAAAGAATACTTAATGATTTTGAAAGATTAGATTTTTCTAAGTTAAGTAGCTTAACATTTGAAAAACCTGATTTAAATACTTTTCCTTGTTTAAAGTTAGCATATGATAGTTTAAATATGGGAGGAACATACTCAGCAGTTTTAAATGCAGCTAATGAAGTTTTAGTTAATGAATTTTTAGAAGATAAAATAAAATTCTACGATATTCCATACTATATAGAAAAAACATTAGATGCTCATAATAGTATAGAAAAGCCAACATTAGAAGAAATATTATATACAGATAATTGGAGTAGAGAATTCGTAAAAAAATGTATTAAATAAGGTGGTGAAGGTATGAATATAATAACTGTATTAGCAGCTATTTTAGCTTTTGGTATAATAGTATTCATTCATGAATTAGGACACTTTTTATTTGCTAAAAGAGCAGGGGTTAGGATACATGAATTTGCTATAGGTATGGGGCCAAAAATATATAGTTTTCAAAAAGGAGAGACATTATACAGTATAAGGTTATTACCTCTTGGTGGATATGTTGCTATGGAGGGTGAAGATGGCGATTCGAAGGATCCAAGAGCTTTTGGTAATAAAAGTATATTACAAAGAGCTAGTATATTATTTGCGGGGCCATTTTTCAATATAATACTTACAGTTATAATTTTAATTCCTGTATTTATGTATATAGGAAATCCGAGTAAGCCAACAACAACTTTACAAACTGTTATGGAAAATAGCGTGGCCCAAAAAGCAGGAATTAAATCAGGGGATAAAATAACTGAAATAAATGGAGTTAACATTAAAAGTTGGAATGAATTAAGTAAAGAAATTCAATCGTCAAATGGAAAAGAGTTATCAGTAACTATTAATAGAGATGGAAAAGAAAAAAATGTTAAGGTTAAGCCTGAGCTTAAAGATGGAAATTATTTAATAGGGATATCTCCAAAAAATGAAAAAGATATATTAGGAGCATTTGGAAATGCAATAAAAGCAACTATAAATATGACTGTTCAAATGGTTACTTTCTTAGGAAAATTAATAACAGGTAATTTACCAGGTGGAGTCGAAGGTTCTCTTGCAGGACCTGTAGGTGTAATAAGCATTGTTGCAGATGCAACTAGATCAGGGTTAGTAAGTGTTCTTCAAATTGCAGCTGTAATAAGTTTAAACTTAGGAATATTAAACTTATTACCTATACCAGCTCTTGATGGAGGAAGATTATTCTTTTTATTTATAGAATTTTTAAGAGGTGGAAAGAAAATAGATCCTAATAAAGAAGGTATGGTAAATTTAATAGGATTTGCTACATTAATGATATTTATGTTATTTATAACATATAAAGATATAGTTAAATTAATTAGAATGTAGCAAAGTTTGACTAGAAGGTGAAGGTGAGACAATGAGTTACGAAAGAAGATTAAGTAGAGAAGTTAGTGTGGGAAGTCTTAAAATTGGTGGAAACAATCCAATATCTATACAATCTATGACTAATACAGATACAAGGGATGCAAAAGCAACTATAGAACAAATAAAAAGACTTGAAGAAGTTGGATGTGATGTCGTTAGAGTTGCAGTTCCTGATATGGAAGCAGCTAAAAACATAGGTGAAATAAAGAAAAATGTAAATATACCTGTGATTGCAGATATACATTTTGATTATAAATTAGCGCTAGAAGCTATAGAACAAGGTGTAGATGGAGTTAGAATAAATCCAGGAAATATAGGGAATATAGACAGAGTTAAAATGGTCGTAAACAAATGTAAGGAGAAAAACCTTAAAATAAGAATAGGTGTAAACGGTGGTTCTTTAGAAAAAGATTTATTACAAAAATATGGTTCTGCTACAGCTGAAGCTTTAGTAGAAAGTGCACTAGGTCATGTCAAAATACTTGAAGATTTAGATTTTTATAATATAGTTATATCTCTTAAATCATCAGATATATATAAGACTATAGAAGCTTATGAACTTATATCTAAGAAAGTTGATTACCCGCTTCATATAGGTATAACAGAATCAGGAAGTGTAAAAAAAGGAACTATAAAATCTTCAATAGGTGTAGGAGCTCTTTTATTAAAGGGTATAGGAGATACTGTAAGAATATCTCTTACAGGAGATCCAACTGAAGAAGTAATAGTAGGAAAAGAAATATTAAGAAGTTTAGGATTATTAAATGATAAGATAAAAGTTATATCATGCCCTACTTGTGGAAGATGTAATATAAACCTTATAGATGTAGTAAATGAAGTAGAAGAGAAAATTAACAAAATTAATAAAGACATAACTGTAGCTATAATGGGATGTGCAGTCAATGGGCCAGGAGAAGCTAAAGAAGCTGATATCGGTATAGCTGGTGGTAAAGGAGAAGGTCTGTTATTTAAAAAAGGTCAGATCGTAAGGAAAATAAAAGGAGATAGTTTAGTAGAAGAATTATTAGCAGAGATAGATTTATACAATAAATAATAATAAAAAGCTGTTAATTTAAGATTTAAAATCTTAAATTAACAGCTTTTTTTATTTATATTAGAAATTTAAAACATATTTTCTAAAAATTTACTTTTATATAAATAACAAGAATAGTATTAATCAATAATGGAGAAGTTAATTAATAGTTTGAATACCAATTTACATGAAGGAGTGTTAAAAAGTGACAGATAAAAAACCAAGTATAATACAAAGTTCATTGGGATCAGTATTTTCTGTATTTAGTGAAGAAGAATTAAAACAAATAACTGATAATGATAAAAGAATTATCGCTATTGCAGGCAAAATAAATAATCCTGGTATAATAGAAATTCCAGAAAAAGCTACACTTAGGGAAGTTATAGATTTAGCTGGAGGAATAATAAAAAATAGCGCTTTTAAAGCAGCGCAGTTAGGTATACCATTTGGAGGTTTTTTAACAGAAGAAAGTTTAGATGAAGAATTAAATTTTAATTTATTTGATGAAGATTCTAGTAAAACTATAATAATACTTTCACAAGAAGATTGTATAGTTCAGTATGCTAAATTTTACATAGATTTTTTAATAGGAAAAATGAAAGAAGAAAAATATAAAAAGTATGAAAAAGTAAAAGATGAAATACTTCATATGTGGAAGACTTTAGATAGAATAAGTAAAGGTAGAGCTAATATGAGAGATATTTTCATATTAAGAGAGCTAGCAAGTACTGTTAAAGAGACATTAAATCAAAATCATAACATAATGCAAGAAATAGTTGATAATTTTTATGACGAAATAGAAGAACATATCGAAGAAGGTAAATGTTACACTGCTCAATGTAATAATCTTATAAAATTAACCATAACAACTAGATGTATAGGTTGTGGAGCTTGTGAAAGAGTTTGTCCTGTTGATTGCATACATGGAGAGAAAAAACAACAACACTATATTGATTATAATAGATGTACACATTGTGGACAATGTATTCCAGTTTGCCCTGTAGATGCTATAACAGCAGGGGATAATACTCTTAAGTTTTTAAGAGATTTAGCTATACCAAACAAAGTTGTTATAACACAAATGGCACCTGCAGTAAGAGTTACTATAGGAGAAGCTTTTGGATTTGAACCTGGAGTGAATGTAGAAAAAAAAGTAGCAGCAGGTTTAAGAAAATTAGGTGTAGATTATGTATTTGATACCACATGGGCAGCAGATTTAACGATAATGGAAGAAGCGGCAGAACTTCAAGAAAGATTAGAAAAATATTTCGAAGGAGATGAAAATGTTAGACTTCCAATACTTACATCTTGTTGTCCTGCTTGGATTAAATTTATAGAACAAAACTATGCAGATATGTTAGATGTACCATCAAGTGCAAAATCACCTATGCAGATGTTTGCAACTGTAGCTAAAGATTTATGGGCAAAAGAAAAAGGCCTTACTAGAGATCAAGTAATATCAGTTGCTATAATGCCTTGTGTAGCTAAAAAATATGAAGCATCAAGACATGAATTTTCAAGAGATTTCAATTATGATGTCGATTATGTTATTACAACAAGAGAACTTATAAAAATATTTGAAAATTCAAATATAAATTTAAATGAAATAGAAGATAGTGAGATAGATCATGTTTTAGGAGATTATACTGGTGCCGGAATTATATTTGGTAGAACTGGTGGAGTTATAGAAGCAGCAACTAGAACTGCTGTAGAAAATATTACAGGAGAGAAGATAGAAAATGTAGAATTTGAATGTCTTAGAGGATGGGAGTCATTTAGGGCTTGTGATTTAGAAGTAGGTGGATTAAAACTTAGAATAGGAGTTGCTTATGGACTTAGAGAAGCAGGTAAAATGCTTGATAAAATAAGAAATAAAGAAGAATTTTTCCATGCTATAGAGATAATGGCATGTACTTGCGGATGTGTAGGTGGAGGTGGACAACCTAAAGAAAGAAAAAGAGGAGAAACAATAAAGAAAAGAGCAGAAGGTTTAAATAATATAGATAGATCATTAAATTTAAGAAAATCTGATGAAAATCCAGAAGTACAAGCTATATATGATAAATATTTAGAACATCCTTTAAGTGATAAAGCTCGTGAACTTTTACACACTAAATATTTTGTTAAAGTTAAGAAATAAATTTATTTAATTAAAATTTTATAAATAAAAATTGTTATTGTGGAGATAATAGGTTTGTAAGAGATTGGAAGGAGTAAAAAATGAAAAATCTTAAAATATTATCATTAGTCGTAGTGATTATAATTGGTAATATTTTGTGCATGGGCTGTGGAACCTATGATAAATATGGAAAAAATAAAAACAATAACATAAATACTACTCAAGAAGGATTAAGTGTATATGAATACAACGATAAATTTACAAGTTTGTATAAACAATACATAGAGCCAATTGAAAAAGAAAATTATGATGATATAAAACAATTTTTTTTAAACCAAGATAATGAAGATAATTATAAAAATTTAAATAAATATAAAAAGTTATTAGATATATCAAATCAACAATTGATTGAGTTTAAAAGAGGAATAAATAATTTAGTTATGAAAGATATTAATCTTACTAAATTAAATAATGAATTAGTAGAAAATACTTTGAGTTTAATAAAAGAAGTTGAAAGAGAGATTAAAGATATAGACAATATACCAATAGATAATTATTCAATGGTAAAGTCTAAATTTATAGTATATTTACAAGAAAATATATCTATGCCAAGTTATATAAAAACTAAGTTTAAAAATTCTATAAAAAGTATAAGAAATTACTTAGATATAGAATTAAATAAATAATTAATTTGGAGGTATGACATGAAATATTCAAAAGTATTAGCATTAGGATTAATAGGATTACTATCGTTTGGAGTTGTTGGATGTGCAGATAAAATGCCTAAAAAAACAGATGAAAATAGAGTAACAAAATCAACACCAGAAACCAAAGACAATAGATACGGAAATATGAGTATGGAAAGTTATAGAGATGAATTCGGAAAATTATATGAAAATAATATAGCTAGATTAGAAAATTATAATGGATATGATCAAATATTAGTAGATAAAGAAACAAAAGATTACCCGGGAAATGAAAAGTATCTTGAAGGATTAAAAAAAGCATATAAAGATAGTGAAAAAAATTTACAAGAATTTGTAGACTCTTTAAAAAGAGTAAAAACAGAAGACCCTAAAATAAAGGATATGAATGATAAATTAATAGCTGAAGGAAATAAATTATTAGGAGAATTAAAGACTAGATCTAAAAAATTAGATGAAGTACCAAATAGTTTAATGCAAAAATCAGAAGTGGAATTTAGAAAAGGCATAAATGATATATTAAATATAGATAATACAACAAGAAGTGATTTTAATAATTTAATAAAAGATGCACAAAACTTTTTTGGCATAGATAATAAAAATAAAATAAATAAGAAATAAACATATAAAATATAAAAAAATAAAAGTACTTATACTTAAGTACTTTTATTTTTTTATTTACAAAATTTTTTATATATTCGAATGATTTTGGATTTGATTTAAACTGATTTATCTACCGATACATATGGTGAAAATTTTTGAAATCAATCTTAAACCTATTGCAATTAGTGACTTTGTTAATAGAATTAATAAAAGGTAATTAATTATATAAATCTAAAGTATGTATAAATGTATCCGTATAAAGGATGGGTTGATAAAATAATTAATTTATACATAATTATAAGAATGACATTAACAATATTAATTTAGGTTAAATAAACCAAATAATTATTTCTATATTCAAAGATTATACAATGATTTAAAATTTAAAGAATGAAAATTGAGTTTTTAGAAAATTTACTAAAAAAACATAAGCATAAAAATAATATATTTGTATTTACATATTTCAAATTGAAATTTACTTTATATAGCATATATATTAATAAATATATAAACAATTAGTTATTTGATCTTATATAAATGAAAGAATTGTATTGTTGATGTAGAAACACATAACCAAAGACTATAGGGAGGAATATTTATGAAAAATTTAAAAATAGGTAAAAAGTTAAGTATAGCTTTTGGGATTATATTGATGCTTTCAGCATTTACAAGTATTTATACAGTTTCTAGATTAAAGGGAGCAGAAAAGTTAAGTCATCAATTGTTTACAGGACCATATGTATCAACTACTGAAACTATGCAAGTTCGTAGAGATTTAGTTGCTGTTGCAAGATATATTGGTAATGCAGTTATGGAACAAGATCCAGTACAATATAAAGCTAAAATGATGAGTACTTTTGACAGTATCAATAAAAGTATAGAAACACTTAATAATTCTTTTAGTGAGAATAAAAGTTCAATTGATGAACTTCAAAAATCAGTAAATAATTTAAAACAAGAATGTGACAATGTTTTTGTATTTATAGATAAAGGGGATTATAAACAAGCAATAGAAATGCTTAGACAAAACACTCCATATTTTAATGCATACAATAAGTGTGTAGATGATGCAGTAAATCTTAATAAGGATGCAGAAGATTATGGAATTAAATTTAATAAAGGGGTAGAAGATACAGCTTCAAAAGCAACTTTTGCTTCTATATCAATTAGTATATTTACTATAGTAGCAGGATTAGTTACATGTGTGTACATAACAAATAGATTAAAACAACCAATTGAAGAAATAGAAGAAGCAGCAAATAAAATGGCTGATGGAGATTATGATATAACTATTAATTATGAATCAAAAGATGAACTAGGATCTTTATCAGATAGTATGAGACAAATGAGTAGCAAAACTAAAGAAATTATAAATGATGCAGTTCATGTATTAGATGAAGTTGCATCAGGTAACTTTGAT